>JBDRNU010000026.1:0-71412 GCA_043810775.1 archaeon | reverse complement strand
TAATTATATGCATAATTCTACAGACAGGACAGCAATTCAAACATTAACAGCAAATATAGTTAATAATACTTGGTATCATATTGTTTCAACTTGGGGAAGAAATTCAACAGGACAGATAGAACTAAAATTATATAGAAATGGAGTTTTAATAAAAGAAGACCCTTTTGTTTGTTGTTCTAAGGGGTTGACAGAAATGCCAACTACAATGTATATTGGTAGAGATGCAACTGCACAACAATATGAGGCAAAGGCGATATTTGATGAAATAAGAATTTACAATAGAAGCTTAACATCGCAAGAAATTCAGCAACATTATTATTCTAATTTGAAAAAATATAATTCAAGCTACTGGGAATTTTATAGCAAACAACAGAATTTAGGTATAGGGGATTATAATTATAATTTATGCGCAGAAGATATTTTTGGAAGTCTAAACTGTACTGGAATTAGAAGTTTGAGTGTAATAGAAAATTATACTTGTGAAAATCAAACTTATTTTATTGATGCAGATAATGATACTTATGGAAATCCAGTAATTAGTATTAGTAGTTGTATACAGCCTATTGGATATGTTTTGAATAATACAGACTGCAATGATAATAACTCCAGCATAAATCCTAGTGCGTCAGAAATCTGCAATGATTCAATAGATAATAATTGCAATAATTTAGTTGATGGAAATGACAGTGATTGCCCGAATTGCTTTGATAGTGATAATGGGCTGGATTATTATGTGAAAGGAATATGCAGAAGTGAGATGAATAATTTTACTGATGAAGTTGATTTTTGTTTAGGGGGAAGTGTAATGGATTCAGCTTGTTATGATTTTAATTCAACAGATGGAATTTGTGGTGGATCTTTATATGCTTGTCCTAATGGATGCTTTGATGGAGCTTGCAATCCTTCAAATTTAACTTGCAGTTTGACTAATGCAAGCTGGTCTCATACTAATGTTGAAAATGGAACTCAAGTAGAAATGATTGTTGAAGGAGAAAACTGCGACGGAAAGGCAATTAATTTTACAGTTATGGAAGATGATGGTTTTGGAATTGGAAATGATTATATAACTTCTGTTATAGATAGTTTTGACAGGACGACTTGGACAGCCTTATATTATCCAGATGGCTTATTTGGAATAAATGACCCCCCTGAATATTATTTTATTGCAACTTTATCTGAAAATTCTTCAGTAAGTATTGATTCAAGGGATTATTCTGCTTTATTAGAAGTAAATGAAACTGTTGGTAGTTATTGTGGAGATGCAATTTGTGATGCAGGAGAGAATTGTGGAAATTGTGCTGTAGATTGTATAACTCCAGCAGGACAAGTTTGTTGTGGGAATAATTTATATATTGGAAACTGCTGCGTTGATGCTAACTGTAGTTCAGGTTATTTCTGTAATTTAACATTGCATCAATGCCAGGTGTATCCTTCATGTCCTAATTCTACTTGCGATACTGGAGAAGAGTGTTCAGCTGATTGTAGTAGTGAGCTTTACTGTTCTGATTTAAAAGATAATGATCAGGATAGCTGTATAGATTCAACTGACTCTGAATGTGGAGGCACTGAAACTGGAAATTGTGCAGATAGTTTAGATAATGATTGTGATGGCCAGGAAGACTGTGAAGATAGTGATTGCAGTTCTGCTCCAATTTGTATAAGTGGATGTGTTGATAGTGATGGAGATAAATTTAACATTAGCATGATTGGATGTGGGGTAGCAGATTGTGACGATTCTGATGCTCTTGAATTTCCAGGACAAATATGGCATATTGATAGCGACGGAGACAAATATTATAATGGTACTAATTTTAGTAGTTGTGAAAGACCTACTGGCTATTTTGCAGGAAGTGAGCTTTATTCATTAAGAATTGATTGTAATGATAATAATGCTTCAATAAACCCTGGTGCATTAGATAAATGTGGAAATGGTTTAGATGAAGATTGTAGTGGGGCAGATGATAGATGTGATAGGCTTTCTGTAAATACTAGTTATTATGATGGTGCAACTACTAATTTTGCAAGTGTAAATTTAAGTAATTTTAAATTAGTATTGGAAAAAAGGAATTATGGTAAGATTGAATTTTTAGATAATGTAAGCATACAATATAGCTTTTCTGAAATTTATGGACCAACGAATATTTCCCGCAACTTTTCTTTTACTAATTCAACTTTATTTCCAAGTTTTCAGGACAAGCCCGCTATTATTCACTTATATAATCTTAGCTTTAGTAATCCTAGAATTAGAAGAAATGGATATGTATGTGATGTTTGCTATATTACTAACTGGAGTGGGGGAAATTTAACTTTTAATATAACTGGATTTAGCACTTATGTAGTTGAAGAAACTCCTTCTACTGCAAATGATGATAATGATGATAATGATGATAGTGGTGGGGGCGATGATTCTGGTGGTTGTACTAGTTTTTGGAGTTGTGGACCTTGGGGAACATGTGTAAATGGAATTCAGTTTAGAACTTGTAATGATACTAGACGTTGTAATCCTCCTTCAAGTAGGGCAGTTACAAATCAAAGTTGTGGAACTGGACTTAATGGTACTGGCGGATTGGATTGTCAGCCTTATACTTGTGACTCTTCAAATAATAAGTATTGCACTGCTGATGGAACTTGGAGTACAAGTGCTTATTGTGATGAGTGTGAAGATGTTGATGATTGCCCTGAAATAGCTCCTTTTTGTGGTGATGGTGAATGTGGGGAAGGAGAACACATGTTTAATTGTCTTGATGATTGCTCAGGACAGCTAATGATTTTTGTGCTTATTATTCTAATTATATTTATAATTATAGCAATAGTTTTGGTTTATATTATTAAATTTAAGAAAAAACCTTCTTCAATGACTATTAGTAAGTTTAGTCCTGGAATTAGTAAGAGGGTGTATACTGATAGAAAATTTAAATTTGCTCCACCAAGACAGCAATTTCAGCAAATAGGAAGGCCATTTAATCCTATTATGAAAACTACTCCTCCGATTAAACCATCTCCTGCTTTGCCTGGAAGGCCAGTTACTCTTCCTCCAGTTAGAAAGCTAGGGTTTATTCCTCCGAAGAAGGTATTACCTCCTACAGAACCTGTTAAAAAACCAGTAGATTATGTGGAATTTATCAGGCCTGAAATTGAAAATAGATTAAAGCAAGGATATTCCCAGGAAAAAATAAAAGAGCATTTAGTTAGTAAGAAGTGGCCTGAAAATATTATTAATGTTGCTTTTAAACAAATTGATACAATTAAAGAATATTCCAAGTCTTTGGGGCCAAATATTAAGAATCTTTTGAGTAAAGGTTACACTAAAGAGCAGGTAATGGCTAAACTGTTAGATAGGAACTGGCCTTTAGAGACTGTTAAGAAAGTTTTTAAAGAGTTAAATATATGATAATTTATGAAAGTTGGAGATTTGGACATTAAATGGTTAGGTCATGCTGGTTTTTTAATTACTAATACCAAGAGAATTTATATTGACCCTTATAATATTTCTAGCCAAGAAAAAGCAGACATAATTCTTATTACGCACAGTCATTTTGACCATTGTAGTCTTGCAGATATTGAGAAGATAATAAAAAAAGGAACTGTAGTTGTTATTTCACCTGATGTTCAAAGCAAAATAAATAAATTTCAAGGTGTTGAGATTCAAATAATGGAACCTGGAGATGAGATTTCGATTGGCAGTGTTAAGATTGTTGCAGTCGCAGCTTATAATAAAAACAAGGATTTTCATAAAAAGTCTGAAAACTGGAATGGTTATCTTGTAAAGCAGGGGCAAGTAGTTATATATCATGCAGGGGATACTGACCTTGTTCCTGAAATGGAGAAGCTGACTGGATATAAGAGCAAATCAGGAGAGTTTGTAGCTTTACTTCCAGTTGGGGGAACTTATACTATGAATTATGAGGAGGCTGCTGAGGCAGCTAAGATAATAAAGCCTTCTTTAGCGATACCTATGCATTTTGGAGGTGGGGTTGTTGGGACTGAAGAAGATGCTAGTAAGTTTATTGAATTATGCCAGGAAGAGGGTATTAATGCTATGATTCTTGAGAAAAGTTAAAATGGCTTTTAAGGATATCTTAAAGGAAAAAATTGCGATAGAGAATTCTGAGTTGCTTCCTAATGGTTTTCAGAATATAGGTGATATTATTATCTTAAATTTAGATCCAAAGATACTTAAAAATAAAGATGAAATTGGAAAAGCTATTCTGAAAATCTTTCCGAGAATAAGAACTGTATGTGTAAGAAAAGGAGGAATAAAAGGAAAATATAGAAAACCTCAACTTGAAGTAATTGCAGGAGAAAAAAATACTGAAACCATTCATTTAGAAAATGGCATTTATTATAAATTAGATATTAGTAAGATAATGTTTGCTAAAGGAAATATTAATGAAAAAAAGAGAATTGCCTTCCAGGTTAAAAAAAATGAAGTAATTGTTGATATGTTTGCAGGTATTGGATATTTTACACTTGGAATGGCTAAAAATGCCTGGAAAGTTTATTCAATTGAATTAAATCCTGTAGCTTATAAGTATCTTAAGGAAAATATTCTGCTGAATAAACTGAAAAATGTTGAAGTAATTAAAGGAGATTGTATCAAGGAAATAGGGAAACTTGTTGAAAATGGAATTAAAGCTGATAGAGTTATGATGGGTTATTTACCTCCTCCTAAAAATTATCTGAAATATGCTTTTAAGATTATAAATAAGAAAGGAGTAATCCATTATGAAACTTTAGTTAATATTAATGATAAAGCAGAAGATATTAAAAAACAATTTAATGAGATTAAGAAGATTGCTGAAAAAGAAAGTCTAAAAGTTAAGCTTTTAAGAGCAGTGAAAGTAAAAGGGTATTCTCCAGGAGTGGAGCATTTTACTTTTGATATGGGGATTATTTAGTTTTTTCAGCTATAATACAGTAAAATCCATCTTGGAAGTTGTGAACTTTTTTTTCTAGAAATTCATCAATTTTTCCTTTTACTTCTTCTGGAAATTCACTAACCTTGTTTTTAAAGGCAAGGCAGTAAAAGACTTCTTTAATTTCCTGAGCATCTTTGAAATCAAGCCTGAGAATATTTTCTTTATAAGTGATTTTAAATCCTTTAGATAATAAATAATCTGATATAATCTTCCTATAATTTATTCTTCTTTCTTTTTCATTTTTATTTTGAATAGAAATAAGTTCTGGTTCGTTTCCTTTAATTCCGGGCAGTATAAATAAGAGATATTTTTTTGAAATTCTTGATACTTCATCTAAAAATATTTTATCTGTTACTAGTTTATGTGGAAGCCAGCCACCATATATTAAATCAAAACTGCCTGATTCAAAAGGTAATTTTTTTGATTTACTATTATATTGCTCAACCTTTATTTTTTTATCTAGTTTCTTGTGGATTATTATTTTCTCAATTTCTAGAAGAGAGGTTTCTTGGTCTGTAAGAAGAGTGATATGATTTGGGAAGCCGGATATTTTTATTGCAAGCCTAGCGTCAGGACCTGGACCTATTTCCAAACAGTTCAAATTTTCAAAATCAAAACAGCTTAGGATAGTCGGGATTTCTTTTGTATTTTTTTCCTTACTTGCTTTTACTATTGCTCTATATGCTTGTGTGAATTCCATTTTAATTTAATATAATTTTAGGTTTTTTATAAGAAATTTCCCAGGCAAGAGAATAACAGTAAGCTCCAACATTTTCTATTTTTATTATATCTCCTTCTTGTAAATTACCATAAAATTTTCCTAGAAGGTCATTTGAAAATAATAATGGGCCAGCTAAAATATATTCTTTCTTTTCTCCGCTGCTTCCGTCTGCTTTTGTAAACTTATAAACTGCCAGAGATATTTTAGGAAGCAAATTTATACCAGCGTCGAGAATTGCATAATTTCTGCCAAAATTTTCTTTTATTACTCTTACTTTGGTGAGCAAGATAAAGGAGTTTGCTACAAGAAATCTTCCTGGTTCGAGAATTATAGTTGAATTAAACTTTTCAAGATTTTCTTTTATTGTGAAAATATAATCATTTAGTTTAGCGTTTAGATTAGTCATCTGGAACTTGTCAGGAAATCCCCCACCCAGATTAATATATTTTAAGTTAAGATTTAATTTGCTTAATATTTTGGAAAACTTTTCAAGATTTTCTTTATATTTCTTTAGACTAAGTTGAGTTCCTTGGTGAAAATGAAGTGAGACTACTTGCAAATTCTTTGTTTTTGTGTAATTTTCAATTTCCTTTATTTTTTCTATTTCAAAACCAAATTTTGACTCATTTAGCGAAACTCTCAGCCCTATTTCTAAATTTTTTCCTTTGAGTATATTTGAAATTTTATCAATTTCTGATTTTGAATCTGCATTAATAAGAAACTTGCTTTTAATAGCTATTTTAAGCTCTTTTTCACTTTTTGCCGGACCATTTAGAATTTTAAATTTTTTGTATTTAGAAGTGGCTTTTATTTCTTCTAAAGAAGCAAGTTCAAGGCCTATATTTTCCATACTTAGTGTTTTAACCACTTTTTGATAAGGATTTGTTTTTACTGAATATACAATTTTGTAGTTTTTTAGGTTATTTTGACAGGATTCATAGAATTCCCTATAGTTTGATCTTAAAATTTCAGGATAAAAAATAAAGTGGGGCGTTTCCATTTTCCATTTAAGCTTAGTTTTAATTAAAGGTTTTAGTTTAAAAAGTTATGCAAAACATTAAAAATAAGGATTTATATTTTAAGTTATGAAATTTGACCAAGTTAAGAGAGTAAAATTAGGCAAAAAAGATAGAAGTAATATTAATAGTTGGGATACCTCTATTTTGAACTTATGCAATAAAATTAATAATAAAAAAGATTATTATACTACTTCTTCGTGTTCTGGGAGGATTTTATTGTTGAAGGAGTCTGACAAAAAACAAAAAGGTTTATTTTTATTCAGGACTCATGATAAAATTAGTTTTAACAAATTGAAAAAAGAACTTAATAAGATTGATTATAAAGGTTTGATTTATTTTAAGCAAGAACCTTGTTTAGTAGTTGCTTGCTGCGAAAATATGAATAGTGCTAAAAAATTACTAGAAAATGCAAAACTTTCTGGATTTAAAATAAGCGGGATAATGTCTTCTGGCAAAAGGATTGTGTGTGAGATGTTCTCAACTGAAAAGATAATCTTACCAATAATGAATAAAAGAAAAATTCTTGTTGACGACGCTTACTTAAAACTTTTAGTAAAAGAAGCTAACAAAAAACTATGGAAAACAAGAGAAAAGATAAAAAAATTCGAAAATTTGTTAT
Organism: archaeon; assembly: GCA_043810775.1. GTDB lineage: Archaea > Nanobdellota > Nanobdellia > Pacearchaeales > GW2011-AR1 > JBDRJD01. The sequence goes on along the minus strand of JBDRNU010000026.1, from coordinate 64,134 downwards.
AATTTAATTATATTCTGTATAATAAAAAGATTTATAAAGAAATAGATATTGTATATTTTAATATTAATTCAATTCGGGGGAAATGAATTAATGTCCTAAGGGGAAATGAGGTGAAATTTCCGTTATATTATTTGTCAGTATATTTTTTCTAATGTTAAATAGAAGTGTAAGAAGTATTTAAATGTTTGCTTTAATATTTAATAATACTTCTTATACTCAAGGATAATTGAAAGGAGGTTTAAAACATGGTATTGGATTTTGCAAAAGAGGCAATAAGTAACGCTTCAACTCACAGTATTAACTTTGACGAACTTAAGGCCGGGAAAGCTAACATTAAGGTTTTTGGCGTAGGCGGAGCTGGAAGTAATGCTATTACTTGGTTATTTAACAAGGGTATTAATGGAGCAACTGTCTATGGAATGAATACTGATGCATTGCATTTAAGTATTACAAAGGCTGATGAAAAGATTTTAATTGGAAAAGAGTTAACTAGAGGATTAGGATGCGGTGGATATCCTGCTAAAGGAAGAGAAGCTGCAAAAGAAGCTATTTCTGAAATAAAGAAAGCGGTTTCTGGAGCAGATATGGTTTTTGTAATTGCTGGAATGGGTGGTGGAACAGGTACTGGAGCAGCACCAGTTGTTTCTCAGTTAGCTAAAGAGACTGGATCAGTTGTGATTGGAGTTACTACTATGCCTTTTGACTGTGAGAAAGCTAGAATTGATAAGGCAGAGTTTGGTTTACAGGAATTAAGAGAAGTGACTGATACAGTGATAGTAATAGATAATAATAGGCTTGTTGATATTGCTGGAAATTTACCTATTGAGCAGGCTTTTGCTGTTGCTAATGAGTTGGTTAGTACAATGATTAAAGGAATTGTGGAAACAATTACCTTGCCATCATTGATTAATCTGGACTATGCGGATGTCTCTAGTATTATGAAAAATGGAGACGTTGCTGTCATTGGGATAGGCGAGAGCGATACTGCTGCAAGAGTAGATGAAGCAGTTAGACAGGCTTTGACTCACCCATTGCTAGATGTTGATTACAGAGGGGCTACAGGAGCTCTTATACATATAACTTGTGGACCTGATATGAAACTGGAAGAGTTTAGTAATGTGGGTATGATGGTTACAGAGAATCTAAGTCCGGAAGCCCAAGTTATTATTGGAGCTAGAATTAATAAGGATTTTGAAGGAAGAGTTAGAGTTATTACTATTATGACTGGAGTAAAGAGTCCTTATATTCTTGGCAAGCCAAGATTCGAGGATACGAGAAGTCACGGAATGCCTGAAATCTCAGATCTAGGAATTGAAGTTTTTAGATAATAATTTTCCCTTAGTCTTTTACTTCTGTGGGCGGGTTCACGCCTGCCCGCTTTTTTTATTTTTATTGATTATTTTAGAGTATAGATTTCTTTTTAAACTAATAAATCCAAGATTTGTTATGCCTATGATTAATGGGATTCAGGATGGAAAAGATTGCAGAGTTATTTTTGAGAGTGAGAGTTTAGTAAAAGTTTTGAGAGAAGCAGAAGAATTAGGATATGAGCCTTGTGGAATATTTCAGATTGTTGCTAGGGGAAATAATGGCTGTGTTGCTCTTAGAAGAACGGATGGGCAGGAAGCTGAGAGTTATAGGATAATCCATTATGTTAAAGATAAGCAACTAACTTTTGGACTTGAATCTTATGTTAATGAAAGGGTTGGATTTTGGATGGGTGGTGGGAGTGGCGATGATGATTTTTAATTAATTAAAAGAGAAGTAAATTTATACTGCTTCTGGTCTTTTTACGCGCACCATGTGCTTATTTTTCCATACATTAAAGTATAAACACATATCTAAATCTGGTTTTTTCCTTTGAGTAGATTTTGGAGGCCTTTCATATCCTATGGGGAACATAGCTTCAACTTCTATATCTTCAGGTATTTGTAGAGCATACTTTACCATATCGTCAACAAATGCTCCTACCCAGCAAGTCGCCAAGCCTAATTCAGTTATTTTAAGCAAGAAGTTTTGAATTGCTGCGCCTGTTTGCTGCCTGAAATATCTTTTTCCTCGTTCACCATAACTTCTTACACACTGATCTGGTTTGGTGCAGACAACAACTACATACTGAGCTTCTGCAACAAAGTCTTGAGTTGCTGCTTCTGCGAGCTGTGCTATTTTTTCTGAGTCATCTACTAAAATATATTTTATAGTTGGGATGTTTCCTGCAGTTGGAGCTGTTCTTGCAGAGTTAATTGCCAGCACTATATCTCTCCAGTCTGGTTTTTTTCTTGTGAATCTTCTGCATGAATGTCGCTCTTTTGTTACTTTATCTAGGTCCATTTTTAAATAAGGCTTAAAGGGTATAAAAATTTAACTAGGAGTTGTATTTTCTTCTGATAGGTCAATAATATAGGTGTATGCGTCTAGACCCTGATTAAGGCACGATTTGAATTCTTCTTCATTATATTCTTTGTTAAAACACTGGGCAAATTCAGTAATAACCATTTTTTCAAAATACTTTTGGGCAGATATTCTTGGATATTCTATCTGATATTTTTCTATACAGAAATTTACACACTCAGAAGTCATCCAGGTTTTATTCAGTGTTTGGTTATATTCAAAAGGACAATTTGAGAAACATTTCACAATCTTCAAGGTGCTTATATTATATTTCTTAATATCTTGGTTTATTTTTATTAAATAAACAATATAAACTGCAATTGATATTACTAAAAAAACTATAATTAAAATAGTTAAAATTCTCAACCCTTTTTTCATTTGAAATAAACGTCCCGGAGAGGACTCGAACCTCTGACCCACTGATTAACAGTCAGTTGCTCTACCTGCTGAGCTACCGGGACTTAGTTTAATTAGCTAAAAATTGCTTTTAAACCTTATTGTTTATCATATAAAACCTTATAAGTTGCTTTTTTTATAACTTTAAATGTCTTGGAAATACAGGAACTATTAGTTTATTTTTTTAGTCCCAAATTAGAGTAAAATCTTCTCCCTGATTTTTCTAAAAATCCATAAACTGATGACTGTTTGCTGCCCTGTATTAGTTTTGTAATAGCTTGAGTTGCTCTTCCTATATCTTCTGTATTTCCTATTATACTTACTGTATTTTCATGCAATGAAATATAGCAATTGGAAAGATCTTCTATTATTTGTTTTGTTTTTCCTTTTCTTCCAATAATTCTTGCTCGGACTTCTGCTAAATTTGGTCTTCTTGTGAATTCTTTAATAGAGAGATGTTCAATCATATATTCTTCTGGAGAGTCAGCAATAAGCAAGGATATATCTATTGGAAAGTCTGCATCTATAGCTTCAAATACCTTAACTGCAAAATATTCATTTTCTTCAGTTCCAGAAATAGTTATAAACTTTTTTTTAATTAAAATTTTAACTTTTAGCTTTTTTTCAAGAAGTTTCTTATGAGCTATAACTTTTCTTATGTTTTCAAATGGTAAGCTATGCATTTTAAAATTCGTCTGATACTTCTTTTAGATAACCTTTTTTCTTTAACCAATCTACTGCTGCTGGGTGATATTTAAAAATTATATCCCCCTTATTATTATCAAATTCCCATGGCTCTACAAGTACAATATTACCTTCTCTAATCCAGAGTTTTCTCTTGTATCTGCCTGGAATTCTACAATTTCGAGCTATTCCATCAAGGCATTTAACTAGCATTTTCATCCCTCCAAATCTTTGTTCAACTATACCAAGAATTTCGCGCCCTCTTGGAGTTCTAACTCTAGTTATTTCGTGTTCTTCTTTGTTTCTATATTCTTTTGCCATTTTAGCTTAAATTTTCCTTATATTCTCAAATTTGAATTGCTTTATAAAGGTATTGAAAGTATATACTTAAGTGATATAATATTTTAAAAATATAGGTAATTCTGATGATTTAATGAATGATGAACTGGGAAATTATAATGTTGTTTTAGAGATTAAGGGAGGACAGCTTAGTGGAGAGAAATTTTTTGAATTTTTTAAGAGTAGGGGAGATTTTGAAAAATGGCTTGAAAAACCTGTTTCTTCAAACTATAAAATAGTTGCAAGGGGTTATGAAAATAGAATAGATGGGAGAAGCAACCTTAGCTTAGTGGATGCTAGGAAAAAAGTGGAAAATAATTTTATGGAGAGAGTTTGTGAAATAGTTCTTCAAGAAGACCTTTCTTTATTTGATGATATGGTTGATGAGGCTGTATTAATGACTCAAGTTGATATATGGTATTTTTGGAGAATGGGGAGTAAAAGATTAGTTGAGAAAAGGGATAAAATGGGTGAGTTGTTAAAGGGGGAAAAAGAAAAGACTTATTCAGCTAGTTTAACTAAAATAAAAGAAAAAAGGCATAAGAAAAATTTAAGGTATTTTGTCAGTTAATTTTATTAATTATTAGTTCTTACTATTAATATGAAACCAGTATCAAGGGGGTATGATAAGTTAAAATTTGCTGTTGAAAAGTTTGGAATAGATATAAAAGAAAAGGTATGCGCTGATCTTGGCAGTTCAACTGGAGGATTTGTACAAGTTTTGCTTGAAAAAGGAGCTTTGAAAGTGTATTCAGTTGATAATGGTAGAAATAGGCTTCATTTTATGCTCAAAGATGATAAAAGAGTTGAAGTAATAGATGAGGTAAATGCAATGTATGTTACTTTGCCTGAAAAAGTAGATATTATTACTATAGATGTTGGATGGACTCCTCAGAAAAAAATAATTCCTAATGCAATTAAAAATTTAAAAAATGATGGAAAGATAATTTCTCTTGTCAAGCCGCAGTATGAGGCTTATCCAGAATGGTTAGATAAAGGGACTCTTAAAGAAGAAAATCTTGGAAATGTAATTGATAAGGTTAAAAAAGATTTGGATGGAGAAGCAACTGTTTTGGGAATTGCAAAGTCTCCTATAAAGGGAGAGAAAGGAAAAAATGTTGAATTTTTTGTTTTATTAGAGAAGAACTAATGCAAAAGGAACGCCTTGCACTTTTTTAATTCCTTCTTTACTTACTATGCCTAGTTTTAGAGCAATATTAACAGATTTTTCTCCAACTATATTAAAAGTCGCGTCTTCTTTTGCAAAATCTTCCATTATTTTGTGAATTTTGGCTTCACTTACTTCTTCTCCATTATAAAAAGTTTCCCTAACTTCAAGGAGTTTATCTTCCTCTTCAAATTTCTTCCCAAGTAATTCAGAATCACAAATAGCAATTACTTCCCTATATGATTTGTGTACTTTATAGTACATTTTCCTTTAATTATCCTTTTAGTTTTTCTGCTTGATCTTTTGAGAGGATTTTTGCCATCTTTGTGTTGCAGTCCTTGCATTTACCTTTGGCGATATAACCGCCTCTGGATGTTCTCTCAATCTTCAAATCTTTCATCTCTTTTTGCTCTTTACATCTCATACATCTACCTTCAACCATTTTACCTCCTTAAGTTATTTTAGCTCTCACTGAATGTTTAGCTCCACAAGCTAAACAATGAATGAACATTAATCTATCTTGCTTTATTAGCTCAGTATCAGGTTTTTTACACTCTTTACATATTACAAATTCTTTTACATATGAGTCAATCTTTTCATTTATTCTTGATGAAGAAATTTTTCTTTGCAAAACTAATCTTTCACCTTCTATTACACCAGAAGTTGCAAGCTCTCTTAAAAGGTATTTAGAAAAGTGGTCTGGATTTCTTCTTAAATGATTTGACATTTGAACAAAGTTTGTAATTATAGTTTTATTTCCTTCAATGTGACCCTCCACTTTTTGAATTTCAAATCTTTCAGCACCCTTGCTAGTAATAGGTTTTATTTTTTTATAAGCTTCTTCTAATAAACTGTTATAATCTGCCATACTTTCAATTATCAAATTTGATTTATAAATATTTGGAAATTAGTAAACTTTATAAACGTATAGGATTTATAGGATATAATATGAAAAAGAGGCTTTTGTTATTAGTAGTTTTGGCTATTTTGTTTTCTAGTTTTGTATATGCGGATGTTACTGGAAGTGCTAATTGTTCAGGAACTTCTTTATTTAAATTATCTGACATTGCAAATGCTCATGCCGGAACAATGCCGGCAAGTACCTATAATTATATAGCTTGTTTTCAAACACAATCTGGAATTTCTAGTGTAGCTTGTGATGGAAGTAATGGGATAGTTGGATTGTCAGCAGTCACTAATGCTCATGCTGAAGAATATCCTTTAACAAATTATGCTACTGATGTTTGTTTTGATAATTTAGGATGCCAGTATGAAGCTGGGAGTTGCAGCCCGAGTTTTGAGTGTGTTGGTTCTATGTCTGGAAGTACCAATGCTCATGCTGGAGGGTGCGCTGCTTATAATCTTAAGATATGCTGTAAGGTTGGTTTTGAATTTGGTGAAGGCTCTGAGTGGAATAATATGCATGATCAGAAAATATTTGTAGCTAATCAGAGTGATAGGGTGAAACTTGTAACTAAGGGCAGTGGGTTTATTGGGCAAAATATCAGTTTTACTATATATGAAAAAAATGGAGGATTTTTAGGTTTATGGGATTCTAAAATAGGAACTATAGACGGTTATGAGTCTACTAGTTGGGTTTTAGGAGATGAAGATTTTGATGGAAGTTCAGATAGTATAAATGAAAATAGGCAGTATTATTTTGATGCATGCAATGTGAATTTAGCAATTTGTAATGAGTCTTATAATTTGCTGATGACTCAACAAGAGCACAATACTCCTCCAGTAGCTATTATCACTAGTCCCTTGAATAGAAGTGTTTATAGTATTTCTTCCTCAATTAGTTTTTCACATGCCAGTTATGATATAGATGATAGTATTGTCAGCGTGAAGTGGGATTTGGGTGATGGAACTAATGAAACTTCTGATAGTTTTACTCATGCTTATTCAAGTACTGGACAGAAGACAATTTGGCTTACTGTTACAGATGAAAGAGGAGCTAGTGCCAGAACTTTAGTCAGTATTTTGGTAGTTAATCCTTCAGTAGATAGCAAAGAGGTGTTTGCCTGGATTGATTATCCCGCATTTGGCCAGATTTTTGACCAACAGGAAGTCAAATTTAATGCATCTGGAACTTATGCACTTGAAATAAATATTACCACGAATCCTGGAATATATTGTATAGCTGGAAAGTATTGCCCTTCACAAATTCAAGGGGGCGTTCCTATAACTCCTGCAGCGCCAGTTGGAGATGAGTATAGGGCTGTGAATTTTACATGGGTTTTTGATAAAGGTAGTTTTGGAAATAAGTATAATCATACTGCTAGCGGATGGAATGGTGTGCAGTTTAAATGGACTTTTAGTGATGTTGGAAGACATACAACACTACTAATCGTGAGTACAAATCCTTCTTCTAGTTTTGGAATTGAATTTCAGACTGGAATTGAACCAGAAGAAGATGGAGCAACTAATAGGAATCTATCTAAAAATTTAATTAAATTTATTATTGCTTTGATAGTAATTTTAGTAGTTTATTTATTTCTGACTAAAAGAAAAGGGAAAAAGAAACCTGGAGAAAAACCTAAAGTAAAGGTTCAAAGAAAAGTTATGAAGAAAAGGAAGAAATAATTATCCTAGGTATCTAATTTTTCCCGGGCGAGGCTCGTATATCATTCCTGATTCAAGCATTTTTCGAATTTCTGAATTTATTAAATCAGGCGAGGCTTTTAATTCTAGAATAAGCTTTTCAGTTTCCAAACCTCCTGTTGAATCTGAGCTTTTTACCATTTCTATAATCTTATCTTTTATCTCTTTTACCTCTTCTTTATTTACCTCTTTGGGCTTGCTTGATTCTAATTCAAGTTTTCTTACTAAAAGATAACGCGGATCCTGGATTTTTATTATTTCTGGATTTATGTATAACTCATCATTATAGAATCTTATTAAACCAATCACCATTACTGTATGACCTTGGGTTATGTCTCTGAATCTATCGACATCATCTCCGAAAATCTTAAGTCTAATTTGTCCGGAAGCATCATCAAGTGTAAATGAAATATATTTTTTGTCTCCTTGAGCCTCATATTTATCAACTACATTAGCTACTAAGTTAATTCTTACAAGTCTTTTATTTTCTTGTTCTAAATATGAAAATCTTTCTCCGTCCATAATTTGCTTCCCATTAATTATATCACCTATTTTTACTTTGTAAGCTGTCTGTCTTTTTATTGTTTCAGCAGTCATTTTTATAATCCTCCATTAGTTTAATTGCTTTTTCTGCTTCTAATTTAACATTATCAAAAATTTTTGAATTATTAGTGATTTCTTCTTTAGAAAACCACCTTAGTTCTGTGTTTTCATCTGATTTTTCCAGTTGCTGGCCGTTTATTATTTTACCAACATAACCCATATTTATGTGATGATGGTCTGGTTTTATTACATCTAGCCCTATTATAAAGTTTTGTGGTAGGAAGACTCTTTTTGCACCAGTTGGAGATGTTATTTCTTTTTTTTCTGTGTTTATTAATTCAATTTCAAACCCAGATTCCTCTTTTGCTTCTCTGATTGCTGCTTCACAAGGGAGTTCGTCTTCTTCTAGATGACCTCCAAGGGGTATAAATGAGCCTACTTTTTTGTTCCAAATTAGGAGAACTTTTTCTTCTTTTATAATATAAATAGTGGATATAAATTCTCTTTTAGGTTTCATGTTCTTTGGACAAATCCCCTCCTTGGATGAAATATATCCCCTGATATTGTCAGTTTATCTAGGGCATCTTCTATTTCTTTATCATCTACTTTTCCTTCTAATTCTTTTTTGATTTCTTCTATAGGAATTAGCTTTCCAAGCCTATTTTCAAGTCTTGAAAGTGTTTCTCTTACTAGAATAATTCTTCCTCTTTGTGAAGTAGAGATGCCTGTTGCTATTCTATCAATATCAAAAGTTTTTGTTTCATAATCGTAACCTACTTGCATTAAATAATATTTCATTAAGTTTATTGCACGCTTAGAGTCCTCTTTTGTAACTTTGTTTGAAAGGCGTGATTTTGCTGAAGCTTCTGACATTCTAATTAGAGCTTCTAATTGTCGAGCTGAAATTGGAAGAGGCTTTGTTGGCTGGTCGCCTGAGACTCTGGTTGATCTTAGGTCAACGTAAAATTTTTTTATTTCATCTACCGCTTCTTGAGATAATTTAGGTTTATATCTTTGTTTTGCATAAGCAACATATTTCTTGAAAAGTTCCCTATCAATTAGGGTTTTTACAGCTTCTTGTGTGTGCTCCATTAAAACATGTGAGGCTATTGCCTCATCTTTTGCCCTGTCTGGCAGGTCTTTAACAATAAATATAACATCAAATCTGTTAATAAGGGTTGGGGGAATATCAATTTGGCTTGAAACTGTTTGGTAAGGGTCAAACCTTCCGAATTTTGGGTTGCCTGCAGCTAGTACAGATGTTTCTGCCCTTAAAGTGGCTTGAACATTAGCTTTTGATATAGTAACGGTTTGCTGTTCCATTGCTTCATGCATTGCGCTTCTATCTTGAGGGTCCATTTTTTCAATTTCATCTATGCAGACTATTCCTTTATTGCTTAGAACCATTGCTCCTGCTTCTAAACTCCAGCCTCTTAAGAACTCGTCTCTTACTACTGTTGCAGTGAGTCCAGCACCAGTAGCAGATTTTCCCACTACATACCTTCCTTTTGGTGCGATGCTAGATATGAATTTAAGAGTGACTGATTTTGCCACTCCTGGGTCTCCAACTAGCAGGACATGAATATCTCCTCTGCTGTGTGTATAATCGGATCTCTGTTTTCCTACTCCTGCAAAAAGCTGAAGAACCAGAGCTTGTTTTATTTCTTCATAACCATAAATTGAGGGTGCTATGCTTTCAGCTAGCTTAACAAAAACTTTAGGGTCTGCTGCTAGTTCTTGAATTTGTCTTTCATCTTCTTCAGTGATATCCAGCTCTTCAAAAGTTTCTTCTAAAGGGATTAGATTGTTTGCTTCTATAGCTATATCATATCTTGTTAGAGTCCCTCCTGCTGGGCTTGGGCGTGAAATTTCTTTTAAGACTCCGATGACTCTTATTCTGCTTCCAGGAGTTGTTTTTTCTTCCATTTTTGGCTCAACTAAATCTTCTTTTAGGAAAATAGAGATTCTTCTTGGCTGTTCGCCTCCAAAAAGGCTTTCTGGGTTTTCTTCTATTACTATTCTTTGTGCGTCTACCATATCTTTGCTCATTAACTTAAAATTTCCCTTTCTTCCACAAGAACAGCGAGTAGGCTCGCGGAATTTTGATTCAATTTGAAGTATAGAAAGCACTGTTCCACAAGAAGGGCACTCAAATTTGGCATTTACAACTTGTGGACGAACTTCAGAAGCTTGACGCACTATACCTTCAACTTGCACTATCTTATTGAGGTGCTTTGCTCTTAGATTCCTTACTCTTTCTGAATGTGAGTCTGGAAGGTCTAGCAGCCTTATTCTGGGTGACACTACAAGCCCTGATTCTTCTAGTGAGGTTTCTAATACTCCTATGATTTCTTCTGGATTTGAAAGAAGGAGTTCTGCCAATAAGTGCGAAAACTCTGCTATTTCATTGAAATTTACATATATTACATTTTTACCAGACCTAATTGACTTGCCTATTTCTTTTTTGTAAAAGTCAAAGAAATTTTTAGCTTCTAGTATCATATCTTCAGTTTTTGGTTTATCGGCCATTTTTACCCTTTTTACACCCCTGACAAAACTCAGTATATGGATGAGTTTTTATTCATTTCTATAAGTTAAAATATACTTTTCCCTTAAGTCTATGGGAATGTTAACTTCATGTTATTTATTAAGTTATCTTACTATGTTTAAGTGGAAAACACAAGAAAAATAAAAATTACTTTAACCTTTTTAAGACTGCTTTTACGTTCTTAATAAGCTGTTTTATGCTTTCCTCAAGCTGTTTTCTGTTCTTTGTCCCAGTGCATACAAGCTTTCCATTGCTAAATAACAAGAAGGTTGCTGTAGGGTCTACTAGCTTATAGACCAGACCTGGAAACTGCTCTGGCTCGTATTCTGTATTTTCAAGCTCTAAAGCGAGGACATTAAGGTTTAGCATCATATCAATGCTACCAGAAGCAACTATATTCTGCACATTTATTTTAGGCTTATCTGTTATTTTTACATTAATTTTCCTAAGTTGTTTTATTACAGAATCAATAACTTGCTTTACTTGAGCTATGCTTTTTGTGCCTGTACATACTAGATTTCCAGATGAGAACACTAGAACTGCTGATTTTGGCTTTTTTACCCTTAAAACTAGTCCTGGAAACTGTTCAGGGTTATATTCTGTATTAGACTCAGTTCTTGCTAGTTTTGTAAGTGACACTGGTTTGCCTAAAGAGGTTGTTGCGACGATATTTTGCACTTTTAAAGAAACCTTAGCCATTTTTGTTTTTTAGAAGTTATTTCGTTTCTTTTTAAATCTTTCGGTGTTTTTAAAGCTTTCGGTTGATGCAATTAGAAATTAATTAATTTATTTTAAATCTTTTTTATAAGCTGGAAATTCTACTCCAAGCATTTCCTTCTTATAAGTTATATTAGCACAACGAATTTGAGAGGGGTCAAATACTCTTCTTTTATGAAAGACTCCTTCTTTGACTACTTGGGGCATTTCATTTTCAAATTGTTCTGAACAAGGCCTGTGTCCTGCTCTGATTAAATGATGAAATTCTGGGAGATTCATTAATTCTAGTGGAAAATAATGAAAAGCTTCTCCAGTTATAAAATTATAAGAAATCATATCTCCATTCTGAAATGGTTTTTCACAATTTCTACAGTGAGAGTTTACTTTTTCGCCGCTAGTTTCTTCTGTTGTATCTTCTATTGTCATTGTATTTATTCTAGTGTTTCAGTTTAAAAATATTGTGTTTATCAGACTCTGTAAATGCCGGGTTTTGGCTGAAATGTTCTTTGCATTGGAGGGTTTACTGGGCGGTTTTGCGGAGAAAAAGGTCCAAATGGAGGACTGGACTTAGAAAGAGTATTTCCTGAAGAATCTTCTTTTTGTTTTTTTAGCAAGTAGATAATTGCAAGGGCAATTATAATTGCAAGCAACGCAATAATAATTATTAATACTATATATCCTAAATTAGAGCCTTGTTCGCAGCTTTTTGATGTTAGAGGTTTTTCATTTGAAGTTCCGCAACTGTTTAAATCATTACATGCTCTTGTCAGAGTTTTATTTTTTGGGCAGTCTGACGGCCAGTCTTCACAATCCCAGTTTTCTTCGCATTCAGAGGCACATATCTGGCTTTCTTCTGGTTTTTGAGAGGTAGTGTTGCAATAATTTAGGTCGTTACAAACTCTTGTTTGCAAGGAGTTGGCACAAGCTGACCAGTCTTCACAATCCCAACTAGGAGAGCATCCTCCTGCTGGAGTTGCGTTGCCAAGATATTCTATTATTAGTGAGTTAGTTACTCCCTCAACAAGAAAGTCGGTACTGCTTGGTGAACAAGATATTCCTGAATTTGCTCCAGGACAGGCAACTAGGACTTCATTAGTTCCGTTGCAGTTTGAAGTAATATCTGATGTTGAGTTAACTTCAGCTTTTTTTACGCAAACTGAGTTACTTGAGCTACTTTTTTTATCAACTGATACTTTTTTATTTGCACTAATTTTTTTAATTAGCAAATATCCCTGGCTTGATGAAGAGCCTTGTTTTTCAATATAAATATCTTCAAAGTCAAGTGGGCTGGCAAAATTCCAGTCAAATTCAATAATTGCATCATTTCCGTCTTTAAATTCTACTTTGAAGGTTCCTGTGTATTGCTGTGTTGAGTTTTGAGAACCATTAATATATACACTTAGGTATATATTGGAAGATGAAAATGAAGAAAGGTTTCCAATTAATCCGTTTCCATCATAATCACAGTGTGCTGTTTGATTTGCTGGAGGAGTTTGGCTGCAAGAGTTTGAATCTGTGAAGTAAATTTCTAAGCGATTGTTTGACTTGCAAGTGGTATTTGTTTGAGTCCACGAGGGGGCGCAATTAGAAGAGTTGCATGCTCCATTGATACAGGAGTTTGAGCATTCATATATCTCGCTATCTATATAGCTTCCACGACAGAAATATTCTATAAGGTCATCTCCAGAACAGTAGTCTTCTGCAGTTATATTATTCAAGGGAGAACTTATATTTCTGCCAAAAGTTGTTCCTTTTTCATTGTAGTTTGCTCCGAAGTCTGTATCTATGCAGATGTTTAGGCTTTCACAGGCCCCATTTAAGCAACTTATATTACAGTTGTACTGTTCATTCTCAATATCATTAGTTTCATTACAATAGTATTCTTTTAGGAGGTTGTAATCTTCACAAGAATCATTATAAGAAATATTATTTCCTGTTTGTGGAGAGAATATTATCTGCCCTCTTAAATAATAGTTTTTGCCCAAATCAGAGTCTGTGCAGTTGCTTCCGGGTGAAAATCCTATAATTTCTTCATCACTAGAAGTATTATATTCTGAGCTTTCATTTCCAGTTTCTGTAATATTCTCAATATTATTTTCTTCAGTACTCCCAGAAATGTTCATATCTTCTTCTGGTGAAAGCAGAATATTTTTATCTTTTTTAATTGAGAGAAATGCAACTAGTGTTAGTGCAAGTAATAATATGACAGCAACCAGCAATAAACTCACCCTTTTTGTTTCCATGTTAACAAATTAAACTTTTGTTAAAAGTTAGAGGTATTATTAATTTTTAAATGTTTATCTTTGAGTGTGCTCTCTTTTTATCTCATTAAGAAAAGCTATATCATGAATTCCCCGGTCAAGCCTAATTCTTGTGAATCTTGGAAATCTTAGAGCATATCCTGAAGCGTATTTTGGGGATTTTTGTATATTTTGGTAGGTAACTGTAACTACTAGCTTTGGCTTGATAATCACTTCTCTTCCTGATTCTTTTTCAATCAGGGGCTTAAGTTTTTTAGTAATCTCCATGAAACTTAAACCCTGGGATTCTTTTTCTTTTAACCCTGTTGAAACTTTTCCTATTTCAAGTAAATTATTGTCTGAATCTTGGCATGCTACAGTATATGATGTGAGCCATCCTGCCCTTTTTCCTGTTCCATATTCTGCTTTTACAATAACTAAATCAAGTTCATTATCTTCTGGCTTGATTTTTACAGCATAACCTACTCTGGCTCCTGGTTTGTAAGGGGCTTGCAGGTTTTTAACCATTATTCCTTCTTCACCTTCATTTAAGGCTTGCTGATAAAACTTTTCTGCTTCTTCTGATTTTTCAGTTATTATTTGCTTGGCGAGAACTAGCTGCCATTTTTTTCCTTTTACTATTTTTTCAAGTATCTTCCGTCTATCTTTAAATGGTGTTAGAATCAGGGATTTATTACTATAGTAAATTATATCAAAAATATTAATTTCAATAGGCAGCTTATTAGATATCAATTCTATATCATATTTTCTTTTTATTCTTTGACTTATCTCTTGGAAAGGGCGATATTTTTTTTGTGTGGGTGAGAAGCCTACTGCTTCTGCATCAAGAATAAATGAATCTCCTTTTACATATTTTTGGACATAGCTTACTACTTCAGGGAATTGTTTTGTAACTTCATCTAGCCTTCTTGTAAATATTTTTATATCATCTTTATTTTTATTAATCATCATCCTAAATCCATCATACTTATACTCAAAGGCGGCGGGTTTTCCCACTATTTTAAATGCATCTTCTATATCTTTTGCTTTAAGGAAAAGCATAACTTTTACTGGCACTCCTGGAGTTAGCTCAACTTTTTCAAGCTCTTTTTTTCCTTTGCGAGCTTTTTCAAATACTAGTGCGAAATCAGTTGTTTTATCATATGCTGATTGCACAAGGTCAAGATTTTCTTTTGTTTTTTCAAGAAACGTAAGAGTAATTGAATCTCTTAGAACTCCATCACCTACACCTACTCTTAAATCTCCAAGAAGAGTTCTGATAATATAGCGGGCTTCTATGGTTGAAGCAGAAGTTAATAATTCAGAAATTAAGGACAACTTTTTTTCAACTGTTCCTTTTCCCACAAGTTCAGGGAGTTTTTTTAAATTATAAAGAACTTTGTCAACTGTTAGTAATTTTGAGTCAAGACTTCTTTGCTTTTTTTTATTAATTACTGATTCTGCTACTAAGCCTAAATCTCCTAGTTTTTTCCATTCTTTTGTTATTTCCAGAGCTGAAATTCCAGAGGATTTTGACAGGGCTTTGATTACTAGCTGTTCAGAGATTCCTGTTTCTTTTTCTTCATAGTCTGGAAATATTCTTCCTTTTAGAAGATAGATTATTTCAGGTGTTTCATTCTTGAGCTTGCCTAGAAAATTAACTAGAACTTCTGTCTTTTCCAACCGCTTTGATGTGGCTTCAAGTTCTTGATATACCTTGCAGAGTTCTGAATAGAGCATGTTAGTTTTTTCCTTTTAGATAATAAGAAAAAGAAGTTTTTAAGGCTTACCTAAAAGTGTGTCTAGTGCTCTTAGGAATCTAGATTTTTCTCTTGGTTCTTGCAAATTTTCAGCGAGTTTTCTTGATTCTTTAAGGAAGGAGATTATTTCAGGATTTTCAAAGTTGTATTTTCCAGTGGTGTTGTCTGTCATTAAATCTCTTTCCACGAATTCGCGAACTGTTAGAATATTGGAATCTTGTGAAATTAGTGAGTGAGGCTGAAATCTTAGCCTTTGAATAGGATTTGGATGAAAGAATACATTCCATTTTCCAGTATTTTCTGTGACTTCACAGTTTAATTCTTCTTCTCTTACATACAAGCAACCATTGATTATGTAATTGTAACAATCTTCTTCCCTATAATGTATAATTCTTCGTTTGCCTGTTATATTATATAATTTTCCTGGCTTCAATGCTGTCATTTTTATTTTACTTTTTTCTGCTTTATAATAATTTGTGTATTGTAGAATTTATTTTACTTGCCCACTTTTCTCTTTTAATCTTTGATAGTGCTGAAGCAAAGGATTATCTAGGGGGATAACTTTGCTTACTATTTTTTCAATTCCCTGAATTTCTGCAAAATCCTTATCTACATGCAGTGTAATTCTTTCAGGGCTAGAATTTCCTGCTAGTTCTGTATCTCTGTCATAATCTTCTTTATTCCTCATAATTTTAAATAAAAGTGCATTATCTCCTGGTTTTCCTCTTTGTATCATAATTGTCCTTACTGAAACTCCAAGTAAAATGGCGAGAGTTAGTTGTTCTTGAAATTCTGGGGGTGAAGTTTTTGAAACATATTTTACAGCTTCATCAAAATTAAAACTATATGCATGTCTTCTGGCTTGTTTTGAATAATACAGGTTTTTTATGTCTTGAAAACTTTTTATGCCTCTCCAGGAAGAATATCTTTTTAGTTGAGTAAAATCTGTCATTTTATTTTTTAGAAACTTATATTTAAAATAATTTGTATATTCTAGAATTTACTTGCCTTTATGGCCCCAGGCGGTTAGGCTTGGCCTGACTTTTAGATTGCGAGACTTGCTTCTCAAACCCCTGGATTTTTTGCCAGCTGAAGTAAGTCCACGAAATACACGTTTTGTGTTAGCAGGCTTGGATATCCATGAAAGGTTTTTGTCTGCTTTTATTTCTGGTCTAGACGGATCTATCATTATAATTTCAAAAAAGTAGTGCATTCCATCTTTTCCGATTTTGTATGAATTTAAAACTTCCAGGTTGCTAAATTTTTTAGCTGCTCTTTGTTCAGCAATCCATTGATAATTCATTTTTAGATTTTTTCTAATTGAGAGCCTTTTTGACCTTCTTCCTTTATTAGGACGAGACCTTTTATGGCCACCTCTTCTTAGTTTTATCCGCACTATTGCAAATCCTTTTTTAGCTTTATATCCAAGATTTCTAGCCCTACCTATATCAGTTGGCTTGTCTATTCTTGTTATAGAATCTCCAGCTCGCCAGGCTATCATTTTTTCCCTTAAACCTACCCTTAAGTTTTCTTTTATAAAATCATACGCTTTTTTTGCCATTTTTCTTTAAGATTGATGTAAAAGGTGTTTTTTAAACCTTACGAAGCTTTATAAATGTTTGATGGTATTATAAGATATAAAAAGGAGGTAAATGGTAGGATGCCTGCAAAGAAAAAATCTAAAAAATCAGCGACTAGAGCGAAGAAATCTCGGGCTGCAAAAAAAGCTGCGCCAAGGAAATTACCTCAGCCAGTTGTTTTAAAGAAGGGAGGGGGTGACTTGCTTTTAGCAGTGGTTGCTTTGATACTGAATATTTTAATTCCAGGAGTTGGAAGCTTGGTGGGGGGAAAAGTTAAGGCAGGAATTTGGCAACTCGTGCTTACTATTATTGGAGCTTTTGTTTTAATAGTAGTTTTTTATCTTGGAGCTTTGATTATAGCTGTAGCTTGGGTTTGGGCTTTAGTGACTGGAATCAAGTTAGTTATTCAATCTAGCTAACTTTTTCTTTTATTTTTTTACTTTTCTATAATCGTAAGTATTTTAAATGGTAGAAAAGTTGTTTCTTTATGAGCCTGTAGTAGTTTGAGAGTTTATGCTTTCTACAGACTTATGAGCCTGTAGCTCAGCCAGGTTAGAGCACTGCTCTGATATGTAAACTCAGACAGGCAGGGGTCCACGGTTCAAATCCGTGCAGGCTCATAGTCAAGCTTTAAAAAGCTTGGCAAATCTCAAGAATCAAAGATTCTTGACGACTCTCAGAATTCAAAGGAATTCTGAAGAGGCGAGACTAAATCTTACTGATGTAAGATATTACCTCACCACATTAACTTCCTGCATAGAGTTAGTTAATGGTTCGCCTTTTGGATTTGAACGAGAATTTTTATTTTTGGAGGTGAAGCGGGAAGTTTGAACGGAAAGTCTATAAACTTTAATTTTAATTGAGTAATATGGAACAGCAAAATCCTAAACAAGATAAGGCTCTTTTAGTGGGGTGTTGTGGGATTTGTTGCACAACTTGTGGTCTTCATGTAAAAGGTATTTGTAAAGGTTGCACAAAAACACAAGAGGCAGTAGATAAATTAAATAAAGAAGGAGTTGGTTGCCCTGTTTTAGAATGTTGTGTTAAGAAAAAGCTTGAAGTTTGTTCAAAAGATTGTGAGCTTTTTCCTTGTGAAAAATTTGAAGGATGGCCTTTGAGTGAAGAATGGACTGATATGTATAAAAAGAGAAATAAGTAATTGATTTTCATCAACGCCCTAACATCTAACATTTCTAATTCTTTAAGTGGTAACAAAGGTTTAAAAGTAAAAAATCTATTTCAATTAATTTGAACTTGTCATAAGAGAAAATTATAAATATTGGCAAGGTTTATCTTTTGTGAACAAAAGAGGTTAAGATGGAAACTGCTCAAAAAAAACTGGTTGAAAATAAGATTATGGAAGACTATCATCTGGCTGATGTCCTGAAGCTTTTTTCTTATGGTAGTGAGCTTAGGGAAGCTTTAGAGAGAATTTCCAAATCTAATAGGGGGGCTTTAATTGTCTTATCTGAGTCTGCAAAAGATATTGCTGATGGAGGTTTTGCAATTAATTCTAGATTTACTTCAAACAAGCTTGCTGAGCTAGCTAAGATGGATGGTGCAATAATTGTTGACTCAAAACTTAAGAAGATTTTATATGCCAATGCTTTGCTTATTCCTGACTCTAAGATTAAAAGTGAGGAGACAGGCACTAGGCACAAGGCTGCTGAGAGAGCTGCCAAACAACTTGGCACTATTGTTATTTCTGTTTCAGAAAAATCTTCTTTGATTTCAGTATATTATGGAAATCAGAGGCATGTACTTAGTGATTTAAGTGAACTTTTATATAAGGCTAGAGAAGTTGTAGAAAACTTGGAAGGGCAGAGGGTGGAGTTAAATATGTACTTAAAGAAGTTTGATTTGCTTGAAGTTTCTTCTTTAGTCAGTGTTAGTGATTTAGCTCAAATTATTAATAGATTAATTTTATTTTTTAGAGATTGTGAAATGAGTTCAATTTATATTGGGGAGCTTGGCAAGTATGGAGAGACTCTTAAAGCGAGGTATAATATTGTGACTAGTGGTTTAAAGGAGGAAATTAATAATCTAAAGAAAGATTATGACCGCTACTTTCGTACAGATGATGTAATTAGGAAAATTAAATCTTTAAAGACTCCCACATTTGAGCAGTCTAAAAAAATAATAGACAATTACTCCAGAAATAATGGGCAAGATGAAGGTAAGATTAATTTTGGCCCTTTAGGTTATAGGCTGCTTTCTAAATCTCCCCTTAATAAAAATGAGATTGATTTATTAATTAGTAATTTTAAGGAATTAAAACGAATTCTTTATTCTGACACTAGCGAGCTTGTGAGACTTGATGGAATTGACGATAAAAAGGCAAAACTTATTAAAGGTTTTTTGTCTGATAAGATTGAGGTTTTTCAATAATATCAGAAATGGTTAAAAAGAGCGTCACTAAGAATTATTTTTGGAGGTATTTGCTAGCTATAGTTTTTATTTTAATTGTCTTGGAGCTTCTTTTAGTGATTTATAGCCCTAGTGAATTAAATATTGAAAATGAAGGCAAGTTTGAGCCTGTTTTTATTCAGGAAGGGGATTTAACTTTACTGAGTATGATGCTTCCTGCTGTTGATTCTGATGGTAATGGTGTTAGCACTGTTCTTTTTGTTGAGGCAATGCCTGGAAGCGGGAGAACTCTTACTGATATAGATAATCTTCTTTTTTGGGCAGATACTCAGCATAGCATAAGAATAGCCAGGTTAGTTGCAGGAGAACTTTCTGAAGAAGATGTAAATAATTATGATTTAATTTATTCTATAAAGGCAAATGCGAGTATTATTGGTGGGCCGAGTGCAGGAGCGGCACTGGCAATTGCAACTATTGCTGCTATCGAAGGCAAGAGTGTAAGGGAGGATGTAATGATTACTGGAACTATAAATAGGGATGGAAGCATAGGTCCTGTTTCAGAGATACTTGCAAAGGCAAAAGCTGCAGGAGATGCTGGTGCTAAGACTTTTTTAGTTCCTTTATTACAAAGCAGAGATATAGTGTATGAATCTGAAGATTCTTGCGAGACTTTTGGCACTAGTGAGCTGTGCACTACTGAAACTAAGCCAAGAAAAGTCAATCTTACTGAAGAAACTGGAGTCCAAGTCATAGAGGTTGGAAGTATTGAAGAAGCTTTGAAATATTTTTATTGAGTTCAAGTATAATAATTCTTATAAACTGTTTACTTGTTTAAACCAGGATGAGCCATTCATTGCAAGGAAAGATTTTAGCTGTTGGTGAAACTGAAATAGATTTTGCTAATGTAAGAAGCAGTGTTTCTGAACTATTAAGAAGTATTTATCCAGCTTTTAATTGCTTTTATGACAAGAGAGAGGGGTGGACTAAGTTTTCAAAAGGTGATGGGAGACTACTTTGCAGAGAACAGCCTTTTATTGATGTGCCTGATGAATTAGTTGGTTTATGGCAATGGGGAAATTTAGATTTAGAAACTCTTCCAGATTATTTAAAAGGCAAAGATCTTTTTTTAGTTGCTGAAGTGAGCAGTGGAAGCCATGCGAGTTTTTGTGATAGTAAACTGGCAAGAGAGGTGCTTAGTGCAACAAAAGGATTATATGATTCATTGAAGCTAGATGGAGAAATAAGCTATATTTTTGATGATGAAAGGCAGATTTATACTCCTGAACAATTTAGAGGCGAACTAGATAAAACAGAGAAGATATTATCAGGTTCTAGAATTAATAATTGATTTTTATTGATTAGTTTGCAATTCTAAAATTAGTTTTTCATCTTGTAATTTATAATCAACAAGAGGAAGATTTACAGGAAGGAGTTTGAAATACGCAGAGTCTTTGCTAAATGCTTTTATTTCAATACTATTTTCAAGTTTATTAATTATTACTTCTTTTAGGGATTTTACTCCGGGCAAGGTAATTTCATAAACTATTTTGTTGCTAAGCCTGCGAACCTTAGTCATGGCTTCTTTTTTTGGAAGTTTAGAGTATTTTTTGGCTTGTTCATCTGTAATATGTGCTCTTATGACCGGCTTTTCCTCAATATCATCTTTAATTTTTTCAAACTCTGGACCAAATCCAGAAATATTTATTTCTGGCTGCTTGCCAGTTGAAGTTGATATTTTTATGCTAATCCCAGAATTATTAGGAAACTGCTGAGGTTTTTTCACTTTCTTTTCCTTTATTTCGTGGGTCATTTCTTTGTCTAGTTCTTTAAACTGTTTATCCAGCTCTTTGACTAGTGAGTTAAATAGCTTGTTAAATCCAAAAGGCATTCTGACCATATTCATATCGAAGAAGTTATCTTCTCTTCCGAGCAGTCCGAAGTTTTGTTCTTCTTTTTGTTTTCTAAGATTAGCTCCGCAAAATGGGCAGAACTCAAAATTCTTGGCTAATTCTTTATTGCATCTTCCGCATTTTTTACTAAATATTGACATTTTATCTTAATTAAGACACTCACGTTCCTTCCCTTGGATTAGAGAAAGATTTTTAATTAATATTTTATTATATATTTAAGTTTAAATACCTTTGTATATATTTTGTAAAGAGCGTGAACATGAAACCTGAAGATGTAGCTGAAAAGTATAATATTAATTTGAAAAAACTGGAGGATGAGCAGATTAAGCTAGCGAAGACTTTGAGTATTAAGGATTCTCGAGATTTTTCTGAAGTAGAATTAGTAGGTGGATGCGATAATATTTTTTTTGAGAATAAGATAATTTCTGCTATTGTTGTGGTAGATAGGGATGGAGAGATTGTTGCTCAGGAGTATTTTTCAGACAAACTTAAATTCCCTTATATCTCAGGATTTAGGGCTTATAGAGAGCTACCTTCAATGGTATCTTGTTATGATAAGCTTGAAGTGAAGCCAGAAATTATGTTTATTCATGGGCATGGTACTGCTCATGTGAGATTAGGATTAGCAAGTCATTTTTCGATTGCTACTGGATCTCCTGCAATTGGTGTTGCTGATAATTTGGTCATAGGTGAGGAAAAAGGTGAAAGTGTTTTATTAGATGGCAAGGAAGTTGGAAAGGTTTTAGTCAGTAAGGAAGGAAGCAAGCCTATTTATGTCAGCCCTGGAAATTTAGTAAGCTTAAAGAGTGCGATTGAATTCACTAAGAAATATATAGTCAAGCCACATAAGCTTCCTGAACCAATTGTTCTTGCCCATAAATACGGAAAGAAAGTCAGGGAAGAAATTTTCAATAAGTAATTTACTTCTTTTAGTTTAATAGTGGGGCTATACAATTTTTAAATACTTCATTGGAAGAGGGCTGGCTGGAATCTTCTTCTCTTCCAAAGATATAATTATCAAAACATCTTCGGTATCTTTCTGATGCTTTTTGAGGGGAATCTTTGGGAAAATAAACTCCTCCTTCTTCTGACCCTCCCATTTTTTGCAGAAGAGGTATAACTTCTATATACATCTGGCCTGTTCTTCCCAGGTGGGTGTGCTGTGTGTGGAAAATGAGCTTATAAGAAAGTGGAAAACCCCGAGCAGGCATTAGCAGACTTAGGGCATAAGCCATATCAGAAGTAGCTGCGGCAAGGTCTTGTATGCCTCCATCCTCCATACAACCTCTTAGATTAAGCATTTTATCAGGATGATTTGTTTTTGCAAGAATTATAGCTCTCCAAGGTGTTTTCATAAATGGAGGGATTATTATTCTTGCATTTTCATAATCTTTAACTTCGAGTTCTTTGGGTGTTGAGTCTAGCCAGTGAGCTACTCTTGATTTATTAAATGTCATTGCAAATTTTTTGTTTTCTTCAATTATTCTTGGAAGAGTATTCAGAAATTCTATTTGATAGTGCCCGTGTTCTTGAGAGGCTCCTGCTTCTGCTCCAGTGTTTTTAAAAATATAAACAAATCCGGTTCCGTGGAGTTCTCCTTCAAGTTCTGCAAGCAGTTCAAAACAGGCCTGATGCTCTTTATGAGATAGTTGGTGGATATCTTTATGCTCATTAGATACCCATAATAAATAGTTTTCACCCACGAGTTTTTTTGTTGGTTCTGAAGAATCTGGAAGGATATTTTCAATTCCAGTTCGACTTAGTGCTGGGAATGGGTTTTTATTATAAAATGTAAAAGTATCTTGACCAGTTCTTTTTACACCTTCAATCTTTGTTGTTTTTCCTTCGCAGATTCTGCAGCTTTGAGATTTATCTTTAGTTTGAGCCAGAGTTGTTTGAAGCTCTGTTATATTAGCTGGAATTTGGTCTCTTTCTGGGCAAAATACTACAATGTCTCTACTTATTGGGTCTCTTATAAATTTTTTTTGCTCAGATTTTGGAGTAATTGGAAATCTACCTTCTGTTAACAGGTTTTCAAGTTCTTTTACAGACAGTGAAGAAGTTGAATTGTGCATATACTTTTTACTGAATAATCTTACTTAAACTAGCATGGTTGAATTTTATGACATACTGGAAGTTTCGCAGTTAATTAATGGGTTAAAGTATGATCATATCTTATATATCTGTGACAGATAAGTATTTTTTAGTGGGTGATAGTATTTTGTGTCTTATTATAAAAGACAAAGATTTTTATATTTAAGAGTGCATTTGTTTTTATGGAGAAGTTAGATGCAAAGGATTATGCCATACTAAAGGAGATTGATATTAATTTTAGACAAAGTTTTTCTAAAATTGGGAAAAAGGTTAGGCTTTCTAAAAATTCTGTTGCATTAAGATTTGAAAAACTAAAAGAGTACATGCTTCACAATGCCACTGGCCTGAATAATGAGATTTTAGGATATACTATGGTGAAGGTGTATTATACTTTTGATTTTTATGACGAGCAGACAGAGAATGAAGTGATTAGGGAGGTTAAAAAGTATAAGAATATTTTATGGGCTGCAAGATTTTATGGGATTTATGACTTATGTGTTTGCTTTCTAGTAAATAATTTTGATGATTTAATTTTTCAGGAAAGTGAGTTTAATAGGAAGTTTGCAGGCAAGATAAATCAGAAGGATATGCAGATAATTTTTAAACAGGTTTATTTTAGGCATAGTTTTATTCATGAAAAGCCCATTCATAATATGTATGAGATTTTCAAAAAAGGCAAGAAAATTTCCTTGAATGATACTGATAAAAAAATTCTTCTTGTTCTTAGATATAATCCTAGAATGAATGTTGTAGATATTGCAAAGGAAACCCATCTTTCACCAAAGACTGTTTCTGCCAGAATGAGGGAGCTGGAAAAGGATGGAGTGATAACTGGATATTTTTTAACTTTGGACTTGAGAAAATTTAAGTATAATACTTTTAAGTTATTATTTCAGGTGCAGAACTTAAAAAAAACCAGTGAATTTGAGAATTATATTATGTCTAATAAAAATGTGAGATATATTACTAAGATGCTGGGCTTGTGGGATTATGAAGTAGATTTTGTTTATCCCAGCATTTCGCAACTGCAGGAAGAGCTTGAACTAATGAAGCAGAAATTTCCCAATACTCTTAGGAAGATAGCTATTTTGAGCTTTGGAAAAAGAATAGTCACTAATAAGGAGAATTTTTTAGTTTAATTAAAGACAAAAAATTAACCGAAAAGTTTAAGAAAAGTCAGTTAGTTGATGATTTAGATATGGTGAGGATTTCAAAATGAACAAATTTTTTAAGTTTATTATTATAGGAATACTATTCGCCACAGTTGCAGAATTTGTTTTAAATATACTTATTTTAAAAAATATTAATTCATATCTTTTTACATTTATAATATATTTTACTCTTTTAACTTTTGCTTATTTCTTAGGCAAAATCATAAATAAAATTAGGAAACCTTACTCAGAAATTCTTTATTACATTATTGCAAGCACTTTTGGATTGATGTTTGAATGGTTTTTACTTGGAAACGCTCCTTGGTTGAATCTTGATGCGAATCAGATAGGAATGTTTAGCTTTTGGGCAGCTGTTTTTATGATGCCAAGAATTTTTTGTCTTAAAAATGAGAATCTCAATAAATTGAAAAAATACATTAAAGTTTATTTTATCATCTATGCAATTATTCTAATCTTGTTAGGTTTTATTATCCCAGAATCTTCAAAGATTTTTATATTAACATTGGTGATTACTTTAGGGTATACTATTATGAATGTATTTTATCTGTGGTTTTTTATTAAATAAAATAGAAACATTTAAGAATATAATGATTATAGCTTTAAAATGCCAAATGCAAATGTTGATTATGTTAAATCTCATATAGAAGATGACATTAAAAGGAATATAAGTATTTCTGGTGTTGATTATTCTCCTTTATTAGGCACTATTTTGCAGACATATTTGAGTGTTGCTCCTGTTTTTAAGGGGCAAGGGGAGTTTGCACTTTTTGATTCAACAAATGGTACTATTTTTAAGCTTGAAGAACACTTACTAAACGAAACAGGCAAGTTAGCTATGTTTCATGATACAAAGAAATGCGCTATGACTGTTATGGATATGGTTAATGAAGGTGATGAAGCGGGAATAGAGGAAGTCAGGAAGTATGCTGAAGAGCTTGTAGACAGGGGCTCGTTAGTGGAGCTTTTTATTGCTAAGACAGGATAATTCTATTTTGATTGATTTAATTAAAGACAGCCAGCATCCAGCGCTTGTACTTGCCTGAACCTGAAATCCATCTTTTTTCAAATTCGCTGATTTCCATTTTTTCCTGCTTGCCTGTATCTGGATTGGCAAGAGTTATCTTGTCATTAATATTAGTTATTATTGCATAGTGCCCCCAGTTTAGCTCTGGTTCAATATAGTTTATAATTACTGGAATATTTCTTGCAAGATAATTTTTAATGTCTTCGAGAGAGGAATTTTCTTTAGTAAATGTCTTGAAGCCGATTTCTTCAGCCATTTCCTTCATTTTTGGATTATCTGTACCTTTTGACAGCTCAGATTTTTTTAGCAGTTCTGGATAGTCCTGGCATTTATTGTAATAGCAGAAAACTGTAGCAAGAGCTGCAGGCCCGCAGTCATTGTGGAATTTTTGCTTAATTATCTTAGCTAGGTTTATCATATTTTTTGATTTTAAATTTTAAGTAAAATAATTCCTATTACAGATAGTACTACAAGTCCAAACTGCTTCCAAGTCAACTCTTCTTTATGCACTATTCTGGCTAAAATTACTGTGACTATTATATAATTTGGGTGAATTGCAGATACAAGTGCAAGAGGGCCTGTTTTCAGTGCAGTTAAGAAAGCAAAAAAACCCAGGAAATTAACTATCCCTATGAAAATTCCTATTTTTAACGAGTCTTTTTTTGAGACTTTCTTATTGGAATTTTCTTCAGCCACTTTATAAGATATAAAAGATATGAGGATTGAAAATAAATAAGCGATTACAATAAAAAAACCAATTTCTGAATTCATTGTCGCGAATTTATTTGTAATTACAACAGCAGCGCCGAAAGGTATTGCTAAAAAAGCATAAAAAAATCCTATCTTTTTTTCAGAATAGTCTTTCTGTTTTTTTGAGCGTGAATGTATTAGGGTAATAGATAAAATAATCATAGTAATTCCTATAA
Source organism: archaeon (assembly GCA_043810775.1). GTDB lineage: Archaea > Nanobdellota > Nanobdellia > Pacearchaeales > GW2011-AR1 > JBDRJD01. The sequence continues at coordinate 37,671 of JBDRNU010000026.1, read as the reverse complement.
TTTGGTATAATTCTAGAGTTTCATGAAAAAATATGAGGGCAAATATAATTACAAGAATGACTTCGCTTGCAGTGATGGGGAAAACCTTATTTGTGGGGAGAAACTGCAGGGCTTTCATCTGGCTTATTGTTTTAATATAAAACACTATTGCAAAGACAAAACCTAATACAAGAGTTATCAATAAACTGGAAAAATTAATTCCCTTAAATAAAAATAAAATTACAGCTAGAATTTCAACAGTAACCATAAAACTAAGAGTTACCAGGAATTTGTTGCACCCTTTTTCCATAGAAGATTTGTAAAGAAAGCTCTGAATTCCGAACATGATAGTTGCAAATACCGACAATATAAACCATTCCATAATCTATCTTATTAAGACTGCCTTAAAAACCTTGCTGAAAAGCTCTCCGAATGAGAAAGGAAAAATTTAAAAAAGATTATGACAGGCAAATATTGTGAAAGAATTTAGGCATTAGTAGAGAGGATGAAATAATTATATTAACAAGGTTTAAATAATTATTTTTTCTTTATTATGCATGAAAAGAAAAGCAAAAAAGTTGGTGGCTATTGTTGTGCTAATAGTTGTCATGTTAGTTTTGATTTGTTTGCTTATTAATTCAATTCCTAAACAAAGCAAGTATGATAGGGCAATTGAACTTGGTGGCAAGTGGTTCTTGAATAATCAAGACCCTTACTTCTTGTATTATATTTATGATGTTGAGCAAGAGGTTCATCCTGAAGAGTATCATTATTTAAGGTCATCTGCAAGCCTGTGGAGTGTTGCAAAGCTTGCTAATTATCTTGATGATAAAAGTTATGGGCTTCTTGCCAAAAGAGGATTTGAGTTTTTTGAGAATTATTTTGAAGCTGATGCTGAAAATGATTTTATTTTTCTCAATATAACTCCTGATAATATAAAGCTAGGTTATTCTGCGTTTTTGATTTTAACTTTAACTGAAATGGAGCATGAGGAAAAAGAGTATTATCTTGAAAAATTTGCAAATGGCATTCTTTACAGCCAGAATGATGATGGAAGCCTGAATGCTGAATTTTATTCTGGCGAGCTAGGAAGCCAGGATTATTATCCTGGAGAGGCGTTATTTGCCCTAATGACTCTTTATGAGACAAATGGCGAGCAGAGATATCTTGAAGCTGTTGAAAATGCATTTCCTTATTATTCTAGCTATTGGAGGAAAAATAGAAACACTGCTTTTGTTCCGTGGCAGAGCAGGGCTTATCAGAAACTTTATAATGCTAATCCTGATGATGAAGTCAGGGATTTTGTTTTTGAAATGAATGACTGGATGCTGGAGCAGCACTCTCCAAAAGGAAACTGCTCTGATTTTGATTTTTCTGGAGGAATAGTTACTTCAGTTTATGTTGAAGGAGTAAACCGAGCTTACGAGCTTGCAAGTGATGTGGGAGACAATGAAAGAGCAAGATGCTACAAGAATTTTGTAATAGAAGGGTTAGATGCAACTTTGGATTTGCAAGTAACTGACAGAGAAAAATATGAGATAGAGGCTATAGGTGGGTTTTTAGGGAGCAATGACTCTACTACCCAGAGAGTTGACAGAAACCAGCATGCAGTTATGTCTTTAATGGAAGCTCGCGAGTTAGGAATTATTTGATATTAAATTAATTCAATAATTTTCATTACTTTTTACTGATGAAAAAGCTTATATTTTACACAATATAAAAGCTTATATATTTGTTTCTCGAGTTTTGATGATAATGAAAAGAGGAATTATTTTATCAGCTGTGTTATGCCTTATAATTTTATGTTCAGCATTTTCTTTGGCATTACTTTCTCCTGGAAGCACTAATTCAGCTGGTGTGATAAAAAACAGCTTTGAAACAAGTGAGATGGTTTATGTTAAGGGCACTGGTGTCTGCACTATAAACAAGCAACTTGACCTTTATATTGTTCAGGACAAATCTAATTGGGCTGGCGGAGAGGATTTAGTTGATGTGAGGGGTGCTGCTCAAAAAGTTACAACTGATGGTGATGCTAATTTAGCTGTAACTAAGATATGGGAAGTTCCTTTAGCTGGTGATTATGATATAATAGTTGATTGCAATAATAATGGCAAGTTTGATGCTGATCCTATTTTAGAGCCAATAGACAGTTTATCTAGTATTGGATTTAGTGTTGTTGGAAAAGCTGGCACTGGAAAGATTGAGCTAGGAAGCCATAATCCTGCTGACCATTCTTGGCAGTATGATACTGAAAATCCAGAGTTAAATAATGTGATGATGCAGTTTAAACTTAGTGCAGAAGGCGAGAATATTATGCTTAGTGACCTTAATTTAAAAGATATTGGAGATGCGGATTTATCAAAGCAAATTACAAAAATTGAGGTGTATGCTGATGATAATAATAATGGCAGAAAAGACAGTGGTGAGAAGATGATTGGAGATTCTGCTCTTGAAGGAAGTGAAGCTAAAGTTAATTTAGCTTATTTATTAGGCAGTAATGTTTCCAAGAATTTTATTATAGTTTATGTAATGATGCCAGAAGCAGATGTGAATCTTATTTTTAGCTTAGTTTCCTTGAATGGTGAAGGGGAAACCTCTGGCGAGAAAATAGCATTTAGCGGAACTCCTTTAAATTCAAGCTTGAAGAATATTTTAGGTGCAAAATCTTGCACAGGCTTGTTAACTTTAAGTTTTGACCCTGCTAGTGTTGAAGAAGGAGGAAATGTTAAAGCCAGGATGGATAATCTAAGTGGTTGTAATGGTAAGACTTTAAACTTGAGGTCAGCTTCATGTTCTGGACTGGCTGGAGTTACGTTATGTTCTTGTGAAGTTAATGGGAGTGGGTGTGAATGCAATTTCAAATCTGAATCTTCAAACAAGACTTACTGGGCTTGTATAGATAAGAATAATGATACTGATACAAGTGATGCTGGAGAGAGTGTTTCTTTGATGTTAGTTACAGGAAAAGTTTCTGAAGAAGAATCTGGTGAGCAAGAAGAGGAGATTAGTGAAATAGATGAAGATGAATTAGAAAGTATTTCAGAAGATGCTGGAGGATTAATTGAGGATGCCGGTCTTTTATTTATAGTTATTGAGATTACTTTAGTTTTGATACTAGTTGTATTATTGTTGATTCTTGCTGCTCTTAATCGAGAGAAGGAAGTTTGATTGAATGCAGCCTGCGGGAATTGAACCCGCACCATAAGCTTGGGAAGCTCAGATTCTACCATTAAACTAAGGCTGCGCAAATATTTCTTGATTTAAATTATAAATATATTTACATTTAAGTATATAAATATTTAAATAGTGTCATTAAATAGTTAAAACAATGACTAAGGGAAAGGATAGTAAGACTAGTTTAGTGTCTTATGACGGATTTAAAGAACTTGATTCTAGAAGAAGCTCAAGAGCTATTTCTGAAAAGATAAAAGATGATGTTGTCAGCTACTGCAATGAGCAGAGAAAGTATCATGGAAAATTAGATAGTTTGTATGATGCTGTTTCTTGGGGAACTGGCTTAACTTCTTATGCTGTAAAGAGAATTGTTAAGGATGCAAAAGATCAAGGGATGCAGGTAAATACTTCTGATAGATTCTGGTATGATGATATTATGAATATTCATAAATTAAGAGAAGAGAATATTTCTGTTAGAGATATTGCCAGGATGACTAATGCATCAACTTCTACTATTTATAGACAGCTAAAAGAAGCTAAAGGTGAGATTGAGTATGCTCAAAGTGTACCTGATTCTAATAGTGAATCAACAGCTCAATTTTCAATAGGTGAATGTCTTGGATTGACAGCAGAGCCTTTTGCAAAGCTAGAAGAAGGATTAGTTTACAGAATTCCTCATCCTGCAAGCAATGAGATATGTTCATATGCTATTTGTGAAAAAAGTGATTTAAGTCCTGATGAAATGGATACTTATAATTCTATGAATCATGTTAGTTTAGAGGCTGAATTAAGAAAAAATCCTTCTCAAAGGTTAGAAATTATTGAGGGTGGCAAAACATCTAATAGAAGAAGAGGAATTATTAGCAAAGCTTTAGATACAAGAGCTGGGCAGATTGCTGCTGGATTATTTGTTGGAGGTGCGCTAAGCTTGGGATTGTATGCTTCTGGAAATCTTAGCAATCATGAAGAAATTAGAATAGGGGACAGCAAGCCTAAAACAGAAGAAACTAGAATTGCTAAAGCTGGAATGGGTGGTTTGGGGGGAGTAATGAATAGGATAAAAAAACTAGGAGCTAGTTTAGGTGATTATATTGGTGCAAAAGCTTGGGCAGGTGATATTGGAAATGTAGCAGAAGCTGCAGCAAATTATGTAAGTGAAAAGCTAGAAGATGTAGCTAATAGTTTTAATCAGAGGGAGTATATGGATGTAGTGCATGAGTGGAATAGAAAAATGGAAGCTGGTGAAATTTCTTGGGATGATGCTAGAAATCCAATGACTCCTCTTGTTTCTGAAAGCAGAGCTGAAGAGATGATAATTGAAAATACAGCATCTCAAATTCAAGCTGCTCAAGATGTTTATTCTTCTGAAGTTTCTAATATAGTTGGCAATGATTTTTCTGAAAATTTTAGTGGATATTTTCCTGAACCTAAAGATAGTAGCATTCCACCAGCAGGCGGAATTGAATCAGTAGTTGAGCAGGCAGCAGTTGAGCAAGTTGCAAAATCAAGCCAGGAAGCTCAAGATATTTATTCTCAACAGCCAGCTTCACTAGCTAAGGCAGAATTTGATAATTGCAAGCTTTCTAGTAATGGGGGCAATTTACCTAGTGACCTCAATAGTGTAGTTGATGAGCTAAAGAGAAAGGAAGTAGAGTCAAATGTTGTATCAAGAGCCTGCTTAGCTGAGTATTTTGGTGTTGTGCCAGACAGAGAAAATTATATTGCACTGCATCCTTGCACAGGAGAGTTTAATATTAATCTATTACCTTCTTTAAGAAAAGCAACTAGTGCAGAATTAACTGATATTATTAATGGATGTGAAAAAGGTGGAGCTGGTGGAAATGAGGATGTATTTTCAGAGCCCCCTATGATAGTTGTTCCAGAACCTCCAGTAATAGCTCAAGCAGAAGGATTATGTGCTTGTGTTGATAGTGTGGGATTAAAAAAATATTTTAATGAAGAGAGAACAGCACTTCCTGATTCTCCTTTAGGCAATTTTGGAAATGCACTTTTAGATATTGGGCCAGGCGCAAATCAGTCTATTATAACAGAAGAAGGTTTAATGGTAAAGCCTTATGGAAGAACAGGATTAATAGAAGCTGGTGTAAATGAACTAATAGTTGTTCCTAAAAATACTCTTTTAGATACTGGCAAGGGAGCAGTGAATATTTTAAGCGGTGTTACATTTGGAATAGTTCCACCTATAGGAGCTGACAAGCCAAGAGGAATTGAGAGAGTAGGGCATGTTTTTACTAGCACTGGAAGAGGCATTTACAATATAGGTTATGAAGCATTTATCAGAGATTTAATAGGTGGAACATTAGGCAATGTTTGGTATGGTTTTGGAGCTATAACAAATGCAGGAAATAGTGTAGTGCAAGGGGTATGGGATATTCCTGAGCTGGCAATTAGAATAGGTGCAGATGAAAATAGTAGAAGATATAATTTTTCCCAGGGTGTTGGAGCTGTGGTTGAATTTCCATTAAGAGTTGTTCAATCAAATGGGATTGGCGGAGATGCTGCAAGCAGGGTTTTAGGTTCTGATATGGATTTGGGAGAATTAATTGACTCTAGATTACCACTAAGTTATCGTTTATCTGGCTTGCCAGTTGTTTACTATAATACTGATAATATTGACGGGCAGGTGCCTTTTAAGGAAGGTGAATTAGTTTGCCCTGAAGATGTTTTTAATGGAAGAAACGCGCCAAATGACAGTGTTGATGGGTTAGATGAGACAAGGCAGTGTGTAGAAACCCTGCTTACTCCTGTTGTAATAATTGGTGAAACTTGTGGAGCAAGCAAATTATTTAAGGGAAAAGGGCATAAACCGAAATTTGGCGGTGGTGAAGTAGATGGACCTGGCGCATAAATACTGACTTCATTAAATAAAAAATTATAAAAATGAACAAAATAGCAAATACAATTCCTTGGAAGATTTCATTAGTAATAATTTTAGTTTTAAGCGCTTGTTTCCTTGTTAGTGCTACAAGATATATTGATTATAATACTTATGAAGCAACACTTCATTTGGATGGCTCATATACAACTACAACAAACCCTGTGAATAATTTTAGTGTAATTGGCTTTGTCTGCGCTAATTCTGCTTGCAGTTCTGTTAGCGGTGAGCTATGGGGTGGTGAAATATTAAATTCAGGAAGCGATAATCATATTCAACTTACATATCCTACAAATTTACAATCTTCTGGATATGGCGTTTATTTTTTTAAAGAGGGTTATGTTCCCTGGGAGATAAAAGCAACTTGGTGGGGAACTAATCCTGCAGACCCTCAAGGGCCTTATTCTAAATATTTACTGAAAGTTGAGCAGTGCAGTGCTGTTGTTGATAATTTTAGCTTGATTAATGGTGTAAATCCTCATCAACCATTGCAAATAGATGTTGAAGCTGAGCTGGATTCAGATGTGACTTCTGCTCTTGAGCATAATGGGCCTTTAGATTATGTTCCTTCTGAGATTTTAGAGCATTATCAGATAGCTACAAGAGTTATAGTGCAAATTATTAATAGTACTGATGATGTTGTTTTTGAAGATTATGAAGATTTAATGATTGAATACAGCGGAAAAGAAAGTGTTAGTTTTGTCTGGACTCCTGAAGTAGCAGGAGAGTATAAGGCAATTGTTACTAGCCATATTACAGATGAAAAATGCCTGGAAGTTCTTGATATGTCTGTTGAAAAAGAGTTTAGTGTTATTGATGAGCTTGAGGAAATGTGCTATACTTTACTGAATAATTTAGTTTTTTCAGATAATATGCCTAAGGCAGGACAGGAAGTTAGTGTTTATGCTGATAAAATAAGCAATGCTGTTTATGGAGAAGACTTAACCCCTCTTCCAACTGTTATTGATGTTGAAATCAAAAAAGTTAATGATACAGAAACTAATGAGGTTAGTTTTGTTGTGGAAGCTAATGGTGATGAATTTAATCCTTATACATTTAGTTTTCCGTGGACACCTGAAGAGCAGGGGCTTTATACTCTAACAGTGCAAGGTGTTGCAGATAACTGCCCTTATGAAGAAAACCTGAATGAAACAATAATCCAAGAAATTTTTGTTTATCCTGAGCCTTCATGCTATATTGATAAAGACTGTGGTGAATCATATTATGAAGATAATTATTGTTTTGCAGGAGATGTTTACAGAGATTATTTTAATCCTTATTGCAATGATGGTGAGTGCCATCTTAGTGTTCAACCTGATTTTGTTGAAGAGTGTGAGTATGGATGCAAGGATGGGCAGTGCTTGGAGCCAGAGTGTGAAATTGATGAAGAGTGCGGAGATGATTATTATGGTGAGAATTATTGTGATAATAGCCGTGTTGTAGTTGACCATTATGTTCCCAGATGTGAAGGCAATGAGTGCGGAATTGAGAAGCTAACTGAATTAGTCCAGGAGTGCAATGAAGAGTGTGTAGATGGGGAGTGCACTGATGAGATTACTTGCTTTGAAAATTGGGAGTGCGGAATTGACGGACCTTTTGGGGATAAGTACTGTTCAGGACAAAATTCAACTCAAGATTTTATAGATTATACTTGCAAAAATCCAGGTACATTTGAAAGTTATTGTGATGAGAGTATAACTCCTTGGATAGTAGAAGATTGCGGGGCTGAAGCTGTTACTCTGCCTTATTGTTCTGAAGGAAATGTGGCTGTGGATTATTTATCTTATGGTTGTGAAGGTGGAGAGTGCGGGCTTGTTAGCAATGTTACAGAAGTTCAGGAGTATTGCTTGTATGGATGCGAGGATGCTCAATGCATAGAACCTCCAGTTGAATGCAATCAAGATTCAGACTGCGGGGAAGATGGTTTTATAGGTGAGAAATATTGCATATGCCATACTAATGTTTATCAGAATTATACTGAGTTTAGCTGCAATAATCCGGAAGAAGCAGACAGCTTTTGTTCAAGTGAAACTAAACCTGTATTAGTTGAAGAGTGTGAGTATGGATGCGAGGATGGGCAGTGCAAAGAGCCAGAATGCAATCAAGATTCTGACTGCGGGAATGAGAGTTACTCTGGAAATTATTGTTTTGCTGATGATGTAGTCAGGGACCATTTAGTTCCTGATTGTGAGAATTATACTTGTCAGATTGCAAATACCACTGAAATTGTTGAAGAGTGCACTTATGGATGTGAAAATGCCAAGTGCATTGGCCCTCCTGGAGATGATGATGATGACGATGATGATGATTCAGGCGGGGGAGGAGGAACTACTAAACCTAATATTCCAATTGAAGATACACAAGAGCCTAGCAATGCTGGGACTACTGTTTATTTAGGAAATACTAATTACTCAGCTACAGGAAGTGTACCTTTAGGAAAGCAATCTAGGAGCAGAAGCTTAATGGATTTGCTGACTCCAGCAGTTCTAATCTTTCTAGTATTAATACTTATAATAATTATTTTGATTATTATTGTATTGGCTGTTTAAGAAAATCGGCTTTTTCTGGGAGTTTTTAATAATTAGTTGAAATAAGTTCTAGAATTTATTTGGGCACTTTTATTTAATTATTCTGGCTTCTTGTAGCTTGAAAACCTGCAATACTTCTTTCTGCATAAATAAAAAGATAGTTAAATTAATAGGATTAAAATAAGAGCCCAGTATTGCCCTAAGACCATACTGGGGAACATATTAATATTAATATTATTCTGAACTATAAAAAACCTTCGCTTTTTCTAACTCTTGCCTTGAATTGGTATATTTAGGAAGTTTTATTGCCATGCAGGAAGATTATTTATATGAAATTTAAACTTTCCTTTTAATAGATTAGTTATCAATACACTATAATAATCTTTATAATACTCTAATTAACTCTTTTTTATATGACTAAGTATATTGTAGTTACAGGAGGTGTAATTTCTGGGGTGGGAAAGGGGGTGGCAAGCGCTTCTATTGGAAAGATTATGCAGGAATATGGATTTAATACAACTGTAGTAAAGCTTGATGCTTATTTGAATGTTGATCCAGGAACTATGAGGCCTACTGAGCATGGAGAGGTTTTTGTTACAGAAGATGGCGCAGAAACTGACCAGGATTTAGGAACTTATGAGAGATTTCTTGGCAGTACTATTTTAAAGAAAAATAATATTGTTCAGGGAGCGGTTTTTCAGGATTTGCTGGAGAAGGAGAGGCGAGGGGATTTTCTTGGCAGGACTGTCCAGCTTGTCCCGCATGTTTCTGATGAAATTAAGAAAAGAGTTGTAGAGGCAAGCAAAGATTATGATATTAGTGTTGTTGAAGTTGGGGGCACGATTGGAGATGATGAGCATTTTCCTTTTCTTTTTGCGATGAATTCATTAGGATTAGAGGTTGGAAGAGATAATCTTGTCAATGCACTTGTTAGCTATCTGCCTACTCCGAGCCATATAAAAGAAATGAAAACAAAGCCAACTCAAATAGCAATTAAACTTTTAAGACATAGCGGCATACAGCCAGATTTTGTTTTGTGCAGGGGAGCAGAGGCATTGGATAGTGTGAGAAAAAGAAAAATAAAAACATATGCTAATATTAGTGAGGATGGAGTTATTTCTATGCCGGATGTGACTACATCAGAAAGAAATGGAACTATCTACCAGATTCCTCTTCAATTGGAGGGTGAAAAATTTGGAGAGAAACTTCTCCATAGATTAGAACTTGAGAAGAGGAAAGAGCCTGACTGGGAAAGATGGGGCGAGCTTGTTGATAAAATTGTTAATCCTGAAAAGACTATCCGGGTAGGAATGATTTGTAAGTATATTGCAAGCGGAGGATTTACACTTGAAGATGCGTATGTTTCTGTAAATGAGGCTTTGAAGCATGCAGGTGCAAATAATTCTGTGGGAGTTGATATTCAGTGGATTGATGCAAATGGGCTGAATGGTGGAAATTTAGAGAGCAAATTAGACAGGTTAGATGGGATTATTGTTCCTGGGGGGTTTGGAGGGAGTGGAGTTGAGGGTAAGATTTGTGCGATAAAGCATGCAAGGGAAAATAATATTCCTTATCTTGGATTGTGTTTTGGATTGCAGCTTGCAGTAGTTGAGTATGCTAGGAATGTTTGTGGACTTGAAAATGCCCACACTTCTGAAATTAATCCTGAAACTAAACACAAGGTTATTGATATTTTACCTGAACAATTGCACGTTGATAAGAAAGGAGCTAGTATGAGGCTAGGAGCTTATCGCGCTTTACTAAAAGGAAGAGTAAGGGAAATTTATAGAAGTGGAGAAGCTTATGAAAGGCACAGGCACAGGTATGAGGTAAATCCTTACTATCATGATATTCTTCAGGAAAAAGGATTAGTGTTTTCTGGCATGAGCCCTGATGGGAATTTAGTTGAGTTTATTGAAATTCCTGAAAATAAATTTTTTATTGCTACTCAGGCGCACCCTGAGTTTAAGTCAAGCTTAATGAAGCCGGCACCTTTATTTGATGCTTTTGTCAGGGCTTGCAATGTGTGATAAGCTTTAAATAAATAGCGTTTCTCTATTTTTCATGGCAAAGAAATTTTATGTAACTACTCCCATCTATTATCCCAGTGATATACCTCATATTGGGCATGGTTATACTACATTAGCAGCTGATGTTTTGGCTAGATGGAATCATATTAAGGGAAATGAAGTATTTTTCCTTACTGGAACTGATGACCATGGAAAAAAAATTCAAAATGCAGCCCAAAAAGCAGGCAAGCCAGAAAAGCAATTTGTCGACGAGCTAATACCAAAATTCAAAGATGCGTGGAAGAAATTAAACATACAATATGACCGATTTATTAGGACTACTGACCCTGACCATGAAAAAGTTGTGCAGGAAATAATTCAGAAAATTTATGACAGGGGTGAGATTTATTTTGGGCAGTATGAGGGCTATTATTGTGTAGATTGTGAGGCTTATTTTACTGAAAAAGATTTGGTTAATGAGTGCTGTCCAATACACAAGAGAAAGTTGATAAACTAAAGGAAGACAGCTATTTTTTTAAGTTAAGCAAGTATCAGAAAAAGCTTCTTGATTTATATAAAACCGGATTTATTTTGCCTAAGTCAAGAGAAAATGAAATTATTAACAGAGTTAAGGAGGGATTACAAGATTTTAGCATTTCTAGGATAGGTTTTGACTGGGGAGTTTCTCTTCCATTTGATAAGAAGCATGTGGCTTATGTCTGGTTTGACGCATTGCTTAATTATTATTCTGCATCTAGGCAAAAAGGAAAAGAAAAATTCTGGCCTGCAGATGTTCACTTGATTGGGAAAGATATTATATGGTTTCATACTGTATACTGGCCTGCTATGTTAATGTCAGCAGGAATAGAACTTCCTAAAAATGTTTTTGCTCATGGTTGGTGGACTTTTGATAAGGAAAAAATCTCAAAATCTAGGGGCAAGGTAATTAATGTTGATGAGCTAATTGGAATTGCTGGTGTTGATTCTGCAAGATATTTCTTGTTTAGGGGAACTCCTTTTGGAGATGATGGAGATTTTTCAGAGCAATCTTTAGTTGACAGGCATAATAATGAGCTTGCGAACAAGCTGGGAAATTTGATTTCAAGAGTCAGTGCTTTGGGGGAGAAATTTGGCGTCGAGAAAACTCAAAACAAGCTGCTTGGAAAATTAAAATTAAAAAAAATAATCAAATTAGTTGACAGCTATCAGTTTGACAAGGCGTTAAATGAGATTTTTGCGTTTATTGACATTTGCAATGAGTATGTTCAGAAAAATAAGCTATGGGAAAGCGGAGATTCAAAGAAGCTATATGAATTAGTTGACAGCATTAAGGCAATTTCTATTTTGCTTTATCCTTTTATTCCTGAGACTAGTGAGAAGATAGCCAAGCATTTTGGATTTAAGATAGGGATTGAGGAAATTAACAAGCCAATTAGCATACAAAAAATTAAAAAGGCACAGATTTTGTTTACAAAAATAAAGGATTAAAATGGAAGGAGTAAGGGATGAACTTTATGAACTTGTTATTGCTGAGCAGTGCCCTTATTGTGGAGAGGATGATGTGCTGATGTCTAGACTTAAAGCCAGGGAGGATTTTATTGGCTTGTACAGGTGCTTTGAATGCGGTGCTGATAGTGAGTTAAATTATTTTAGTGATATGACTCCTGTTGAAATGGTTTTAGCTGATGAATTTCTAGTATTTTAAAATGGTGTTTTGGAGGAGTAAATGGGCTTAATTGAAAGGTTTAATTCTCTAACTACAGAAGAAATGCTTGTAATTTACTCTGAAATAGATGGATTAAGCTGTGAGAAACGTAGTGAATTTGATAAAAAGCTTCATGATTTGTGCTATTGCGAAACTATACTGCCTAGAATTGGAATAAACTATGCTGAAGTTGATGAGCCACAGAATATGAGAAGATTGAAAAGATTGGCTTATCTTGCTGTTGAGCAAGAATTTAGTGTTAATAGCTCTGTTCGCAGTTAATTTAAAATATCCTTATTTCTAGTTATACTCAGGGCCTTTAGTCTAGTGGTTATGACGCTTCCTTCACACGGAAGAGATCAGCAGTTCAATTCTGCTAGGGCCCATTTTATTTTTTTTCTAAAATCAACTCCAGTTCTTTTACTAATTCATCTGGAAATGGAATTAGAGTTTTTATTAGTCTTGGATTGGAATTTTTTTCATAAATTGAATGGGGAATTACTTTAAAACCAATGTTTTCATTACCTCTTTTTCTATATATCATGAATGACTGAAGCTGCATATCTGCATTAGTAATATACACTTCCCCGTCTGAATCAAATTTCCCTGATGTTCTTGTTTTAAAGGTAAATCTGTCAGGAAAAATATATCCTAGTGGTTCAAGGGCTTTTTTTAGCTCCCATGGATCTAAATTTAAATTTTCTATGTTCATTTTATACAGAACTGGATTTAAGTTTACTTTACTCCTAATTTATCAACTTCTTCAAGAACTTCATCAAAATTTCTTTTAAGCCTAACTTCTGGATGAAAATAAAATTGCGACTGGTTGTTAAGACTCCCTATAACATAAATCAAGGGCTTTCCTGCAAGAACATTAGAGGCAAGTGCAGCACCTAACTCTATATATTTACCAATTCCCTTATTGTCACTTAAAAGAACATAAACATCAGCATTTAAGACGCCTTGAATGTCTTTTTTTGCCAATTCATTAGATACTTTAACATCTTTATCATATGGCTTTACACAATTATGAAGAGTCCAGTCTTCTGTAATTTCATGACCCTTTTCTTTTAGCAACTTGTGAATTTTTCTCACTTCTTCGACTAACTGCCACTTTGCAGAAATATAAAACTTCATAAAACGATAAAAAAATAGTTTATTATAAACTTATCGCAAGCCTATTTTTTTAAGAACTTGTTCATATAAGCTAGGCTTGTTAATTGAATCGTATTTCTTTCCAGAAAGCTTTTCAGCTATTTCACGGTAGGCGCGAGATGACTTTGAATTTGGGTGAGTGTGATAGACGGCGTTTTTCATTACAAGAGCTTTTCTCATGTTCTTGTCTTCTGGTATAATTCCTAAGATTGGAACCTCTAACATACCTTTAACATTTAGGTAAGGCATATCATATCCATCTCTTTTTATCCTGGTGATGATTACTCCTGTAACTGGCTTTTTTCTTTCTTCTGCTATTTTAATTGTTTTAAGAGCGTCAGTTACTGCAGGCATTTCTGGGTTGGTGATTATTATAATTTCATCTCCTGCATCTATTGCAGCAAGAGCTTCTTCACCTAGTCCAGCAGCTGAATCTAGTATTATATGGTCTGATGTTTTTTTCAGCAGTTTAACTGCATTCTTGAGTTTTTCCGGGTTTGTTTTTTTAAGGTCTTTTAGAGATAGTGAAGCTGGAATTACCTTGGTTCCAGATTCGTGCTCATAGATAGCTTCGTGTATAACTGCTTTTCCATTTAAAACATGATTTAGGCTTACTGGGACTATTGGGGCTCCAAAATGCAAGCCAACATTTGGAGTGATTAGATTACCATCAACTACTATTGCTTCTTCTTGCAGGCTGTTAAGAGCAGCAGCTAAATTTATAGCTGAAGTTGTTTTTCCTACACCTCCTTTACCTGAAATTATAGTATAAATTTTTCCCATTTTAAAAATCAAGCTTCTTATTATGAAAGAATTTGTTTGGTTTGACTTATAAACCTTTCTAAAATTAGATTATATTCTTTAAGTTTGTCTAGATTTATATCTATCCACTCTCCCCTGTCTAGAATTTTTAGTGTAACATTTTTCCTGAATTCATGCTCTTTTAGCTTTTCTGCGTTTTCTGTTCTTTTGAAGAATTCATATAAGTTCATGGTTTCTATTATATCTGGATTTTTCTTGTAAATTTCGCGTATTTTGTCTATTTTTTGCTTAGGTGCCAGAGGAATGGATTTTATAACCTTCTTTTTTTTGGCTTTTTCCAGCATTCTATTTATACATCCATCTATCATTGATTTCCATCTTGTAATTAGATTTAGCATTACATCACCTGTTTTGGTGTATTTTAGGCTTACATAAAGCAGGTGATCTGCTGATATTTTCTCCTGAATTATTCTTTCCATGGCTGGGCCCCAATTACCTCTTTCTTTTTGAGGGGTATATTTGTTAAAGTAATACTAGTATTTATACTTTTTCTTTGACCCCTTGATTATAGTGAAATATGCCTTGATTGCCTAGATTTAGGACTTAATAATTACCTGATTGTCTAGTATAATAATACTTAAAAAACCCAAATATATATAATTTTTATGGGAAGGAAATGGCAAATTAAAGGCAATGAGAAATGTGCAGACATTCTTACAGAATTTTTTGTGAATTGTGAAAAATATGGTGCTGATCCATTTTCTCCATTGTGGTACTTTGCTCCTTCTGAAGGAGGATCTGAAGATTGTTCTTTCCACCTCCGAGATAATTCTCGTTATGCTGGTAGTGAGCTTGGGAGACTTGGGAATTGGACTCACTATGATGGAAATTTTACAAGGAAACTAAGAGGAGCTATTGCCCTTCCTGGTGAAGAAATTTTAGACACTTCTAAGAGAGAGAAAATAATAAGTTCTGCAGGAAAAAGAGTATTTAACTTTTTAAAAGAACTTGATTCTAAAAGAATTGTTCTGCCTTATTACCCTGGTTTAGCATCTGTTCCACAACAACTTTACGAGCGTGCTGAATTAATAAGAAATAGTGGGAATTCTTTTTTAGAGATATCTTATATTTTGCAAAGAGGAGATTTAAAAGAAGCATTTACTCCGTTACAAGTATGCCCAGAACTAGAAAGATCTCTAAATGTCTCTATCCCCTTTGAATTTTCTCCTAGTGAAAATTTAAGGTATACTGGCAGATTAACCCATAGACAAGAAAGTTTATGGTTAAACCACATTGGAATTACTTTAAAGCAAGTAGGGCTAATAAATTCTCATGCTTTTGATATATCATTTCCTTACAAGACAATAATAGTAGGAGAGCCAGAGAAAGAGGAATTTGAAAAAGGGACATATCTTGAGGAAGTTCATCTTAAGGGAATTCTTATTAAGAGATTTGGTGGAGATTTAGTTGTATCAGCACATCCTGGAATGGGGTGGGGAGTTGATTATCTTCCTGGAGATTCGGGAGAAGGCTTACAAAAATTAGAAGATGTTGCATTATGGATTAATAGCAATGTAATTTCTAGAACCCCTTCTCAATTTGAGAAAATTTTTACATAGGAAAGTAATAAATTAAGGTTATTTCTAAAACTTTTATAAAAAATCATCTGATTTTCTAGTTTTATGGCTGAATTATCTCCTGATTTTAGTGCTGGCTTTTCTAAGCATGTCTTTTACTTCAAGTAAAAATCCCTTGGTTTTTTCTAAAGTAAGGGTTTCAGTCTGCATATTATCTGTCATGATTACTATTTTATCATCTTTTATGAACTCAAAGGGCGAGTTTTTATGGCGCTCTGCTATTTTTATGATTTCAAGTATTTTTTTTACTTGTTCTACTGTAATATTATATCTTGGGGCGCATTTGTCTTTAAATTCTTCAAAATTAGAGCGTGCATCTGAGTAAATCTGGATTCTTTTATAGTAGTATTCATACTGCAGTATGGAATTTACAATATTAATAACTGATATATGCAGTTCAGAAAGTATCTTAAGAAGAAGCCTTTTTTCCTTTATTAGAGGATAGGTAATATAAGTCATGTGGTCCGCTGTTTGAAGGTGCTTACTAGCTAGGTTCAGCGACTGAATAAATTTCTCTTCAACTGCCATTTTCCCTTAGTTTCTGACTATACTACTATAGAAATAAGATTTCAAAAATGTTTCGGTTATAAGATTATACTTAAGATAGGTTTAAAAATCAATAAATTATCTTAAAGTTATGTTAGAGATGCTAAAATATTTGGGAATAGTTAATTCTATCTTTGCATTTATGTATCATTTTATCTGTGTTAAGGCAAATAAAGATTTTGATTTTAAAAAGCATCCATTTTGCTATTGTGGAAATTCCAGCAAAACAAAGAAGTTTTACAACCCGTGTTTGGCTATTTCAGGTATATTGCAGGTTATTTTCTATATTATATTAGTTCTTGCGCTTGAAATTCCAAATCCTCATTTAGAAATTTCACTTTTTGTAATTGCAGGAGTTGCCCTAGTTGTTGCATCTATTTTTCAGTATGGGAATCATAAAAAAATACATACAATTGCAAGCAGAGTTATTTTTGTATCTGCAATCATAGGAGCATTAATATTTCATATTAAGCTTTTATTTCTTAGTCAATTAATAGGAATAGTTGGGGTAATCTTTCTTGCTGTGCTTTTTGCAGGATCTTTTATCTTAGGCAAAAAATATAAATTAATGTCAGGAGTCTCAGAAACTTTTTTATTATCAATGATAATAATATGGAACTTGATTTTTAGCTATGTATTATTAGCTTAAAGAAAGAATAGTTTTTCTTTAGTATATAAATATTTATAAATTATAAATTTCTAGTTGATTTATGTTTTTTAATGATTTTGATAATAAGGATTATGAGTATGTAGGTGATGGTGATTTTAATAGGAGAGTTTATCATGAGTGGGATTCTTTGCAAGTAAGAGCTTTAGAAAAAAGAGGCATTAATAAAGTACCTTTTGATAGAGTTTATGTACATGCAATGGTTAACAAGGCATTACCTCCGCGAGGATGTGTTTCAGATGAACAGTACTTTAAAATTTTAGATTTGTTAAGAGAAAAGAAGTGCATAGATGAAGGGAAAAAAGTTGATATGGAACAGCTTGACCTTCTTATGTGCGACCTTTTTTTAGGCGAGCTAATTCAAGATATTGAAAATGAACCTTTGAGAGACACTACTTTAGAAGTTTTATCACTAAGATAAAGAAAGAATAGCTTCTGCCAAGTCTCCATCAGATTGCTCAAGAGCCTGTTTGGCTTCTTGTTCAGAGCAGGAGGTTTTTTCCATTATTGTTTTGATGTCTTCAGTATTATCCTCTTGTTTTTCTTCAACTCTTTCATCACCTGTAATTTGCCAGGATTCCTGACCCTGCATTTTAATCTTAGTTACAGAAGGATTTTCTAGGATTATATTTTTATCTTCCTGCTCTATGATAACTCGAGATGCCTGAATTTCTTCCTGCTTGATACCCAGCTGTTTCATCATGCCCTGCATTTTTTTAGGATCCATATTAAACATTTTAAGCTATTGGAAAAAATAGATTGAGAATTATTACAAATAATAAAACCAGGACTATGAAGACTATTACATGCTCTGGCTTAAGCTTGAATTTTGACTCATACTCTTCATCATATCTTAGCAAGCCCCCAAATCCTGAAGGCATATGTATTCTATTGTCTGATGCCATAATTATTGTTAACTAAGGGGATTTATAAGGTTTTTGCTTTGCTAGATGCCTGTTACTTCTTTACAGAGCTGGAAAGCTTGTTCTAAACCAACTTGTTCATTTCTTTTTTTCTTTAATTTTTTGTATAAATTTTCAAACTTACTTCTTTCACTTTTCTCAGTATCTTTTGAATAAGCAAATAATTTAATTTCTTCTATTAACCCATTATATACTTTTGCTATCATTTCAGTATCTTTTTTAGAGAGTTTTAGTTTAATTCCCTCATTTTTTGCAAAAGATTCTAATTCATCTCTTGTTAAGAATAGTCTTTGAGAATACATATATTCACTTGTTACAGGATTAACTTTATGGTTTTTAGCAATCCATAATTCTAGTAATCTTGTAAAAGCAATTGATTTATGACGGCTCATCATACCTGAGTTTTCATTAACATTTATTTTCAGCTCTAAATCTGGCGTGCTAGCTTTATCCAGACTTAATCTAAAATCTTCTGGGTGCAGTGCAATTGGCGACCATTTAGATACTTTATAAGAGATTGGTTTTATTGTTGTTAGGTGCTGTGAGGATTCTTCAAGAAATTCAATCAGCTTTGAGGATTCAATTAAACTGTCTCCAGGAAGGCCAGTTAGAATAAATGCGTGGTTCATGATTCCTGCTTTATAAGTATTTTTTAAAACTTCTCTTGCAGTTTCAAATGCGTATCCTTTTTTATTTGCATCAAGGACTTTTTGGCTTGCAGATTCTATTCCAAATTGGATAAACCTGCAACCAGTTTTTCCCAGTTTTTCACAAAATTCCTTGTCTAGATATAGGTCTTCAATTCTTCCGAAGCATTCCCATTCTATATTTAACCCTGACTTTTCAATTTTTTCAATGAAATCTCTTAATAAATCTCCAGATAGTTCCTCATCACTAAAACTAAAATATTTTGTATTGTATTTTTCACTTAATTGCTGAAGCTCTGCTATTACTTTTTCCAAGTTTTGAACTCTTCTTTTAGCTGTGGGTTGATTTTCTGCACTAAATTTTTTCCCAGTTTCTTGCTCTATTCTTGCTTTTGAAATGTCATATCCTGTTGGAATATCACAGAAGCTACATGCCCCCCAATTACATCCTCTTCCTATTAGGTATGGAATTACTGGCAAGGGTGTCCAGTGATTTGCCTGTGCAATAAGTCCTTCATAGTCTGGCATTGAAATCGCATTTGGGTCTTCAATGACGAATTCTAGATTTTCTGCAACTTTTCCTTCTTTTTTATATACTAACTTAGGAACTTTACTAAAACTTTTATCTTCTTTTAAACTTTTAACTAGTTCACTAAGAGCAGTTTCCCCTTCATGATGCACAAGATAATCAAAATAATCAAATAATTTCTTGTTTAGTTCATCATCCCTAGATAGAACATCATAATTTCTTGTTATAATATTCCCACCCAGGGCAATTTTGACATTATTTCCGAATTTTTCCTTAATCATTGAAGCAAGGATTATGGCTGGAATCATTTGTTTTTGATGGATAACTGATAGCCCTGTGAAATTTATGTTGCCTTGCTCGATTTGTGGAATAACTCTTTCTTTGAAAAAATAATAATAAGTGTTTTTTTCTTTTGTTTTTACTGCATCCAAAAGGCCTTGCCGTGATTTATAGTCTTCTGGCGGGAGATAGTTAATGCTGTTTCTTTCAATTGTTAGAATTCCAGATGTTTTTTCACTAATTTTTTCAGCTATTTCACGTTTTGCTTTTTTAAATGCAGAAAAGTCCTTATATAATTTTATATCTTGCATTGAGCTGGTTAAATCCTGGCCTAGGAAGTAGTCTAGAGATGAAGTATTCAGGTCTTCTTGATGCACTTCAATATCCGGAACTTTTGATTTTAGATGCCCAGCTAGATAAGGTGTTGCTGGATGAATATATACTGGCTGGTATGGGGGCAAGCTGTAAAGTCCAACCTTATATTTTTTTGTGCTTTTCATTACTAAAAAGTGGTTATTTATAATAGATAAAACTTATTTGCTAAATATTTATCAAAATAACAAAATTTAAATACTAAATGTAATTATGTTAAATAATGAGTGAAATTTATGGACTTGATAAGAGGGATATTAAAATCCTGGCAGAATTAGACAGCAATGCAAGGCAGTCAAATAATCAGATTGGAAGAAAAATTGGCTTAAGCAAGGAAGTGGTTAAGTATAGAATTGATAAACTAATTGAGAAAGGGATTATTTTAAGGTTTCATACAATTATTAATTATTTCAAGCTAGGTGTTGTAAAGTTCAAGCTATATTTGAGATTTACAAATGCAGATAAGGAAAAAGCAGATGAAATTGCAAAATATTTTTGCAACCATAAAAAAACTGAATGGGTAGCCCTTACCACTGGAAGATGGGATTTAATTGTGGGATTTCTTGTTAGGAATGTAAATGAGCTTGACGATGAAGTTCAGACGGTTCTTAATAAGTTTTCCAAATTTATTCAGGAAAAGTCAATAACTACCACAATTTATTTATCTCACCAAAAAAGGGAATTTTTAAAAAATAAAAAAAAAGAAATTTCTAAAATAGTCTACCACACAACAAAAGATGAGCAGGAAAAAGCAGATGAGCTTGACTTGGGCTTAATCAAGATAATTGCTAATAATGCCAGAATCCCCTTAGTAGAGATTTCACAAAAAATTAAAGCTACTCCAAGAATTGTTCAGTATAGGATTAAAGAGCTTGAAAAAAAGAAGATTATTCTTGCTTATAGGGCTCACTTAAATCCTAGAGCTATGAAAAGAATCTTTTGCAAGTTAATTATTTATCTGGCGAACTCTCCGCATGAAAGGCTATCTAAATTTATGAATTATATATCGACTATTCAGGGAGCTGTATGGCCTCAAAGAGTTATAGGTGAGTGGGATATTGAGATTGATTTTGAGCTGGAAAGCTATGATAAATTTCAGGAGATTATACTTGATTTAAAAGAGAAGTTTCCGGATATAGTCAAGAATCATGATTTTTGCATTGTATCTAGGGAATTCAAGCTTGACTTGTTTCCTGGCTGTTATCCTGCCTTCACTTGATTATCTTCATTTCCCGCAATTTATCAACCTGCTTTTTCCTTGTATTAAAAGTTCTGCCAAATCTTACAAGAATATAGTTTATGGATATCCAGTATTTTTTAGGAAATAACTGCTCGAGATCTTTTTCTATTTTAACTTTGTTCTTGTGCCTTGTCCAGCCTAAAATTTGGGCAAGATAGAAAACATGAGTATCAACTCCTATTGCAGGCTTATTATGAACTGCGAGGAATACATTAGCTGTTTTTCTTCCTACTCCTGGAAGTTCTAGGAGCTTATGAATATTTCTTGGAATTTTGCAATTATTCCTGCAAGCGAGCATCTTAGCTGTTTTCTTGATATTCCTAGATTTAGTTTTATAGTAATTAACAGGGTGAATAATTTTTTCAATATCTTTTATTCTTGCTTTTGACAGGCTTTTTAAGGTGGGGTATTTTTTATAAAGAATATGGGAAATTTTTATTGTAGTCTCGTCCTTTGTCTGCGCTGACAGCATAGTTGAAATCAGGACTTCCCAAGACTTGTGCCAGTCTGCTGCAAGCAACATATTTTTATCTGTGAGCTTTTCAATTTTCTTCAGCTGTGAGACAGCTAGTTTTGCTTTTTGATTCATGCTAAATAATAGGCAGTAAGGTTTAAAAGATTTAGTTAATATGGACAGATATGCTTAAAGAAAAATCCTGGAATAGGGAAATAGAAAAGAAGATAGCTAAGAAGTGGCAGAAAAATGATACTTTTAGCTTTAAGCCAGGAAAAGATAATTTTGCCATAGATACGCCACCGCCATATCCTTCAGGAAGACCTTGGCATATTGGAGCTGCAGCACATTATTCTCAGATAGACATGATAGCAAGAACAGCGAGAATGCAGTGTAAGAATGTGCATTTTCCAATAGGGATAGACAGAAATGGGCTTCCGGTTGAAAGATATACTGAGAAAAAGAATAAGATAAAGATGCATTCTACTCCCAGAGAGAAATTTGTAGAGCTCTGTTCTGTAGCTTTAGATGACTTAGAAGCTGAGATGCTTGAAATTATGAAAAATATGGGTATGTCCTGTGAATTTAAAAATTATTACAGGACTGACTCTAAAGAATACAGGGCTTTGACACAATCTACTTTTATTGAGCTATGGAATAAGAAATTAATTTATGAAGATACAAGGCCGAATAATTATTGTGTAGATTGCGGAACTACTATTGCAGATGCAGAAATAAGCTATGAGGAAATTCCTACGGAATTAGTGCATATTAAATTCAGAGTCAAGGAAACAGGAAAAGATATAGTAATTGCCACTACTAGGCCTGAATTATTATGTGCTTGCCAGGTGGTGATGTTTAATCCTAAGGATGAGAGATATAAAGGATTGGGTGGAAAGCATGCATTTATTCCTTTATTTGAGAGGGAGGTAGAAATAGTTGCCCATAACTATGCAAAGCCTGAGTTTGGCTCTGGAGCTGTAATGATTTGCTCTTATGGAGATTATGATGATGTAAGAATTTTTCGTGAGCTGAAATTACAAGAAATAATTGCTATAGATAAGCAGGGTAAGATGACTGAAAAGGCAGGAGATTATAAAGGATTAAAAATATTGGAGGCAAGGAAAAAAATTATTGCAGATTTGGAAAAAGAGGGGAAAATTGAAAAAACTGAAAAAATAAATCACAGGACTCCCACTTGTGAGAGGAGCAATACCCCTATTGAGATTATTTCCATGAATGAGTTTTATCTGAAACAGCTTGATTTTCTGCCTATTTTAAAGAAATTTTCTGAAAAACTAGTTTTTTATCCAGAGATGAACAGGCAGTTGTTAGTTAACTGGATTAATTCTGTGAGCATGGACTGGCCTATTTCAAGAAGAAGATATTATGGAACAGAGGTTCCTGTTTGGAGATGCACTTCTTGCGAGAAGATTTATGTTCCCAAGGCAGATTATAAAACCTATCATCAGCCTTGGAAGCAGAAAATAAAAGAAAAATGCAAGTGTGGTGCAAGTGATTGGAAAGGTGATGAAAGGACTTTTGATACCTGGATGGACTCAAGCATTTCGCCACTGTATATTTCAAAGTTTCAAAAAGACAAGAATTTTTTCAACAAGACATTTCCTAATTCAATAAGGCCTCAGGGAAAGGATATTGTGAGAACTTGGCTATATTATACTTTATTAAGATGTTATCAGCTAACTGATAAGCAGGCTTGGAAATCTGCCTGGGTGATGGGTTCTGGGCTAGATGAGAAAGGTGAGAGAATGAGCAAAAGCAAGGGCAATGTAGTTGACCCTATTCCTATAATAGAAAAATACGGCGGAGATGCTTTTAGATTTTGGGCAGCATCTGAAGCTGCATTAGGAAGTGATTTTAGATGCTCTGAAGCTAGGATTGAGGTTGCAAGCAAGTTTTTATCTAAATTCTGGAATGTTGCCAGATTTATTTCTAGTTTCAAGGAAGAAAAAAAGCCAGCTAAACTTGAAGAGCTAGATAAATGGATAGTATCTGAATTAGAAAATCTTGCAGCAGAATGTGAAAAAGGATATAGTGAGTTTAATTTTTTTATACCAAGCAATGCAATCAGGAATTTTGTCTGGAATTTATTTGCAAGCAATTATCTTGAATTAGTAAAGTCAAGGGCTTATAGTAATGACAAGTCTGCGCTTTATACTTTACACTATTGTTTGAGGAGTGTTTTAATTTTGCTAAGTCCAATTACTCCTTTTATGTGTGATTATATATCTGAAGAGCTTTATGGTAAGGATATTAATAGCGAGAAATTCTTTAAAAACAAGTTCAAGGAAATTCAAGAAACAAAAGAGCTCGTTGAGCTTAACAGCCTTGTATGGAAAGAAAAAAAAGACAAGGGCTTGAGCTTAAAATCTGAAATTAAATCCTTGCATATTCCCAAGTCTTTAGTGAAATTTAAGAGTGACTTGATTAAGGCGCATAATTGCAGGGAAATTAAAGAAGGTAAATTAGGAGTTGAGTTTATTTAACATGACAGAACAATATGAATTTGAAGAGCTGATTGAAGAGCTGGAAAAAATCAGGGGCAGGCATACTGAACTAATAACTGTGTATATACCTGCTGGATTTAATATTAATGCAGTAGCTAAGCAAATTGATGCTGAAAAATCTACAGCTGTAAATATTAAAAGCAAGAATACCAGGAAAGCTGTTTTAGATAGCTTAGAGAGAATTTCCCGCGAGTTAAAGTTGTATAAGGAAACCCCTAAAAATGGGATGGCTGTTTTTGCTGGAAATGTATCTGAGCAAGAGGGTCAGGAAAATATACAATTATGGACTATTGAGCCGCCACAGCCTATGAAGACAAGACTTTATAGATGCGACCAGACTTTTGTAATAGAGCCATTAAAAGATATGACTAAAGTTGAAGAGGTTTATGGACTGCTTGTTATGGACAGGAAAGAGGCCAGTATTGGATTATTAGAAGGAAAGCAGATTAAATTACTAAGAAAAATGACTTCAGGAGTGCCTGGGAAAGTCAGGGCTGGCGGTCAATCAAGCCAGAGATTTCATAGGATTACTGAAGGGCTGGCTAAGGATTTTTTCAGAAGAATTGCAGATGCAATGAAAGAGTTGTTTTTTGATATGCCTAGATTAAAGGGGATACTGATTGGAGGCCCTATTCCAACTAAGGAGGATTTTTTAGACCAGGGGCAGTTAGTAACTAAGCTAAAGGATATGGTCATTGCTGTAAAGGATTTAGGAAATACTGATGAATCTGGATTAGAGGACTTAGTAGAGCTAAGCCAGGATGTTCTTGCCCAGCAGGAAATTATTAAGGAAAAAAAGCTATTAGAGAATTTTTTTGAAACTCTTGGCAAGAGACCTGAGAAGGTTTCTTATGGATTAAGCGAGGTTAAGAGAGCTTTAAAATACGGCGCTGTGAATATTTTAATTTTAAGCAAGAAGCTAAAAAAAGATGTAATAAAAGAGTTAAGGCAGGCTGGTGAAGCTATTTCTGCGACAGTTGAGATTGTTTCTGTTGAAACTCCAGAAGGCGAGCAGTTTTGGAATTTGGGTGGAATTGGGGCTTTGCTGAGATTTCAGCTGTAATTCAGGAAAATTTAAAAAGCATTAGAAATTATTGTATTAAAGAGGTGTTATGGAGATTTAAAATGGGAGCACTAGATTCATTAAGCAGGGCATCAGACAAGGTTAATAGTGTCTTGAATCCAATTGACAAAACAATAAACACTGTTCAGAGAGTTAAAAATACAGGTTCAAGGACAAAGTCAGAAGCTAAGCAAACAAAAGGCTTTTTTTCTTCATTGCTTAAAAGTAAGTGGTTTTGGATTGTTGTTGTTATTATTGCTATAATATTAGTCTACTTGTTTATAAGTTAGGGAAGCTTTAAATTAGAAAAGTTTAAGAATTATTATTTTAATAGTTTTCTATGAAAAATATTAATTCATCAGTAAATTTTGATAGAACTTCTTATAATTATTGCACTAATGTTAGCGATGGCTGGGATCACGGTTTGGCAGGAATTGGGTTTAGTGAAGAAGAAAGTAGGAAGATGATTCTTGATGTTGGTTGTGGTTTTTATGGAGAACAACTTGGAGAAGCTGAGAATTTGTTTGGTATTGATCCTAATCTTGGAAGAATTATGGGAAATGGTGATGGAATTGTTTATAGAATAATAAAACCTGCTTTTCCTAATAAAAGTTTAAGAGCTTTGGCAGAAGAATTACCTTTTAAAGATGAATCATTTGATTTTGCTTATTCTACTAAAGCTGTTGGATGGTATCCAAAGAGCATAAATACAGAAATGGCTTTAAGAGAAATGTTGAGAGTTATTAAAAAGAAAACTGGAGTGATAGTTTTTAATATTGGTGGTGAAATGCCGATAGATATTATTAATGTTGTATTATCAAAATTACATTCAGAAAAATATGGGGTGAACATTAGAAATAATAATTGGTGTAGTATGTGGCATCCTCAGCATGAAAGAATTTCAGCTAAATCCAGTTCATAAGCCAATTAGGAAAAGTTCCAGAATTATCGCAGTGATAGACTTTATGGAAAATTTGATTAGCTATCCCATTTAGCTTTAAATTATTATTTTTTATTAGTTTTTTATTAGTGATTGAGGTGGCTAGCTGGGGTGATTTAAATTCTTCTGGCTTGAGATTAAAACAGTTTTCAAATTCTTTTATTCCTTTTTCAAGATATTCCTTGCTTCTGTCAGTTGAAAATTCCTTGTAAGTATGATAAACTCCGTGAAGAGCAAGTTTTTTATTTAGCAAGAGAATAGAGCGGCACCATTCTTGATTAGATGAAATATTTTGGTTTTTATAGCTGGGGATAATATAAAGAACATCTGCTTTTTCAAGCAGTTCAGGAGAGCAAGTAACTGTTGGAGAGACATCATCAAGCTGTTTTTCTGAAAAAGCCCTAATTATGAGTAAACTGAGTATTATTATGAGTAATATGGTTATTGGAATTAATATTTTCCCCATTTTTTTCATTTATTATTAAAGCAAGGTTTAAATATAAATTTAACCTTGTTAACTTATCTAAAAGGAGGTAAAAAATGGCAAAAAAATCAGGCACTTTATCTAAGGTATGGAGCTTTTTAGCGTGGCTAGTTGGTGTTTTAGTATCACTGGCTGTAGGCCATGGTATGATTTCTAAGACTTTGACAGTTCCTTATTTAGTGACATTATCAGTAGCTGCTGGATGGGCAATAGTAATACTGACTTTAGTGGGAGTTGTGTTAGTTATAATTGACGCTTTAATTCTTTAAGCGGGATGTACAAAGTAAATGAAGTTGTTTATCATGTTGAAGATGGAGCAGAAAGTGATGAAGCTATTAAATCACCTGGAAGTGATAGGTTTACTCATGTTGTTGTTTATTTAGGGCAGAAGTCAGTGTTCTGATAATCTTTTTGATTAGCATACATTTTAAAAATACTGAAATTATTATTTCTTTATGGATTTATCTAAAAAAACAAATGAGGATTTGGACAGGGCAATAGAAATTAACAGCCTGAAGAAAATAGAGGCAGCCTTGTTTATTTCTGGAAGGTATCTTAGCTTGCAAGAGCTAGTGGCTCTGACTGATGTTAACCCTATTATGTTAAAGGAGATTATTTCCAAGCTAGAGGATAAGTATAGTGATGATTCTGGAATTGAGATTGTGAGAAAGGATAATAGCTGGAAAATGGATGTTAAGCAGGAGCATATGGAAATGGTTAATCGGCTGGCTACTGGTTCAGCTGAGTTTACAAGGGCAGAACAAGAAACACTTGCAATTATTGCTTATAAACAGCCAGTTAAACAGTCTGTAATTATTAAGATTAGAGGCAATAAGGCTTATGAACATGTAAAGAATTTTGCAGAGCTAGGCTTAATAAGAGCTAAGAAAGCTGGAAGGACTAAGGAGCTGAGCTTAAGCGAGAATTTTTATGATTATTTTGCTGTTGGAAATCAAAAAAACTCTGGCAAATCTGAGAGTTTTTTGGATGCTCAGAAATACGAACATCAGTAAGTATTTCTGACAGAAAGAAGAAGAGAAAAAAGAATAAATTTAGACTGGGGATATTTCAATATTCAAAATGGTAAGTCAAGCTTTATAAAGCTTGGCAAACAGCGAGACTAAATCTTACTGATGTAAGATATTACCTCACCTCATTAACTCCCTGCATAGAGTTAGTTAATATTCAAAATGGTAGAGATACTTACTATTATATATTTAGCGTATATGTTCATTGGAATTTATATGATGAGTTTTTTTATTTTAATTTATCTTAAAAATAGAAAAACTCTTTTTGATTATCCAAGAGCTAGAAAGAAATACAGGCTAAGTGTAGTTATTCCAGCTTATAATGAAGAAGAGACAATTGAGACTACAATCAGGCATGTATTTGACTCAACTTATCCTTTATATGAAGTGATTGTGATAAATGACGGCTCTATTGACAAGACAAAAGAAATTATACTTAAACTAAAAAAAGAGTATAAAAATTTGATACTAGTTGATAATGGGAAAAATCTGGGAAAGGCTAATAGCTTGAATAAGGTACTCAAGCTAGTTAAGGGAGAGCTAATGGCTGTTACTGATTCTGATTCTTATCCTTTGAAAGACTCAATGGAAAAGATGATAGGTTTTTTTAATGACAGCAAGGTTGGAGCAGTTACAAATTCCATACTAGTCAGGGAGAATAATAAGTTTATTGAAACTTTGCAGGCTTTTGAGTATACTGTGATTGCATGGACCAGAAAAATGCTGGATTATGTGGATTCTGTTTATGTGACTAACGGGCCTTTGAGCATTTACAGGGCATCAGCTTTAAGAGAGATTGGAGGTTTTGATCCTAAGAATATGACTGAGGATATTGAGGTTACCTGGCACTTAGTATATAATGGATACAAGGCAAAGATGTGCCTTGCAGCTAAAACTTATACTACTGCCCCTTCTACTTTTAAGAAGTGGTTTAGGCAGAGGGTGAGGTGGAATATGGGTGGAATACAGACAATAAATAAGTATAAAGGCATATTTTTCAGGAGAAACATGCTGGGGTATTTTATTCTGCCATTTTTTGTTGTATCTCTTTTTTTAGGATTGTTTGGGCTGGGATTATTTACTTACTTGTTTTTGCAGAGGATTTTAAAAGCTTATCTTTCAACTTCTTATTCAATTTATGCCCAGACAGCTATTTTGACTATGCAGGATTTAAACTTGACACCTTCAATTTTAATTTATTTTGGAATAATGCTATTTATTCTTGGATTGTTTTTCACTCTTTTTTCATTAAGGGTTATGAAAGAAGACCAGTTGAAAAAGGAAAATTATTTTAACCTTGTGTTTTATACTTTAGTGTATTTAACTGCAATACCTATACTTTTAGTTTTTGCAGTTTACAGGCTAGCTAGGAAGAAATACAAATGGTAGTTAAAAATCAAAAGCACGTGTTTTGGCAGGCTTTACTAGTAGCAATGCTGATTTTTTTCTTTGGAATGCTTATAGGGGCTTTAGTTGAGAATTTTAGGACACAGAGAGTGGATTATCTTTATTTAGATTCTCAGGTAGATTTAATGGACTTAAGGCTGCAGAGTGACTTATTTTCTGATTTTAATCTTGATTGTGAACTAGCTGTGAAAAAAAATGTTGAATTTGCTGACAGGATTTACTGGGAAGCCAGAACTTTGGAGGATTATGATTCTTCCAGTAAAATTAGTGATGAACTGAAAATTGCCCATAAGAGATATGATATTCTTAGAACTATGCTGTGGGTAAATAGCATTAAGATAAAGGAAAACTGTGATGATAGCTTTCATACTGTAGTTTATTTATATGATTATGAGGATACTCCAATTCAGACTAAGTCTTTTCAAAATGTTTTTTCCAAAATTGCTCTTGATTTAAAGGAAAAGAGAGGCAACGAAATCTTGCTGATTCCTATTGCAACTGACTTGCAAGTTGATTCGCTGGATTTGTTAATGGCTAAATATAATATTAGTGAGGTTCCTTGCTTATTGATAGATGAAAAATACCAGATTACAGAACTAATGAGTGTTGAAGAAGTGGAGAATTTACTTAAATAAATCTAGTTGACATATGTTTTGCATTATAGTAATATTAATAAGCTAAATCCTTTTAGCTCAGCTATGGAACAGTGTTTCAGATGCCTAAGGGATGAAGAAGAAGTCAGACTTCTTGATGCAATTGATGGCGATGAGATAGTTAGGATTTGTGAAGAGTGTGCGCTAGTTGAAGAAATTCCTATTATCAGGAAACCTACTTCTTATCAGTTAAGGGAGACTGATAAGCCTTATACTGTTTATCAGAGACTTAGCAGAATGGCTGGGCTTCCGGCCAGTAAGACAGAGGATAAGGTTAAACTTACTTTAGACAAGCTGACTAAGGCTAAGAATTATGATAAGCCTAGTTTTGAAATTAAAAGGCAACAGAGTATAGCTAGAAATAAGCCTTTATATCTTGTGGATAATTTCCACTGGCATATTCAGGCAGCGAGAAGAAAAAAGCACCTGACTTTAAAACAAGTAAGTGATGCTTTAGGTGAGTCAGAAGAGGCAGTGAAAATGATTGAAAGCGGAGACTTGCCAGGAGATGGTGACAGAATTATAAATAAGTTAGAGCAGTATTTTGGTATATTCTTAAGGAAAAAAGAGTTTCAAAAAGAGCAGGAAAGAATTGAAGCAGTTAGAAAACCTGCGAGGGTTTTAAATTTTGATAATAACTCGCTGAAAACAATTACTATCGCAGACTTGCAGAGAATGAAACTGGAGAGGCAAAAAGCTGAAATTGAAGAAATTCCTGAATTTAAAGATGAAGAGAGTAGCGAGATTGAGCTGGAGGGTGGGGAGGAGGTAGGGCAGATTGAGTTCTTGGATGATTAAAAGTTAATGTTCAGCTACAATAAGCTTTATAGTCAACCTTTTCCAAAGGTTGCCAAAGAGCGGGACTAAATCAGAGATATTAGCCCACTGAATTAACTCCCTGCATAGAGTTAGTTAATGTTCAGCTACAATAAGCTTTATAAACTAATTTTTCAGAGTATTAATATGGAAATTAAATATTTAAAAGAAGATAAGACTGAAGCTGAAATTGAAATTAGCAATATGACTATAGTTGAACTTTTAAGAGTGTATTTAAATAAAGATGAGAGTGTTAGTTTTGCAGCTTGGAAAAGAGAGCACCCTACTAAAAACCCTATTTTAAAAATAAAGACTAAAAACAAGACTCCTAAAAAAGCTATTCAGGATGCAGTTTCTGAAATAGAAAAAGATACTGATAAGCTGGTAGCCGGCTTAAAAAAATAATCAGCGTGTTGTTTAAATTGTGTCATAGGCTATTTCTGTAGGTTTTTCTGATGATGGAGTAATTCTTATAAGATGCGCATATCTTCCTAAGTAATCTTCTTTTAGCTGAGCATCTAGTGACATAGACTTTGTAATTTTTAGCTTTTCTTCTTCAGTTAGATAGCCTTCACCTGTTCTTAAAGCTTCTTCCATTTTTTTAATTAGTTCAGAAACATTTTTGTTCATAATTATATATAATTTCTTACTATATAGAATTTTTAAAGGTCCTTTTCCAGGCGATTCAATAAGATTTTTCAGCTCTTTAGCAACTAATGGGTCATAATTTTCATTTAGCTTTGATAACAGTTCTAAGGCGGTGGCTAGTGGATCCCTCTCATTCATAAGAAGATTATTAAACTTTAGTATATAATACTTGTTATGCTAGGGGAATATATTGGGGAAGATGGCAAGGAGTTTGTGAAACTTGCTAGAGAGTCTATAAAAAGCAAGTTTTCAGGTGAAAAAATTGAGCTTCCCAAAGGAGCTAAATTTAGACAGGCTAGAGGGGTATTTGTTACTTTGCATAAAAATGAAAAGCTGAGGGGATGCATTGGATTGCCTTATCCTACTAAGGCTGTTTGTGAAGCTATAGTTGAGGCTGCGAAATCAGCTGCTTTTTCTGACCCAAGATTTTCCAGTGTAAAGGAGAGTGAGCTAGATGAAATTAAGATTGAGGTTTCTGTTTTGACAATGCCAGTAAAGTGCAGTGCTAGTGAAGTTGAGGTTGGAAAAGACGGCTTAATGTGTGAGTATTTAGGATATTCTGGCTTGCTATTGCCTCAGGTAGCTAGTGAAAATAATATGGATAGAATTCAGTTTTTAGAAGTTTTATGCCAGAAAGCCTGCTTGCCTAAAGACAGCTGGCAGAAAGAGAAATTTAAGCTTTATAGATTTCAGGCACAGATTTTTAGCGAAGAAGAAGGTGAGAAATAGGCGCAGTTATTGAAAGGGAAAATATTTAAGTAAGGAGAATAAGGAAAAAATAAAAAAGTCAAGCATTATAGCTTGGAAGAGCCAGAATTTAAGGGAAAATCATTCTAAAATTTTCACGCAGCTTTGGATAGCAATTTGTCGACTTTTCCTAAAAACTCATCTATATCATCTTTATCCCAAAAATCATGGCAGTAGAGCTCTCTTCTTGCCTGAATACCCTCTTCACCAGAAGCAAGAAGAACAGGGGTATATGGCTTTTCTTCTTTCATATAATCTAAAAGGGGGTGTATTCCTCTATGGCCTCCGAGATTTTTATCTGTAATCAGCAAATCATAATTTTGGTGCGCATTTTTCAATGCTTCATCTAGTGTAAGAGTTATATTAACTCGGCATTTCCGAGTTTCTTCTAAAAATCTTTTCATTTGTTCAGCTAAGGCTATATCATCCTCAACTAATAAGATTTTTTCCATATCTTTGACTGGTTTTAAGGAGTTTTTAAATGTTATTATTTAATTAATTTATTTTTAGTATACAAATTAATATAAGTAGGCCAATACTTAACTAATTATGAGAACAACGAAAATTAAAATTTTCGAGCCCTCATTTTTCCAGGATTTAGGGAGGAAAAATGAGAACTGACAGGATTTCAGCTGGAAGTTTTGACTTGAATAAGTGGCTTTATGGCGGATATGAAAAGGACATTATAACTACTATTTATGGGCCAGCTGGCTCTGGGAAAACTAATTTTTGTGTTCTAGCTGCCAGCAGCATGGCTAAAAAAGATAAGAAGGTTATTTTTATCGATAGTGAGGGAGGATTTTCGCTTGACAGGTTTAAGCAAGTAACTGGGGAAGAGTATGAAAAAGCCCTGAAAAATATCTTATTGCTAAAGCCAGTGACTTTTGATGAGCAGGAAAAAGCATTTGAGAAAATGCTAAAAGAAATTAAGGGTGTTGGGTTGATAGTTGTAGATGGCATGACTATGCTATACAGGCTGGAACTGGCTAATTGCAAGGAAGATGAGATGAAAGTTAAGGAGATAAATTCTCAGCTAGCAAGACAGCTGAGAACTTTAGCTGAAATATCAAGAAATAAGCTAATTCCAATTATTGCTACTAATCAGACTTATTCTGAGTTTTTATCTGATGAAGATTTTAGAGCTGGCAAGAAGCCTGAAGCAAGAATGGTTGGAGGAGACTTGCTAAAATACTGGAGCAAGTGTATAATTGAGCTAAAGCAGGAAGGAAAAAACAGGAAAGCTATACTTAAGAAGCACAGGAGCATGGCAGAAAAGGAGCTTAATTTTTATATTACTGGTTCTGGAATCAAAAAGAGGAGGTGGATATGAGTGTCAGTTAGTTTATTGGATTCAGCAAGTGAATCAGAAAAAACAGCCTTAGATGAGTTAGTGCAAGATTATAGCTTGTGCTTGTTTGATACTTCAGCTTTAATTTGCCCTATGGGGAAAAATGAAAGAGAGAGAAGACTTTTTGAAGAGGAGGATTTTTATAAAAGCGCAAGAAAATTAAATTCTGCTGTTCAATTTTATAAATATCTT
The DNA here is from genome assembly GCA_043810775.1 of archaeon. Lineage (GTDB taxonomy): Archaea > Nanobdellota > Nanobdellia > Pacearchaeales > GW2011-AR1 > JBDRJD01. The sequence goes on along the minus strand of JBDRNU010000026.1, from coordinate 4,315 downwards.
GAAGCTCTTATTGTTCAGGGTGAGAATATTCTTGTTACTCAAAAAGTACTTGATGAATTTTCCCATAAACTTTATTTTCATATCAAGAAGTTTTTAAGGCAGATGGGGCAATTTGAATACCCTGGCGCTGAATTATGTGAAGCAAGGGCAAGAAAAGTGGAAAGCAAAGGCAGGAGAGGTCTTGTAGAATCAATTCAGACCTATAATAAAATACTTGATTTATCACTTAAAGAGAGAGGAATGTATAATAGATATCATCAGGCTTACTTTTATTTGCCGGAAAAATTTAAACTAAGCGAGGCTGATATAGATGTTTTAATTTCTGGAGCTGTTCTTGCAAATACACGCGGGAAAACTTGCATTATCTCAAATGATACGGGTATATCTCGAGCTTGGAGAAAATTTATGCATTATTCCCATATTGAAGATGGGCAGCTTGATTTTTTCATTAGAGGAGGGTTCATAGATTTTTCAAAATATGACTTGGTGAAGCATGAAGAAAATGCAAGAAAAATTCCTGATTCCCATAGTAGATATTTGTGTAAAAGTGTCAGCTAGTTTTATGATTCTTCATATATTCTTCACGCTTTTTCTGCCACTCTTTATTAGTTTCGCAATTAGGATTAAAGCAGAATATCCAGGGACGCCTGCCTTTCATCAGCCTTATTAGGAGAGGAAATCCGCATTTGTCACAGACTTTATCTGTTTTTTTAACCAGCCCTCCTGGTGGAAGAGAAAATGTGGTTTTGCATTCAGGATAAGCATTACAAGCTATAAAGTGGCGCTTTGTTTTCTTTGAGAAAGTAATTGCAAGGTGCCCTTTTTTGCATACAGGGCATAGGACAAGAGTGTTTTGTTCTTTCATGTCTTTAATTAGGTGGCTTGTTGCCTTTACCAAGTCTTTGCCTATTGCTTTTTCTTTTTTCTTGAAATCGTGAGATATTTTAGTAAGAGTTTTTTCAGCTTCTTGCAAGATTTGCTTTTGTTTTTCATTTAGATTCTTTTTTGCTGTTCGTATTATTTCCATTTCTTTTTCAAAATGCCTTGTAAGCTCTTCTTCAATTATTATTGGAACATTTTTTTTCATGGTTGAAATCAGGGACATTCCCAGAGGAGTTGCCTGAATTGAAAGTTCTCTTATATACTGCCTGTCATACAGAGTCTCAATTATTGAAGCCCGAGTTGCTTTGGTTCCTAGGTTATGCTTTTCAAGCTCTGAAATAAGTGAAGCTTGTGAATAGCGCTTTGGAGGCTGGGTTTCTTTTTCTTCTATTCTTACCTTATCTATTTTTACTTCCCCATTTATATCTGGGAGCTTGTTTTCTTTTATACTGGCTTGATACACCTGCATCCAACCTTTTTTCTTTACTATCTGGCCTCTAGTATAAAATTTATGATTATCTATAGTTACGCTTATTGATTTGTTTTCAACTATTGCATCTTCACAGAAAACTGCAAGAAATCTTCTTACTATTAAATCATAAACTTTTTTTTGCTCGCCAGCTAGGGAAGCTTGCTCGCCAGTTGGATAGATTGATGGGTGTGCAGGGTCTGATTTTTTGCCTTCTATTGGTTTAGTTCGAGAGCATAGAGAAGCTTCTTTATAGTTTTTAGATAGCTTGTTGATTATAGTTCTTGGAGAAATTGCTTCTGGTATTTTCTGGCTAGATGTTCTTGGGTAGGATATTAAACCTGCCAGATATAATGATTGCGCGATTTGCAAGGTTTTTGAGGGAGTTATTCCAAAGAATTTATAGGATTCTGTTTGCAAAGTTGTTAAATCAAAAGGCACTGGAGGAGTTATAACCTGATCAGAAGTTTTTGTTTCTGCTTGAGCTTTTTTACCTTTTAGTTTTAAGAACTCATCAAGCTCTTCTTTTTTAGTTATGTCTTTATTATATTTTAGCTCTATTTTTCCTGGTAAGATCGAGATATAGACCTGCCAGTAAGCTTGTGGCTTGAAGTTCTGGATTTTCAGCTCGCGGTCAACAATTAGATGTAGGGCTGGACCCTGAACTCTGCCAATTGACATTATCCTGAAACTGCCTGTTGTTTTAATAGCGTCCATTAGGGCACGAGAAAGATTTATGCCGTAAAGCCAGTCAAGATAGTGCCGAGTTTCTCCGGCTATTGCCTGCCCCCAGTTTAGTGTAGGCTGTAAGTTCTGGAAGGCTTTTTGAATTTCTTCTTTAGTCAGGCTTGAGAATTTCATTCTTTGAGCATCTTTCTGCTTGCATATGTATCTAATTATATTCAATCCAATTACCTCCCCTTCTACATCATAGTCTGTAGCTACGACAAATTCAGAAGCATCTTTACATAATTTACTTATTAGAGAGTAATATTTTTTGCTGAATTCTGCTTTTTTCTTCTTATATCCTGGAACCCATTCTAGTTTGAATATTGGCCAGCCTTTTTCACCTTTTTTCTGCTCTAGATTGAGAAGATGACCTACTGCGGCTGTAATTAGTATTTTCTTTCCGTTTTTGTTTAACTCAAAATAATTTGTTCTGTCTTTATTTGAAATTTTTAGTGGATTTCCAAGTGCATGGGCTATTTTTTCAGCTGCCTGTGGTTTTTCTGTTATTATTAGTGTGTATTTTTCCTGCTTTGGCTTTTTTCCCTGCTTTTCCACTGTTAGAAGAGCTTTTTTGTCAATATGTTTGACTGTAATTTCAGTAGTGTGCTTTAAGTTTGATGGACTCATAGGTATATAGTCTGGCTCTTTCATATCTTCTGCTATTTTTCTTTTTCTTGGCATTTTTTATAAATTGTCTAATGGAGATTTTATATTTTTAATTGATGCTTGTGAAATTTGGGTGTAAATCTGTGTTGTTTTTATGTCAGAATGACCTAATAACTTCTGTATTATTTTTAAATCTACTCCTTGCTCGAGCAAATGAGTGGCAAAGGAGTGTCTTAATAAGTGTGGGTAAACTCTTTTTTTAATCTTTGCTTTTTTTGCTGAAGTTTCAACTATTTTTGAAATTGTTTTTTTAGTCAGCTTTCCTCCTCTTGTTGATGGGAATAAAAACTCGTCGTTGTTAAGCTTGAGATATGCATTAAGCTCTTCATTTATTGAACCAGGAATTTTTACAAACCTGTCTTTTTTCCCTTTTCCTTGCTTAATATGGATTAAACTTTCTTTAATGCTTACATTTTCATTTTTTAAATTTACTACTTCAGAAACCCTTAACCCGCAACCATAAAGGATTTTTAGTATTAATTTGTGCTTTATATTTCTTGTAGATTGAATCATGCTTTTAATTTCTTCTTGAGTGAGGATTTCAGGTATTTTTTTGCTTCTTTTTGGCTTTGGAATATAAATACTCTCTTTTAAAATGTTTTTGAAGAAATATTCTACTGCGAAAATAGTGTGGTGGACTGATGAGGGCTCATTAGTTTCTAGCTTTTTCAGAATGTATTCTTTGGCATTTTCATAGCAAGGAGATTCATTTTCAAGAAATTCAAAGTATTTTTTTATATGTATAATATAGACTTTTTGGGTTTCTTTTGAATAGTTTCTTAATTTAAGGTTTTCTTCTAATTTTTTAAGGCAGTCCTCTTTATTGTTCATAAAATTAAAATTACTTTAATAGTATATAAAGGTTACTATATATTCTAAATTTGATATATAAATTCTAAATAAGTTATATATCCCCGATGTTGAAAAAAATGAAAATTTCGCATAAATGTTACCGACTGAACCCTAGTTTTAGGCACAGAGCTTTAGCTTCCCCTTTCCCACACCTTTCGGCTGTCGGTAATTCTCGCCTAAGAAGTGAATTGCTCAACTTAACTTCACAAAAGGAGATACGAATATGAAATCAAGACATCACATAACTAAAGTTAAATTAAATTTTTTTCAGAAGCGAGATAGAGTTAGCAATGAAGTAGCCATCGCTCTTTATATTATCACAATCCTTTTAGGATTGTCAGCTTGGTTGCTTAGTTCTTTTCTGTAGATATAAATGCTAAAATGATTGCTAAAAAAATAAAACTTATTCCCCAGAAGATGTGTTCAGTAGCAATCATAAAAAAAGCAACTAATACTGATACTGCTGAAGCTGACAATCCCCCTATACTAAAACTCATATTCATTACCTCCCAAAGTAATGAAAGAGCGAGGGATTATATATCCTTCGCTTCTTCAAAAAACTACGCAACTCACATGGGCGAGAACGAAATTTCCACTCACGAGGCTCTTAGTTCGCACTCGTGCCTTCACTTCGTTCAGGTCTTTCAACATACGTTTACAGGTGATTTATTTGGGCTTACGCCCACTTGCTTAGTGCAAGACATAAATCTCCCAAAT
>JBDRNU010000025.1:0-123152 GCA_043810775.1 archaeon | reverse complement strand
CTATAAATCCAGTATCATAGTCATACGTACAAACAACATGAGACCACTCATTTTTAGCTGCAGGATTTAAATTAACAGGCCAAATATTTCTAACATCTCCACTTATATTATAAAACCCACAAGCAAGTTTTCCATTTCCACTAGCAATGCCATCCCCTCCCAAAAAATACCCACTTCTTGGTGTAGTACTATTAACTTTAGAAACAATACTAAACCAAGAAGGTTGACTGTCCAATTCAGTAAAAGGCTTTATCCAAACCTCAATGCTAAATGAACTTTTAAATCTTAATGAATTTGAGTCGCTGAAATTAACAGAATCATCAATACCATCAAAACTCATTGCCTTGGAATACTTTCCGCTTGCATTCCAGCTTGCCCCATTTATATTCCCATTATTACCATACTTACTGCTATCAACAGCTTTAGTTGAATTATCTCCAATTTCAGTATTATTATCCAAATTTAGCATTAAAACCAAGCTATCATCATAAAAGCTATAACCACCCCCATCCCAACTCCAGTTAATATTTGCAATGCCATAAGTAGCCTTAGTAATTCCAGACCTCATATCCTGGCTAGCAGAACTAGTTATAATCTCATCAGCAGGAGTAGGTGAGATAAATGCAACCTGAGGATTTACATCAGAAGCACCAACAAAAAAAGTTACACCCTCAGTGCTGTTAATATTTCCAGCACTATCATTGCACCAGAAACTAGCAATATACTGTGCCCCAAGCATACTTTCATTAGTATAACTAAAATAAGTTGCATTCAATTTAGCCATTGTAAAATTATTTAAAAAATTATCTAAGCTAAACTTGCAAAAGCTTAGATTTTCACTTCCACTTACATTAAAATTAATTTTTGAAACAGAATAAGTGGTATTAAATGGAGAGCTGATATTAATTCCAGGAATACTACTGTCATTGGCAATGCTAAAACTAATACTATTACTATAATCCAGCCTCAATGAATCATTAGCATAGGCAAATAAAGTATAGCTTCCATCATCTAAAGTAAGCAAAGTTGGATTAACATAGCTTAAATTACTAGTCCCATTATACCACCAAACATACCTTGAATTAGAGGCATTAGTAATCTCAATTTCAACAGTATTATTAAAATAAACCTTATTACTAACCGGACTGTCCCAGCTAACATAAACCGGATTAATAGTTCTTATACCAGAACAATTAATATTGCCTAAATTATCAGAAGCACATCCCTGAAAAGTATAAGTATTAGTAGTAGCTGTACCTTCATAAGCATATAAATTCCAGGAAGTAGCACTTAACTTAGCTAAACTAAACCTATAATTCTTCAAAGCTTCAGTAGCACCCATATATCTAGTATATATTCGGACCTCATCCAGCTTTCCATCCCAATTATAATTATCATTAGTATATGCCTTTCCCAAGCCATCAATCAAGAAACTAGTGTCTACTATTCCCATTGTAGAATTTATAAGAGCCCCATTTAAATAAAAATAACAAGTAGCAGTAGTAGCTCCATTGCAAGTGACAATAACATGTTTCCAAGCTCCTTTAGGGTCAGCTCCAAAATTAAAAGAAGCAGAAAGCCCACTATTGCTATGAAAATTAAGAAGATAAGAATCACCACTTAAAACATGATAAAATCTATTATTATTATCACTCCTATCTCCAATAGGCATCCCATTATCAGTATCCTGATAAAACCAGTATTGAATAGTCCAGGGAGTATTATCAGCTAGTGTAATTTGAGGAATAGCTAGAAAATCATTGCTAGTATCTTGCTGAAAATCAAGAGCCCCATTATACTTTCCAGTTGTAAAAGTAGGGCAGTAATTAATATGAGTACAGCTTAAATTTTGCCCTAACTGGCTGTCATCAACCGTAGCAAGAAGGCTAGAATACATAGTATACATTCTAATCAGCGAATCACTATAAAAGCTATAATTAGCATTATTCCAGGTATAATTAATATCCTCAATACTATTAGTCCCCTTAGTAATACTAATATTAATATAAATAGTCCCAGAAGTGTTAGTATTATCAGCAAGAGTTGGGCTGACCAAAAGCAAATCAGGAATTCCTCCTGCAGCATTATAAGCATAAGCCACCTGCCCACCAAAATCAAACTTTTTAGTATGCTTCCCACCACTTATAACAAAACTAGTTTCATTGCCAGTCTCATTACAGCTATAATTGCTAACCAATACATAACAGCTATCACTCAAGCATTCAGGAGTTTCACTAACCCAAGTATAATTTAAAATTTCAGGCCCGCATTTTACCTCTAAAAACCTTAAGTCATATCCAATATCAGAATAATTAGTCCAGGTTGTCCCATTGCTTGCATAAATTTTCAAGTCAGCTTCCCCAGTAGTATTAAACATCACACTCCAGTTTCCACCAACCATAGGATAACTCTGAATATTCAAAATAGAAATACTCACCTCGAAACTCTCATTGCTTAAATGAGGTGCAATCCAGTATACATAATCAATAAATCCGTTACTATCCCTATCATAAGCAGAAAAATTATGCTCTAATCTAGCAACACTTCCATTACTGTCATAAAGCCAATAAACTTTAATAACAGCCTCATTTCCAGCCCTGATAATCTCAGGAACTTCAGTAAAAGTAAGAACATTTTCATACACTAATTCATCAGGACCAGAAACAGTTACAATCTTATGATAATTGCTTAAATTTTCAACAAAAGCAACAGGCGCTTCAGTATAATACTCAATCTCATATTCAGTAGCATTATCTTCAATTGAAACCTCAACTACTTCCGCACTATCACTAATTTCAGCTTCAGAAACTTCTTCAACCACCCTTCCAGTAATAGCTCCATTCAAAAAGCTAAAAAATCTGGGAATTAATCCCTTTTTCTTAGTCTCAATTTCCAAAGAAACCATCCCAGTAATAGCAGTTAAATTAGTAGAAGAAACAGCCTCTTCAGATACTCCCTCAATAACCTTTTTCACACTTACATTTGCAGCTATTTTAGGCAACTGAATGCTGATATTTTCAGGATTCTCAAGAATAATAGATTTTTTCCACCTAACTTGCTGCCCAATTACAGCATCAAACTGCAAAGTAATAATGGAAATATTGCCTTCTGACACAATAATGCTAAAAATATTGCTATCCAAGCTCTCATTCCCCACACTAACACTAAACCTAGATACAGCACTGCCACTAAAATCAGTATCAGGAGTAATAGTAGCAGTATCATCAACTATAACAATACTTATATTTTCAGTTTCTAAAGCAGAATAACTAATATCATATTGCGAACTGAAATAATTAGAAAGATTCAAACTAGCAAAACTATTTTTCATAATATTTAAATCAGGAATATTTGTTAAATGCTTAATACTGATATTACTAGTAATATTAATTTCAGTTATATCTGAAAAAGTTAAATTAGTAGTAATATTTGCACTCCCAGCTACTTCACTAGCATAATCCTCAGAACTAGCTCCTACAGCTGTAATCTCAGTTTCAGAATAAACAATGCTCTTATTATTATAATCAAGAGAAATATGCAACTTTCCAACTTCAGCAACAATGCCAAAGTTTTCAAGAGGAATGCTCAAAGTTTCAGTTTCATCAACAAGATACTCTTCACCAAAACCATACAAAGATTCATAATACTCAGTGCTAAAAACAGCCCTACTACTAGAAATCTCCAAAATAACTGCATCAGAACCTAAACTCCCTAATCCAGACTCAATGCTTCCATCAACAATTTCAACTGTCTGCCCCTCTTGCAGCTCATACTCATAATTATTTTCAAAAGAAACAACAGCACTAATAATCTGAGTTTCACTAATAGTCCTGCCACTAATCTGACTTTCAGAAATCAATGGCCTGATTAACAATCCAATAACTTTCCCAGTAAAAGACCTAAAGCCTCTAATTACACCGCCAGTAATACTAGCTTCTCCGCCATCACTGTTGCTTTCACTAGTTCCAGAATCTCCGCTAGATTCACTTGTCTCTTCACCACCACTCTCGCTTCCACTTTCAGAAGCACCCTCATCACTAACATCTTTACTTTTCTTTTCATCTTTGACTTCATTTTTCTCAGCTTTTGCTTCTGACTTTTCCTCTTCTTTAGCCTGTTTTTCAGCTTCTTTAGTTTCTTCAGCAGGAACTTCTTCAGCAGGCTCTTCAGCTGGAGCTTCCTCACTTGGAATTTCTTCAGCAGGAATTTCTTCAGCTGGAGCTTCACTATCATAATCTTCAGGAACAGAGGGAGGAACTTCTTCAGAAACAGATTCGTTCAAAGGCTCTGTAACGTTTTCTGACTCTGCAACTTCCCCCCCTGCCTGATAAACATAAAATTCAAAAGAAACATTAGGATAAATTTTTCTCTCACCCTCAAATCCATAACCCTCCCCACTCCCCCCAATCTCAACATTTTCAACAAAAAAATCATCACTAACAGTAGAAATAGATAAAAGCTGGCTTAAAAGTAAAATTTTTTCTTGGCTTCCTAGCCTAACATAAACTAAAGAATCAGCAGGAATTAATTCACCAGGCTTCAAATTAATTTTCAAGCTCCCAGAAATAGTTTCATTAATGCTATAAACTGGTTGAGATTGTAGCGTAACTCTGCCTGTTGAAAAAATATGATACTGATTATTAAGAAAACTCATCGAAAAAATAAGAAGAAATAAAAAGGGAAGTATAAAGACTAGCTTTATAGCCTTCCTGTTAAAAGAAAAATTGAATTTGTTTATTTTCTTGACTTTGTTATTCCTGTTAGCACTGGCATTTCCAACATAGCTTCCTAGAACTTTGTCACCAACACGCTTGCTTTCATAAACATAAGGTCCGTAGACCTTATCACCTCTTTTTATATACCTTTTATAAGCCATTTGAAGTATAGACTATAAATTCTAATGTAGCGTAACAAAAATTTCCTCTTTTATGTTACAGAGCCTTTTAAAAATAATAAAAAACATCTATTTAAACTTTTATGTTATTTAGTATAGCTAAAAGTTATACTAAAAGTATAAAATATATAAGTATAAAGTATTAAATACAAGAAATGTCTCATAATATCTTAAGATGGAAACACTGACTGAATTTACTTTAAGAAAAGAGTATAAAAAAAAGTCGCATGCAATAAAATCAAGGCTTAAAGAATTCTCAGCTATTAGACAGGAAGAATACTTCTATGAGTTGATATTTTGTCTTCTCACTCCCCAAAGTAATGCCAAAAAGTGCTGGGATGCAGTGCAAGAACTAAAGAAATGCTCTAGAAATATCCAAGATAAAGAGTATCATCAGGCAATTTTAATAACACCGTCGATAAAAATAAAATCCTGCCTTAAAAGAAATACACGATTCTATAAAAATAAGACAGCCTATATCCTTGAACTGGCAAAAAATTGGAAAAACACTGAAAAAATAATATATATGGAAAAAAATCCCATATATTTACGCGAGTTTCTAGCTAAAAATATCAAAGGGTTAGGCATGAAAGAAGCATCTCATTTTATTCGCAACATAGGAAAAAGCAAAAATCAACTTGCAATTCTTGACAGGCACATACTAAAAAACCTAATTGCACTAAAAGTTATTCAAAATATCCCTGATTTAAATAAAAATAACTACCTTTTAATTGAAAAACTAATGAAAAATTTCTCTAAAAAAATTAAGATTCCGCTTGACGAGCTTGACCTTCTTTTATGGAGTCTGGAAACAGGCGAAATTTTTAAATAATTTTAACTATAATTTTTCTCCCTCTAGGCCCGTCAAACTCTCCAAACAAGACCCTCTGCCACTTCCCAATTCCTAGCTTTCCGTCACTTAAAGGAATACTAACTGAACTTCCAACAAGCATTGCCTTAATATGAGCATCAGAATTCCCTTCCTTATGCCTAAAATTACTGCTCTTAGGAGATATTTTCCCTAGAAAATCAAGCAAATCCTCAACAACTCCAGGGTCATAAGCCTCATTTAACATAACTCCTGCACTAGTATGCTGGCAATAAACTAAGCAAATACTCCCTTTTCTGCCTTCAGCAACTCTCTCAATTTCTCCAGTTATATCTATAATTTCTTCTCTTTTGCTAGTTTTAATGTCAATTTCCATTTTTAACTAACTTTATACAGCACAAAACCCTCCTCACTCCTGCCAACTTCCTCAAAGCCAGGGCATGCAAACTCTGATGAATAAACATAAGTCACATTATAATTTCTAGCAATCTCACTCTTCTTATTGCAATCCTGTTCCATAAATTCAGAATATAATCCCTCATTAATATTAAAAATTCCTGATTTTGAGCAAACAGGATAGTTATCACTAGCAGTTCCAATAACCAATCCTTTCCAGGGATGACTTAAGAAATTCACATTATGAATATCTTTAAACAATCTCAAATCATCTTCTTTCAGATATATATTTGCAGGAGCAGCAGGCAAATAAGCAATTTCGCCAAAATCAGTTTTCAGAACAGCTTTAAACTCTTTCCAGTTGTCTCTTGAAGTATAATATCCGATAAAAGGTGAGATAAACAACAAAATTAAAGCAAAAATCATTGCCAGTTCCATTATTTTACTATTAATGAAGAATTTATTTTTTTTCAGGCTTCTAAAAGCAAAATCTAGCCCAAAACCAGCATAAATCACTAGTAATACACAAGCAAGATAAACAACTCTTTGATAGCTCATAATAATCCTAAAACTAATAAAAGAATATAAAATCCAGGAAAACAAGGCCAGGGCAAGCGTTGAAAAAAGCCAAAACTTTCTCTTTATAGTGCTGAAAATGCCTAAAGCTGAAAAAACCAAAACAATCCATGGCAAAACCATAAAAATAGGAAGTTTAATTTTATAATCCCCTAAATAAGGAACAAAATACTCTCCTGAACTAGAAACAAAAAATAACTTATCAAAATAATAAAGAAAAACACCTTTCACAAAAGCAAATAAATTATCCCCAAAAAAAACAAACAAGTAGCTTAATGAATGAAAAATAAAAAGCGAAGCCAACTCAATAATTCCAATATAAACAATGTGTAAAGCCACATCCTTAAAAGATTTTTTTCTTATAAAATACCCAAGTATATAAAAAATAAATATAGGTGGATAAAATACCAGCATAAGAGTAGCCAATAATAAAAGCATCTTTTCATTATTTATGGAAATAAAAAACAAGCTTAGAATAAAAACTATTAAAGCATAACTAAATGGGAGTAAATTCCAAATAGTTGGAAAGCTTACTCCATTAGCAATATATAACCCAGTCAAACAAGCAAGACTAGCTGGCAGTTTTTCCACTTTATTAAATCTTAAAAACAAATAAATAAGGAGAATTACCAGTATATTTACAAACACGCTGACAACTACAAAATCATTTAAAGGGTCTAGTGATAAAATCATCATTACTTCAGAACTAAGCGAAAAAGTTCCAAATTGTAATACCCGTCTGAAAGGCTTATCCGCTAAAAAAGGATTGACAAAAGGTAGCTTTCCAGTGTCAAAAGAATATTTAATAAAAGAAATAGACTGCCATTCATCTGAAAAATAAGGATATTGATATGTAAGATTCTCGCTATACTGATATTCAGTCGTTGTAAGAACAGTATACTCCCCAGTATAATTATAATGAACTGAGAAAAGGCTTACAAAAGAAATAAGTATTACTGCAATCATAACAAAGTCAACTTTTTTAAGGTTAATCTTTCTAAAATTCCTGAAGTTTGAAAATCTTAATACAATAAAAAACACAGCTAAATTAGCAATCAAAATAACCGCATAGCTAAAAATTCCAAAAAGCTGTGTAATAAGCGCCAAAATCAAATGGAAAAAAATCATAAAGCTTAAAATATAGGCAAAACCAATCTTCTTTCCATTAAACCTAGCTAATAACAGCAAAGGTGATAAAAAAAGTACAATCCCTATCAAAGTCTTTATCATTGAGTTTAAAAAACACTGAAATATTTAAAACTAACTCAATACTAAACATATTTATATATACTGCTAATTCACTAAATTTAGAAAAATAAAAGTGAAAATCAAAAAAACCCTTTAGTTTGATTGTGGGGTTTTTAGGATGATCCAAAATTGGAACAACTAAATTTAAAGAGACCACATCCTAAAGGATATGGTTTCAATTTATGGACATGAAAATAGGGCTAATCTCCACTGATTCATACATTTATTCTCACGGAGTTAGGGCTATTTCTGCCTACTTAAAAAGCAAGGGCCATAAAACACTCTTGCTGTCAATGCCTCTTCCTTATGCAATAAATGAAGATAATCAGAGAAAACTAAATTTCAGCACAGATAAATACTCAAAAAAAGCTATTTTACAAATGCTTAACCTTGTAAAAGACTCTGATGTAATCGGAATAAGCAGTTTAGCTGCAAACACTAAAAAAGCCCTTCAGCTAATTAAAGCACTAAAAAAGCTTAATAAGCCTATAATATGGGGTGGTATTTTTGCAACAACCTTCCCAGAATTCTGCATTAAGCATGCAGACATTGTCTGTATAGGGGAAGGAGAGCTTGCATTGGAAGAACTTCTAAAAAAAATAGAGTTGGGAAAAAACTATTACAAAACTAAAAACTTCTGGTTCAAAAAAGGTAATAAAATAATTAAAAATCCAATCAGGCCCCTTTTCGCTGACCTTGACAAGCTTCCAAACTATGATTACTCACCTAGAACTAACTATGTGCTGGAAAAAAATAAAACCTTCAAAAAACTAAATCAAAAGCACATTGGAAACTGGCTATACTACCACGGAATAAGAGGCTGTCCTTTTTCTTGTAAATACTGCTGTAACTGTCACCTCAAGATGCTATACAAAAACAAGGGCATTTACATTAGAAAAAGAAGCATTAAGCTGGTAATCCAAGACCTAGAACAGCTGAAAAAGCAGTTTCCAAAACTCCAGTGGATATGGATAACAGATGATGATATTAATATGAGGACTATTGAAGAACTAAAAGAATTTAGGGAATTATATAGAAAAAAAATAAAACTCCCTTTTAGATGCTACATGACTCCTGTAACAATAACAGAAGAAAAGTTAAAATTACTTTTAGAAGCAGGTCTAGGGCAAATAGAAGTAGGAATTCAAACAGCAAGCGACAGGGTAAATAAAGAAGTTTATGGAAGGCCAATTACAAAACAGCAGACGCTAAAAGCTATAAACTTATTGCATAAATACTTAAGATATATGAGAAGTCCTACTAGCTATCAGCTGATTATAACAAACCCGTATGAGAAAAAAGAAGAAGTCTTGGAAACAATAAAATTTGTGCTTAAAATGCCCACACCTTTTCATTTAGCTCCTTTTGGAATAGTATTTTTTCCAGGCTCTCCACTATATAATCAAGCAGTAAAAGATGGAATTATTAAAAAATTTGAAGATTCAGCATATGATTTAGATTATATTAATTTATATGAACACACTAAAATCAAGAGCAAAAACCTCTATTACAATACACTTCTTTATTTTATGTGGGGTCAAAATACAAAATTTATAAAAGGGGCAATACCTAAAATAATTATTAAGCCCTTACTAAGCTCTAAAACAACAGAATTTTTCAACACACATCCCCAACTGCTCTTAAAAATAAGTAAACTAAGATATCTGTTAGTAAGAAGTTCAGTTCCTTCTATTAAACTAAAAAGGTCTCTTAATAAAGCAAAGGGAATTATATATAATCTAGTTCCAAAAAAAGTAAAAGAGCCTGTCAAGTCTTTTCTTGGACTAGAAGGGCAAAAACCAGTAAGATTTTCAACATGAAACTAGTTTTAATTACAACTGATTGTGTAGATATTGGAGCAAGAACAATCTCTGCTTATCTTAAAAACAAAGGTTATGAAACAAAAATAATTTCAATGTCCCCACCATCTAATATATCTAATTTTATGTATGATAATACTAACATTAAAAAATACTCAAGCACTGCCTTGAAAAATCTTCTTAACCTTGTAAAAGACTCTGATGTAATCGGAATAAGCAGTACAGGAGTAAGCACTCCAAAAGCCCTTCAACTAATTAAAGCACTAAAAAAGCTTAATAAGCCTATAATATGGGGTGGTATTTTTGCAACAACCTTCCCAGAATTCTGCATTAAGCATGCAGACATTGTTTGTATAGGGGAAGGAGAGCTTGCACTGGAAGAGTTGCTAAAAAAAATAGAGTTGGGAAAAAACTATTATAAAACTAAAAACTTCTGGTTCAAAAAAGGCAATAAAATAATTAAAAATCCAGTCAGGCCCCTTTTCGCTGACCTTGACAAGCTTCCAAACTATGATTACTCACCTAGAACTAACTATGTGCTGGAAAAAAATAAAACCTTCAAAAAACTAAGCCAAAAGCACATTGGAAACTGGCTATTCTATAGGGGAATAAGAGGCTGTCCTTTTTCTTGCACCTATTGTTCTAACTGCCTCTTAAAAAGATTATACAAAAACAAGGGCATTTACATTAGAAAAAGAAGCATTAAGCTGGTAATCCAAGACCTAGAACAGCTGAAAAAGCAGTTTCCAAAACTTCAGTGGATATGGATAATAGAAGATGATATTAATATACGGACTATTGAAGAACTAAAAGAGTTTAGGGAATTATATAGAAAAAAAATAAAACTCCCATTTGAAGTTTACATGACTCCTGCAACAGTAAATGAGGAAAAGCTAAAACTTCTTCTTGAAGCTGGATTAATAAAAATCAGTCTAGGCATCCAGTCAGCAAGCGACAGGGTAAATAAAGAAGTTTATGGAAGGCCAATTACAAAACAGCAGACGCTAAAAGCTATTCAGCTAATAAATAAATATAAAGAAGATATAGAACCCTTAATATATGAGATTATCATAAATAATCCTTACGAAACAAAAGAAGATATTCTTCAAACAATTAATTTCCTGTTAGAAATACCTAAACCATATTGTTTGTATGTTTATAGTTTAGTATTTGATCCAGGAATGCCCCTATACTATAAAGCACTTAAAAATAATCTGCTTAATATAAAAATACTTGGTAAAGATAATATAAATTTATCCGAAGTATATTCAAATTTCAGAATTAAAAAAAATAATCTATATCTCAACTGCATCTTATATCTTATGAAAGGAAAATCAACACAGAAAAAATACGGGGCACTTCCAGGATTTATGATAAAATATCTTCTTAATCCAAATCTAATTAATGAAATTCAAAAGCACCATAAATTACTTCTAAATATAGATAAAATTTATGCCTTTATTTCTCAAAACATAACTTTTGTAAAATCAAAAATTTTAATTCAAAAGGCTAAAATACTTGGTCAAATAATAGCCAAAAATTAAAAATTTAAGGTTTTAAACACAATAATCTTTATAAGTTAAATGTATTAACTCAATTTATGACAAAGTTATTATTTACATCTGTTTACAAGCCTTTTGGCACAAATGACTTTTACAACTGCCCCTCTGCTCCCATGGAATTTTTTATGTCAAATATAGGAGATGAAGGATTATTTACAATAAGGGCAATAGAGCCAACTTATTCCTTACAGTACCTGGCTCAAAACATAGAAACTCCCTCAACAGTTCTTGACTTTCCCACAAGAAAAGAATTTATAAAAGAAATCAGGAAAAATTATGATTATGTTTGTATAGGATTCATGAGTCTTGCATTTGAAAAAGTAAGGGATATGTGCAAGCTAGTCAGAAAATACTCTCCAAGCTCTAAAATTGTGCTTGGAGGCTACGGAACAGTTATCCCAGAAGCTTCAGAAATAGCAGATTATGTATGCAGGGAAGAGGGCGTGAATTTCATGAAAAATCTGCTAAATGAAAAAAAATTTTCAGAAATAAAGCAAGCCTGGGAGCCATATAACTCAAAGTACTCAATAATGGGAACCAAACTTATGTCAAAAAAAACAAAACCAGGGCTAGTTTTAGTAGCTTTAGGATGCACTGGAGGCTGTGAATTCTGTAATACAAGTTACTTTTTTCATAAAAAGAAAATCTATATACTAAAAACAGCAGAAGAAATCTACAAAGCACTAAAACATCAAAATACAAATTATATAATGATTGTTGATGAAAATTTTTTAGAAAATAAAAAACTAGTTAAAAGTCTGGGAAAAATAATTAAGAAAAACAACGATTCATTTGATCTAATGTGTTTTGGAACACTAAAAGCAGTTTCAGAATATACTCCAGAAGAATTGCTGGAAATCGGGATAAATAAAATCTGGATTTCAGCTGAATCAAAATTTGTAAAATATCCAAAACTGCACAAAATAGACATAAAAAAACTTACAAGCTCCCTGCATAACTCAGGGATTCATCTTATTATTTCATTTATAATAGGTTATCCATTCCATAATAAAGAAAAATTAAAAGAAGATATAAATTATTTTCTGTCACTAAGCGGAGAATTTAAACAATATCATATATACACCGCGCCCCCTGGAACTCCACTATACAGCAGTTTAAAAAAACAAAACAAGCTCCTTAACAGGCCCTGGAAAGAGTATGATGCATCTCACCTCATGTTTAAACACCCTTATTTCTCAAAAAAAGAGCTTGAAAAAATAAAGATAAATATTAAAAAAAATGAGCTTAAAGATTCAGGCCCTTCACTAATAAGATTTATTGAAACAAAACTTTTACGCTATAAAAAATACAAAAATTCAGGAAATAAATTCCTTGCAAGAAATGCAAAAGAGGCAGGATTAGAATGCCATAACTTATTGCCATTAGTATACACCTCAAAGCTATTTGTAAATAAGAAAATAAAAAATAATATATCTAATCTGATAAAGGAAATTGAAAAAAATCTTGGAAAAAGAACAGCAAACCAGAAATTACTCGCACCAATACTAATCTTCAGAGCCTTAATGCTTAATGCAAGAATAAAACTATTTGGAAGCTCAGCAGACCAGCCAGATACTCAAATAATAGAATACAATTTCAGCTAATCCACTTTAAAATTTTTGGCTCTCTTTTAGGAATTGATATAATTTTCTTTTTAAGATACCCAAAAATTAAGGGGGCAACAATCTCAAAATCATCAGGAACTCCCAGCTCCCTCATTACTTTTTTATCATTATTTAAAGGCATTGCATATCCTATCCAGCAGCTTCCCAAACCCAAGGAATTTGCAGCTAAAAACATATTTTGCACAGCTAAATTCGCATCTGCCTTAAGCCAATTGTAGCCTTTTTTGCCAGAAATAATAATTAACAAAGGAGCATTATAAAAAATCTGTTCAGCACTTTTTAGTCCATATCCGGATTTTCTTTCTAACTCTTGCATAATCAGATTTTTATAAGCAATTTCGCCAAAATATCTAACTTTATCCTTGCCTTCAACAATTGTAAAATGCAATGGCTGTCTGTTTTTTGCGCTTGGAGCCATTACAGCAGATTTAAGCAATTCGTCAATCAATTCCTTAGAAACTGATTTATCTTTATATTCCCTAATAGACCTCCTTGTATAAATGCATTCAATAATTTTATTTTTAAATTTCATTTTAACTTATTATCAACTTCAACTATTTTTCTCGCTTTGCATCTTCTCCTATAATCTGGATTATTCACAGGGCACTGGCCTTTAAAATACCTGAATCTTTTAAAATCCTTCCTCATCCTAGCATATATCTTCTTTAAAGGCTCATTTTTTATGTTCCCATAAGAATATGGAACAGGCGGGCAAAAAGTAACCTCGCCAGCAGGATTTACATTTAAGTGATACTCTGCAGCAGCAGTACAAAGAGTATCTTCAGTTGCAAACTCCAAAAAGAATTTTTTTGAATTCTTGAATTTTTTCCTTATATCCTCTCTCTCTTCAAAAGTAAGATTTTCATCTGGCTTATTGAAAAATTTCCCAGAAAGCAAGGGAAAATAACAAAATACATCTGTAATATCTAGCTCAATAGCTAATTTCTCAATTTCCTCAAGTTCGTGAATATTACTTCTAGATATATAAGTCCATATAGAAGTTTCTAAACCGCACTTTTTAGCTAGTTTCAACGAATTAATTGCTTTTTTATGGCACCCCTTTACACCCCTTAATTCATCATGTTTTTCAGCATTCATACTGTCAATTGATACAACCACTTCTCTAAGACCGGCTTTTTTTAGCTCTTTTATACTTGCTTCATTAATCAGCAGGCCATTAGTGACTAAAATAGTAAATATTTCCTTATTAAAAGCATAATTTATAATTTCTAAAGCATCTTTCCTAAGCAAAAACTCACCACTGCAAAAAACAATATATCTCCCATCCATTGACTTAAACTGGTCAATAACACTTTTAATCTCTTTTAATGTTAAACTCTCTTTTATTCTTTTCCCATCATAAACCTCATAACAGTGCTTGCAATCACAATTGCATGTCTGAGAAGGAGACAAAAACATGCCAGGAATCACTTTTTGACCAAAAGCTCTTCTTAGCTCAAACCACATAAACAATCTAAAAGGAATAAAAAAAGTCTCAGGAACACCCAGTTTATATCGATTATAGTAATATCTTAAAAATGGCAGTTTAAATAAAAAGTCCATTGGCATAACTATAAATCCAAATGAAAGTTATTTAAATTTAACTGTATCTTATTAAATGCATGAAACTGATAAAAAAAACAAAATCAATCTGCCCTAAATGCTTTAAAAAAATAAGTGCTGATTTATACGAACATAATAACAAGATAATTATGAAAAAATCCTGCAAAAATCATGGCTATTTCTCAAGCATAGTTGAAAAAAATGCAATTTTTTACAAAAGCTCCCAAAATATATGGAAAAAGCAGAAAATTCAGCCTAGAACTCTAATAATACCAGTTACATATAAATGCAATCTTAACTGCAGATACTGCTATCTCCCTGACAGAAAACAAAAAGATATTCCATTAACTAAAATAAAATCACTAATAAAATCTTCAAAACACAAAACAATCGGCTTTTCTGGTGGAGAGCCAACACTAAGAAAAGAGCTTCAAGAGCTGATAGAATATGCTAAATTACAAGGAAAATCAACCTGTATTCTTTCAAACTGCATAAAACTCTCTTCACTCGAATATGCAAAAAGCTTGAAAAATGCTGGCCTTGATTATGCATTGTTTTCACTTAATGCCCTGGATGATAAAATTTTTGAAAAAATTGAGGGAAAACCCCTGCTAATGCTGAAGAAAAAAGCATTCAAAAACGCAGAAAAGCTAAAACTAAAGCTCATACTATCATTTAGCTGGCTAAAAGGTATAAATGATTCAGAATTTAAAAAAGTCTTTAAACTTGCACTAAAAAATAACAATTTTGTTCACGAACTAAGATGCAGAACCTACTCAATGATAGGCCGCCACAAAAACTACGAAAAGCCGTTTTTGTCTGATTTTGCCAGTCTACTTGCAAAATCAACAGGAATAGATTATAAGGAATTTATAGATTACTGGCCAAAATCAAAAATGCCGGCAAATCAGTATAGATATAGTATAAACTATTATGATTTTATATTTAATACAAAAAAAGCAAGGAAACTGAAAAGCTCAATTCTAAAATATCCCCTATATCTAATCTACCTAGCTAAACACCTTTACTTAAAAAATATAATCAGAATACTCTACAGCAAGCTAGCTAAAAAAAGCTGCCCCTTTCTAATAATAAATCTATTTAAATGGCCTGACAAATATGATATAGACTTATCTGAACACGATATTTGTGAATTAGACCACTACACACTAGATAATAATATAAGCTGTTTTTTTGACGCACTAATGAAAGATGAAAAAATAAGAAACACAAAAAAATGACACTAAAATACTTTGTAAAGCTAAGCTATACTTTAGCAAAAGCCGAGTTTAAAGTTAAAAATGAAGGGAAATATCTTGGAATATTATGGTACATTCTAAATCCTCTCCTTGTTTTTATGCTTTTATTATTTATATTTTCAAAAAATATCGGAACTAATATTGAAAATTACACCCTTTACTTGTTATTGGGAATAATAATGGCAAACATTTTCCAGCAAATAACAATAGACTCAACAAAAATACTTAGTTCTTACAAGGGGATAATTAAGTCAATAAAATTCCCTCGGCAAGCATTAGTTGCAGCAGCAGTCCTCAAAACACTTTTTACCCATGTTTTTGAATTAATAATATTCATATTAATTCTTATAATAATGGGTAAATTAACACTGACAATAATTTTTTACCCAATAATAATTTTATTTTTTATGATGTTAATTTTTGGAATATCTCTAATTCTCTCGTCACTGAATGTATTTTTTACAGACTTAGATAACATATGGGCTTTTTTATCTAAGCTTATATGGTTTGCCACCCCAATTTTCTATACTATCTCTAATAACTCAAAACTATTTATAATTAACTTATTAAATCCTCTTTACTATTTTATCACTATAACAAGAGAAATTATAATTTATAATTCTCTGCCAGAAATGTGGCTATTTACAGGCGCTCTTTTGCATACACTAATATTTCTTGCACTGGGAATACTAATATTCAAAAAACTGGATAAAAAATTCGCTGAGGTAATAAGATGAAATCAATAATCATAAAAAATGTTTCAAAAAAATTTTACATTGGGACAAAAAGCTCAAGAATTTTAGGAAAAGAGCAAAAAAAGGAATTTCTAGCCCTAAAAAACATAAATCTAGAGCTTAAAACAGGTGAAAAAATAGGGATAATAGGAAAAAATGGAGCAGGCAAATCAACCTTGCTAAGAATAATTGCAGGAATTTATCAAAAAGATTCTGGTACTCTAGAAACAAACGGAAAACTAATATCAGTACTTGGCTTAAATATTGGCCTTCAGGAAAGACTGTCAGTAAAAGATAATATATTCTTATTTTGCACTCTTTATAAACTGACAAAAAACCAGATAAATCAAAAGTTAAAGACAATACTCAAATTTGCTGAATTGGAAAGATACGAAAATACAAAGCTGTACCAGCTTTCTGATGGGATGAAAGTCAGGCTAATAAGTGCAATCAGCCTGCACGCAAATTCGGACATAATTCTCCTGGATGATGTAGATATGATTCTGGATAAAAAATTTGTGCAAAAAGCAACAAAAAAGCATATTGAACTTTCAAGAAAAGGAACAACAGTAATAATAGTGACACACAACCTTGATTTATTAAAGCACTGCCATAAAGTCCTATGGATGGATAATGGAGAAATAAAAGCAATTGGTGAAAACAAGGAAATAGTCAAATCTTATCTTAAAGACATTAAAAAAAATTCTTAAATAGGCTATTTCTTAAAATATGCTATAAGTAGTCCAACTCTCCAAGAAAGTTCAGAAACAATAATAAAAAGTGCCTCTTTAAAAGATTTTTTAAAAAATTGCAGCATTACCCATAATGGAGTTAAAAATAAATTCTTAAAATTAAGGCTGTCAAACATAGGATATGCTATAGGATTTTCTCTAGATTTATGTTTTTCATAAATTTTAAAAACCCAATAAGATCTGTCAAAATTAGTTTTTATAAAATCTAAAAAAGAATTTCTGTGATAATGGCCAACATCAGCATTTTTCAGGAAAAGAATATTATATCTGTCTTTTATTCTTAAATACAAGTCTAAATCTTCCATATTTCCAATTTCAGAATCAAACATAAATTTCTTAATAATGGAGGATTTAATGGCAAAATTCTTAGTATCAATATGCCCTGAATACTTCCCTCTTAAATTTCTTTTAATAAATCTAAGGTTTGCTTCCTGAATGTTTTTAGTCCAAAAATTGCCTACTAAATCTTTTTCACCACCCATAACAATTTCTTCCTCCCCATCTATAATTGGTTTAGTTAATTCCTTTAGCCAATGGCTGGGAGCAACACAGTCACAATCAATCATTACTATAATGCTCCCTTTAGAATTTTTAATTCCTGTATTTCGAGTAGCACCCCTCCCAATTTTTTTCTCAAAAAAATACTTGATTTTATTAGAATCTCTTTTAAATTTATCCACTATTTTTTTAGTATTATCTGTTGAATTATTATCAACCACGATGATTTCATAATTCTTGTATGTCTGGTTTAAAACAGAATTCAAACAATTTTCAAGAGTTTTTTCGCCATTATGAACTGGAATTACAACTGAAACTTTCATTTTATCAATTTCCCTATATTTCCCACTAATCTGTCAATAAATCTTAGCGAGTAAGTAGTATGCATTAAAAATTTAAAGTAAAAAAACCTGTTCATTAACCTGTCAGCTAAGTTGAGCTTATCTTTTCTCCTGCAATAAACTATTGTTTCAAATATCTCAAAATCAGCTAAATCTCTCCTAAAAATTATCTCTCTAACAAACTTTGTCACATCATTCCAAGAGTAGTGTACATCATGAAAGGCAATTATTCCTCCAGAAATTACCTTGTCCTTCCAGCTCAAAAAATCCTCGCTTATAGATTCATAACTATGGTTGCCATCAATAAATAACATCCCAATCTTATCATTAAAACTCTCAGCTGCTTCCTTAGAATACTTACTAATAGAAATTATATTTTTCAGTTTGGCTTTTTTAATATTATCATTAAGCTCTTTTAAATTAGACTTATCACAATCAACAGTATATACTTTAACTTTAGCTCCTCTCCCCAATGCTAGTGCTGACTTGCCCTTATAAGAGCCAATCTCTACAATAACTCCATTTTTTACATTTTTAGCAAGATTAAAAAGCAATTCAGCCTCATTATTATTTAACCATCCTTCAACCATTATAAACTCCCTTATTTTACCCCAATTCCTCTTAAAAATAACAGCTCTTTAAGGTATATTCTGTTTGGCAAATCATAATCAAAATATCTCAGCTTTCTGATAAAATCTTTCAAATACTCGCTTATATTATCAAAAATACCTATATGAATATAATAAACTCTGTCTAAATAACCCTCACTGAACATATCTTTGCTTGCTACTGAATATAATAATTTCAAGTCTTTTTTACTTAACACTTTTTTCCACTTACCAGTATTATCCTTTGCAATTTTATTTCTAATTAAAGTGTTAAAACTATGCTTCCCAGTTATATTTTTATGAAAATCAAGCATTTTCTTATTATACTTTAGATTAAGAAACTTGCAAATGCCTTTAATTTCCTTAACAGGATCAGTTAAAAGAGACTCATACCTAATTTCATAATAATTGGGCAGTTTTCTCAACTGCCTAATTGCATTAATTGTTTGTATCCAGTTTTTTCCCAATATATAAGCACTTTTTGTTTCAAACGGAACTTTTCTTAATGAAACAAGTATATCTCTAGGGTCTCTTATAATATGAATGCAATAAGCATCAGGAAAAATATTTTTAATTAAGCTGACATTATCCTTCATATTTCCTGCAATTTTTACTCCAATTACCTCAGCTTTAGACTCACTGCAGTATATTGAACATAACTTATCAACAAACTCCCTAAAGTTACGGGCTTCAATTGAATAAGTACTCTGCCACAACCCTTTATGTATATCTTTTGAAATAATTCCATATTTTTTCTTTCCATACTTATTATACATGTTTTGATGTCTGTAAAAAAAAAGGAAAATTATCAAATTCATCACTTGGGAAAAAAATCTTAGGGTGAGCAGACAGAATTTTATTCAGTAAAAGTGTGCCAGAACGCCCATACCCCATAATTGCTATTTTCATGCTTGAATTTCTCTTTTCATTTTATTGATAAATATCTTAACATCAAATTTTTTAGCTTGCTTCAGGCAGTCTTCTTTATATTTTCTTGGATGCTCTCTAATTTCTTTTACTGCACTAACAATCTTATCTTCATTAATATCTTCAATTAGTTTTCCAGTCTTACCTCCAATCATAGTCTCTTTATATCCACCTTCATCCGGAGCAATTACTGGCTTTCCACTAGCCATGGCTTCAACAGCATTCATACCATAATCCTCATTTAATGAAGTCGTAATAAAACCCTTGCAATTGGAATAAAGCTCTCTTAAACTCTCATCATCAACCCAACTGATAATATCTACATTAACAGGCTTTATTCTTTTAATATAACTGGCATATTTTTGAAAATGCCGAGACATCTCATAGCTTCCAATAATTACTAATTTTTCTTCAGGAATTTTTTTAAACGCCCTTATCTGCATATCAACTCTCTTATGGCTAATTAGCCTATTCACAGAAAGCCAAAAATCTCCATTTTTTTTATATCTAAATTTTTTAGTGTCAGTCGGCGGATAAACCACGCTTGCCTGCCTGTTCAAATATTTTTTAATTCTATCTCTGACATTTTCAGATATTGCAACAATCTTATCGACATGATTTATATTATTTATATTCATTTTCCTGTGATAATCTGCCCATAAATCAAAAAAAGGCCTGCAATAAAAAGGAACTGTGTTTCTCCTAGTATATCTGTACAAATCCCAAATTTCTCTTATTGGTGAATAAACATACCATAAATTTGGTTTATTGTTCAAAGAAGAAGACATTGCCCAATCCCCCCCTATAATATAAAAATCATATTTATTTCTTAAATCAAGCTTCCTAAACTTCCTGTAAGCCATCTCCTGCTTAAATGGAGCATTTACAGGAATCTTACCAATACTAAATATATTTTCTGTAGAAAAGCCCATTTTCTTAATCTTATTTGCATCAATATTAGTAGTGTATATATCTGCTTTTAGCTCTCTTGCTAAAATTAAATCTACTTTTTCAGCTCCGCCGATATTATCCATAAAATTATGAAAAATAGCTATTTTCATTTTATCTGTTAAAAAACAAGGCAATTTTACTTCTGAAATAAAGCCAAAAGTCTCTCCGATTATACACTCCAACTGAAAACCCACTTGGAAACCTGCTCTTTCCACTAGCTAACTCTACAACTTTCTCAGAAATAGCGTGAGGATTTATTTTTTTTGATAAGCTATGATAAGGAGATGGCTCAACATCACCAGGACATACAGTATATACTTTAACTTTACTAATCAACTCTAAAGCCAGGGCTTCAGTTAAGCCAATTACTGCAAACTTTGAAGCACAATAAACAGACAAATCTTTTATGCCAAGTTTTCCTGCACCAGATGAAATATTTATAATAACTCCTTTGTCATTTTTAGGAATATATGGCAAGATATATTTGCTTAATAAAAAAGTGCCTTTCAGATTTGTATTCATAATTCTCTCATAATCTTCTAAAGAAGTTTCAACCAAGCTTTTTTTAAATTTAACTCCAGCATTGTTAATTAAAATATCAATCTTCCCGTATTTCTTGACAATTTTCAAAACTGTTTTTTTAACATCCTTTTCATTGGAAACATCACAAACGTAAGAAATAGCAGCCCCCTCATTCTTTAAAATTAACTCTTTGGTTCTTTCAATTTCATTTCTGCTTCTTGCCAAAATAATCACACTCGCTCCATGCCTGGCTAAATCTAAACATATAATTCTTCCAATACCCCCTCCCCCCCCAGTCACCACAGCTATTTTCTCATCTAATATCATTTTATTTTTTTTCAACTAACATTATACTTAGCAAAAACGCAGAAAAGATAGTCTGAACCCCCAATACAGCTAAAGTCAATACTATCAAAATAGTATTATTGTCTAAATTCCCTGAAAAAACAACAAATCCTAAAGCTAATATAAAACTAGCTCCTAAAAATACCAAACCTAAATATATACCTATTTCAAAGCTAATAGTCCTTGCAATAAAATCAAGTAATCTATCAGACTCAATAAAGCCAGTTGATTTCATATAAGCCTTAGCATACAAACCCAAACTAATTATCTGATACCCTAATATAACAAAAAAACTTCCTAATATAACCAGTCTTCCATACTCAAAAAATAAAAATTCAAAAAACAATAATCCTAACAAAAAAAACATTAATCCTGGAACTAAAAATAAATAAGCTGGAGCAAACATCAGCATAAATCTTAAGTGCCTCCAACCATCACTAAAAATCCTTAATTTTGACTTTCCCTTCCTTTTATAATAATTAATAGGGACTTCCCAAATTTTTAACTTCATATTTACAGACCTAATAATCATCTCAGAAGCATATTCCATTCCAATAGTCCTTAAATTAAGTTTTTCCAGTGCCTCTCTAGTCATAGCCCTCATTCCACAGTGAACATCACCAATATTTGAACTAAAGAATAATCTAAACATAGAAGAAAGAACAGGATTTCCAATATATCTTCTAAAAAAAGGCATTGCCCCCTTATGAATATGCCCCCTAAATCTATTTCCAATAACTAAGTCATAACCCTCATCTAAACAGCTTAAAAACTTAGGAATATTCCTAAAATCATAACTTCCATCTGCATCTGCCATAAATATATACTTTCCATCAGCAGACTTAAAACCCTCTTGATAAGCAGCACCATAGCCCTCTTTATTATGCTTTACTATTTTAACACCCAGTTTTTCAGCAATTTCATGGCTCCTATCTCTCGAAGAATCAGAAACAATAATCTCCCCGCTAATCTTGCTCTCCTTAAAAACTTGCTTTATCTGCTCAACACATGATTGAATAGCTTGTTCTTCATCTCTAACAGGCAGTATAACAGATACTTTAACCTTATTTTTTAGCATGTTTAGGCAAATATAGTGAGATTTATATATATTATTAAGATATAATATATATGGAAAGGAAAATAAATCTAATCTGTAATAGAAGGCTTAAGAAATACTTTTCTGTAACTGAAGAAGCACTTAAAATAGCTAAAAAATCAATAATTAAAGGAAAGGAAAGTGAAGCTCGTGAGATTATTGAAATGGTATCTAATTACTTGCAAGACGCTCACTATTTTGAAAAACAAGGCCATTACGTTAATGCCTTTGCCTCTATTAACTACGCCCACGGCTGGCTTGACTCTGGAGCTAGGCTAGGTATATTCAATGTACAAGACAGTAAGCTATTTACAATTAAATGAGATACAAATGTTTTACTACTGAAGTTTTGAAACAGAAACATTTATATATTTAAAAGGTATATAAATATATCTAAATTATATAAATAATACACTGTATGAAACAAGAAATAATAAACAAAATTGAACACTCCCCAACTTTAAACACTGTTTTAATGGTTGAAAAAGAATTAAGAAATGCAAAAGAAGTAATATCTATAGCAGAATTAAAAAGAAGGCTTCCAAAAAAGATAATGCATTCAACCCTGCTCAAAATTATTGATTATTTGCAAATAAGTGGAAAAATTTTAATATCAACAAAAGGGGTTGTCTGGATTTATACACCAAGAGAAGAGCTTAATAAACTGATAAAAAGAGGTTTGGAAATATGATAAACAAGCCAGTAAAAGTAATTTTACTGGACGATGCAAAAGAATCATTTATAAAATTAAATGAAATTGTAGGAAAGCAATTAGAATCTGGAAAAACAAATTCACAAGAGATGCAACTATTTAAATCAATTAAAAATAAAGTAGAATTAATTAAAGAAAATCCATTTTATGGGGATAATATTAAGAAAGAGCTAATACCTAAAAAATTTAATGTTTCAAATTTATGGCGAGTTGAATTAACAAATTTTTGGAGAATGATCTATACAATTAAAGGAGATGAAATTGACGTAATTTGCTTTATACTAAATATCACAAATCATAAAGATTATAATAGAATATTTGGTTACAAATCTAAATAACATGAAAAGGAGGATAATAGTAATAAGTCTTGGGGGAAGCATGATTATTCCAGACGAAGTTAATTCAAACTTCCTGGAAAAATTTAAGAAAATAATAAATAAAAACACTAAAAATTACAAGTTCATTTTAGTAACTGGAGGAGGAAGCCTTGCAAGAAAATATATTTCAGCTTTAAAAAATAACTCATATAAAATTCAAAGTACAGCAGGAATAGCTGCTACTCGGGCAAATGCTAAATTTGTCTCAGTTTACTTCAATCAAGACCCAGAACAGGTTATTCCTACTACAATGAAGAAGCTAAAGAAACTGATTAAAAAACAAGATATTGCAATTTGTGGCGCCCTTGGCTATAAAGTTAAGCAGACAACTGATTCAACTGCTTGCGAAATAGCTGCATATTTTAATACAATTTTTATAAATATAACTAATGTTCAGGGATTATATGATAAAAATCCTCAGAAATTCAAAAATGCAAAATTTATATCTGAAATATCCTGGGAGGATTTTTATAAAATGGTGAACAAGTTCGCATTCAAGCCGGGACAGCATTTTCCCCTAGACCAGACTTCAGCTAAGATAATCCGCGATAACAAAATTCCAGCTTATATTTTTGGACTAGATCTTAAAAATTTAGATAATTTCCTAAATAATAAGAAATTTAAAGGTACAACAATATCAAGATAAATGGAAATTATAGATTCTTCTAATATAAATCAAGCAAGAAAGCAAATTGATAAAATTTCTTCAAAAAAAGAAAAAGTTATAGTGCAAGGAAAAGATATAGAGTTTAATCGCAAGATTCTTGAAAATAAGAAAGTTTCAGCCTTAATCTTAAATCATGAAAATAAACACGATAAGCTAAAACAGCGAGATTCTGGATTAAACCAAGTTCTATGCAAGATAGCTCGCGATAATAACATCACCCTTATCTTGGACTTTAATGAAATACTAAGAAATAAATATCAAGAAAGAGCAAAAATTCTCGCTCGTGTAATGCAAAATCTAAAGCTAATTAAAAAATATAAAGCTAGTTTAAAAATTATTAATTATAAGGATGAACATAATGCTCGAGCTTTGCTTTTAACTCTTGGATTGGGCACAGACTTAGCTAAGAAATCTATACAAACACTAGACTAGCATATCCCACTTCTATATTTTTATCTCCAGAAACTTCAGCAGAAGTAGAATACTTCAGTTCCTTGGCCTTTTTCGAGCCAAGCCTCATGCAAACTTCCATACATAAAGCAATAGCATCCTTGCCACAAACACTAGTTTTGCCAGCTTCTTTTAAAAAACCGCCAACACTATACTCTAAAATCTTATCAATTACCCTCTTATCAATAGTTTTTATATCCTCCTTGCTAGTAAATCCATAAACTCGCCCATAATGAGTAAAATCACTGCTAGCAATTATGCAAACCTTGCCACTATGCCTTCCAATAGAGCTAGCTATTTTTTCAGAATAATCTTTTATATCTTCTAAATTCAAGTCTTTTACTAAAATCGGAACAAATGTAAATTTTTTCTTGACAACTTGCAAAAAAGGAAGCTGAACCTCAATACTATGTTCTGACTTGTGGGCCTGTTCATTTAGCTTAAAATACTTTAGTAGCTCTTCACTTAGCTTCTTATCATTTTTAACTATTCCTAATGGAGTTTCAAAATCTTCCAAACTTAGTGCAATTTTATCACCTAAACCAGAATGATTAGTCCCAAGAATAATAAAAGTGTCAAAATTACTATCAATTAAACTCTTAAAAAAGTAACCAGCAGTCTTGCCTGAAAATATATAACCTGCATGAGGTACTACTCCCCCAATTATCTTATGTCTCTCAACGCTTTGAACCTCACTAAGAAAAATATCAATAATTTCCATTAGCTCATCCTTGTCTTTTGGATAAAACTGGCCAGCTACTACACACTTTCTCATTATAATACCCTTAGCGCCTTATCAACAATATCTTTAGGCCACTTCTTTTCAAGCAGTAATTTTCTAATCTGCTCTTTTTTATACCCTTTTTGAATAGCTTTTTCTAAAAATGGTTTTAATACATTAAAATATTTAGTGTCTTTTGAAGTAATAAATTTAGTTTTTGGCTTAGACCTTACAATAGAGATTACATTAAACAATATTATAGTAAAGATAATTATTGCAGAAATAATTGGAACTATTAAGTCTGTTTTGCAGTCTGCCATACAGCTTCTAAAATCCTCATCTAAGTACTTTTGGCATATCCCATCACCGCAATAATCCTTCTGGCATACATCATCTTCACAATAACTGCAATACTCTTCTTCAACCCAGTACCCAAAATCAGAGCAGTGCATCTTGCTAGTAAAATTACAAGTTCCAGGAATGCACTCAATTCCTTCAGGTATAGTAATATTAGTCTGAGACTGATTTGTAGGAGTAGTTACATTCCCAGGAGGAAAACTAGGACCTCCGCCACCCCCACTACTATCATCTCCGCTAGAATCATCATCACTAGAACAGGCTATACAAGGACCTCCACAATCAACTCCTGTCTCCCCCTGGTTCTGAATTCCATCAGAGCATGTTTCTTGAGGAAGTTCTGAATCTAAAACAAGTTCAATAAATACCTCCTCAGTTAATTCAATATCAAATAATAAATCTCCATTTACATTAGTATTAGAAGAATAGTTTGTTGTAGCAGTTACATTATATTTTGCGCTAGGTAAAAGCTCCTTAAATTCTAGTGTTAGATTACCTGTTCCATCAATATTAAGATTAACTTTTTCTTGAGTATAACTATAAACTCTTAAATTAACCTCATTGTCACTAACTACATTTAAAGGAACAGGGCTTGCTATTATTAAACCATCTGCAAGAATCTCTGCACTTATTTCTTTAATTCCAGAATTATCAACTGCATTTGTGATATTTTTGCCTTGCATAAAATAAATACTAGAAATATTTGAATATGTAAAATTCAAATTTTTGTTAAAAGACCCTATAAATAAATACTCACTTCCATCATCAGTTGTTTTTAATTTTCCTAGCAAGACTAATTCATAAGAATTATAAGGGATTATTTCATTCCCTCCAGGATACAAGATTGTTTCTTCAACAACATCAAAACCACCTTTTTCAAAAGCAATCTCATTAGTTTTTTCTAAGAAAATTTCTCTATCATCAAACATCATATTTCCAAATTCATAAACAGGTAGAGGTAATCTATAAACCATGGCCCTCTGACCATCATGATGCCTACCATATATGTTTAATAAAGTCTTATTAGTCAACATCTGTAAGTAAGGCAATAAATTTCTATCATATAGATGGAAATAAGGATATTCTTCTTTTGCTGCCTGTCTATCCCCTACACCATAACCATCTCCTAAATCACCGGTTTGTAAGATAAATGGAGGGTTGACTAGTAATTTTATTTCAGGGTCTGCTAATTTCAATGCAGGAAATAAATCATATACATAATAATCAATAAAAGTCTTGAATGCAGGTTCAGTTATAGTCCTCTGCCCATTACCAAAATTATCAACAACTTCTGCTTCTCCCATAATCGCATCAAATCTATATCCTGCAAATCTATTCACATCCTGATTATAATATAAATATTCATCCACCATTTTATTTTTAATCCACTCCCTACATGTAGAATTTCTATAATCAATTTCGTGACTAGTTGGGAAGAAAGAATTTATATAAAAATCACCTGTTGAATTTTTAGCTAAACAACCATTATATTTCTCAAACAGCTCAGTTGAGCTATTCTTTAGAACACCTATATTAACATAAGCAAAAATATCAATTCCTTTTTGTGAAAACCCTGTAACATTTTCAATCATATTCTGGCTTAATCCCCCTGCTCCATCCTCACTTACACAAGAAATTCCTCCTGGATGAGGACCACAATCTTCAAAAACACTATCTCTAAACTGGCTTTCTGTTGCAACAGTCCCTATATCAACAAACTTATCTGCAGAATCATTATTAAATGGCTGTATATAACCAACAACATTTC
The DNA here is from genome assembly GCA_043810775.1 of archaeon. Lineage (GTDB taxonomy): Archaea > Nanobdellota > Nanobdellia > Pacearchaeales > GW2011-AR1 > JBDRJD01. Next base: position 95,554 of record JBDRNU010000025.1, on the reverse strand, counting down.
CATTAATATCATATGTATTTTGACTTTCACTAGTAAAAATATACTCTTTTACATGATCAGCAGAAATACTCATTACTTTCATTGCATCTGCATCTGGGATTCTTGGATTTAATCTAACTTCATTTAAGTAAAAAGGTTCAATTATATATCCAAAATATTCAGGAATTCCAGAACTTAAATTTAATACACCAAAATTATCAGTGGAGGTATCATAAAAACTGTGATGTATTTTTACAAGATCATTATCTCCTAGCTTTCTCTTATAACCTAAACATATATCTTGCTCATAATTTAAAAAATCAGGTGCAATCTGAGTTGCAACAATTCCTAAATTATCTGAAAAAGCTCCTATAGAAGGAGCATATATTTCCCTGCAGTTTCCAATCCACTCACTAGTATAATCAACAGGCCCCATTGCCATCATGTCAGTAAAATCAATAGGAGAAAATCTATAAGGCATATCTTCATCTCTTTGGATAATAAAATCAAATAAAGTTGGCTGCAAAGCAATTGAACTTAAAGAGGGATTTTCTTGTCGAATATCTGAATAAATAGTTAATTTATCTCCTCCAGCTAAACTAATATTCATTGTAACATTAAACTTATACTGAAAATAAGTTCCATTATATTTCTTAACAATATAATCATCAGAATAATCTGAATAATACTCCTCAAATGGAACACTCAAGTCCATAACAAGATTATCAAATAATAAATCAGTGCCATTATAAACTTCTACTCCAAATTCTCCAGGAGTATTGTGGTATAATCTAAACTTGAAGTTATCTGATGTTAGGTTTTCAATGGTTTCTTCAGTTCCACAAACATCACAATCAGTATTGCATTCAGGAGCATTATCTGTATCTCCACAAATTTCATCACCATTACAAGTTAAATCACCACAATAAGGAGCAACAATTTCCTGAACTTGTAAATCACTAGCTGAAGTAATTGTTTCACTTGGATTTGAATCAACTTCTGCAATAAAATAATATTCAGGATTTCCAACAACATCGTCTTGATATTCTGCAGTCCAAGTTCCTGTTGCAGTTGTTCCTGAAAAAGTTACACTTAATGGATTATTTATTACAGGATCATCAGACGCATCTTCACCATTAATTAAATCATCTTCCCAAATTTCAAAGTTAATTGTCTCTCCATCGCAATTTGTTCCAGTAACTTCTAAAGTCATCAAAGTTCCCTCATCAACTAAGCCAGTTGGATTCCATGTTGCTGTGTCAAGGGTGCAAGGAAAATAACAAAAATCACCAATCTCATCACAAGACTGGCCAAGACAAGGATTGCTTCCTGCCAAGCATCCTGCAACAGAATCGCAGGTTTCAGCACCATTACAAAATGCTCCATCATCACAAGCTTGATTTAATGTTGAACTAACTTCACATACTCCAACATTACAAACTCCATTATCATCCATAAAATCAGTTCCAGAACAACTATTCCCATCTAAATAATCACAATCAGGACTATCAATAACACACTCTGGCCCACTTTCTAAAGGATTCAATCCAACCCCTCCATTATATAATTGTGAAACCTCACTAGCATCTAAAGCCCTATTCCAAATTCCAACTTCATCTATATCTCCTCCAAAAAAGCTAGATGCATAATCATTACATCCAATATTAATTATATGACTGCCATCAACAATTGAACCAGAACTTAAAACAGGAAAAGGAGCACCAAATTCAACACCATTTCTGTACACTCTAAATGTAGTTGCATTTTTAGTCATTACAACATGTGTCCAGACATCATTTGGAAAAGTAATTGATGTATCAATTGTAACACCAGGTGTTAACCAAAAAGAATACATTCCATTGGTAATTCCCATAAAATAATCATTATCCCATTTACTAACAATTCCTGCATAACCTGTTGCAGTATATGATGAATCTTTCCACACCCAAGCTGAAATTGTAATCTCAGGAACATAAAAGTCAGCAATATTAATACAATTACTTAATGAGGGTCCATTAAAACTATAAGCCCCATTTAATTTTCCACTACTTATCAAGTGGGTTGCTCCGGTTACTACTCCATTGTGCCCGTTTCCAGTATCATCATTTGCATCAACATCAAAACTATAATATGCTTCAAGTCCTGTTGTTAAAGTTGATGCCCCACAGTCAGGATCACTTGCATCACCCAAACCATCACAATCATCATCTATTGTATTTGAACAATTTTCTGCAGGAGGAGTTGGACAAGCTATTAAACATAAATTATAATTCCCACATGAAGCACCATCATAATTGCAACTAACTAAACCCCAAACATTTATATTATTATCATCACAATCAGTTCCTAAACAACCTCCTCCCACCCCATAATTATCTCCATCATTATCAGTGCAAACACAATTTGCATCAATAGAACAATCATCATCTACACAATCAGTTAAACCATCACAATCATCATCTATTGTATTTGTACATAAACCAACCTCACTAACTTCTGGGGTTCCAACACAATCACAATTTGGCTGAGAACTCCCGGGATTAATATACTCATTTGTATCGTTACAATCAACCAAACCACAAACCCCTCCTTCAATATTATAAGTATCTCCATCAATATCAGTACAATCAACACATGTTCCTAAACAACAATAAGAAGTATCACTTGCAGCTGTCCAGCTTCCATCACATTCCTGAGTAGATGTGCATGTATTTCCTAATTGCTCATCGCATGTTTGAATTGGTGCTTCCCCTGCGTAATAACCCATATCTATGCAAGGACTTCCACTTGCAGGCCTTAAAAAATCAGGACTTCCATAAGTTGTAGAAAGTATTTGGGGATTCTGCCACATCACAGAATTTACATCATAGCCCCAGTTATCTCTTGCATAAATATAATTATATTTAACATAATCTTTAAACACATAATCATTTACATTAGTGGTATGGTAAATGCAATTTTCATCAGTAGATAAATTTACAAAAGTATTATCAGGTACATATCCAGTCATAACAGTATAAAATCTTATATCCTCAGCTCCACCATTACAATTAACAAAAATATTCCTCCTTACAGTAAGATTATCTCCAGACCAAAAATCAAAACCTGCAGTACTGTCAGGCCTGCAATAAATAGTATTATACTCAAATAAATTATTTTTGGAATGCCCTCTTCCAGAAAAAAATCCATTTTCCATTCCTCTTCTAACATTATATAATAAATTCCTATAAACATAAGTATTATCAAAGCCAATATTAGATATTCCACAACCCCAAGTCATATTAATTATAGTATTATTATAAATATATACAGGACCTCCCCCAGAATGTTTCTGTCTTATTCCCTCACACCCATTCATAATTAAATTATTCCTTATAGTAATATTATTCCCACTTGTTACCTGATCATCACTTCCTAAATGAATTTCTGCAACATTTACTGCGCAAGCTGGTCCGCCTATACCCATAATATTATCATAAATCTTATTATTTTCAATAAGATAATTATCTGAGCTTGGACCATTAAGACCCATTACAAATCCACTTTTTATATCCGCAACACACGGCTCTCCAAAACTTCCAGCTACACTTCTAGTTCCATGAATTTCCAAATCCCTGAAAATCATATCATGATTTTCTCCACCACCTAAGGTAGACCCATGACCGTTTTTTAATTCAAAACTCTCAATTTTCATAAATGAGCTAGAATGTATCTCCATACAAGGATTCATAGCCATCCCATTATAACAATAATGCCCTTGATCTAAAATAGCCCACTCTCCTGGATAACTTTTAATTGTTATCCAATCAGTTTCAGTTCCATGTTTATTATTAATTGCGGCAAAACAATTATTAACTCCTCCAAGACAATCTCCAATTCTTTGAGTTGCATCATAAGTTCCTCCTCTTAAATATACAACATCTCCTGGTCCAATCAATGTTATTGCATGATCAAGGGTTAAGAAGGGCTCATCAAATGTTCCAGCATTTGTATCTAACCCATCTGTTGCAATATAATAACATTGCCCACTTCCAGTTGCTTCGCAAATTGGTGCTGGAGGAGCCTCTCCTGCATAATAACCCATATCTATGCAAGGACTTCCACTTGCCGGCCTTAAAAAATCAGGACTTCCATAAGTTGTTGAAAGTATTTGCGGATTCTGCCACATTACAGAATGAGCATCATAGCCCCAATTGTCCCTTGCATAAGGATAATCCCAAACTTGAGCATTCCAACCCTCTCCAACAAAATAAGGTATAGAAGTTGTATGATAAATGCAATTATAGTCTGTATCAATATCATCTGGATTTGTGGGGATGTCATTAAAGTAACTATAAAAAGAAAAAGGTCCAGGCGAATTTGAAGTGCACTCATAAAAGATATTATTTCTTAATGTTACATTGCCTCCAGAATAAAATTCAAATCCTGCCTGTGCACAATTATAAACTGTGTTATACTCATATGTAACATTCTGATTAGTATACATTGGGGAGCCCCAAAATGCTTTTCCAAGTCCAAATGTAACATCTTTTATTAAATTTCTAGAAATATAAACATTATGCCAGTCAATAGTTCCAATACCCCATCCCCCCCCATGATTATCAGTCATATTTATTATTGTATTATTATAAATATAAAGAGGACCGCTGTCAGAATGCTTGGTTCTTATACCAGTACACCCATTTTTAACTAAATTATTCCTAACTGTAATGTTTCTTCCCCCCCTTCCCTCAATATCACTTCCGCCAAGCAATAATTCAACTATATTCATAGAGCACATAGAATTTCCTGCACCCCAAAGATTATCATAAATAAGATTATTTTCAATCACATAATTATACAAAGGACCTGAAACCACAAATCCCCCTGACAATTCATAACCTCCTCTTTTCCCATGAACCTCCAAGTTCCTATATATCATATCATGGTTGCTGTCATCCATTAAATTTGCACCATATCCATTTTTCAATTCTAAATCTTCTATAATAAAATAAGAAGAATAATCAATTTGTATATTTGGATTAGTAGGGACTTCATTATACATTCCCTGATCTAAAATTGCTTTTTCTCCTGGATAAGACTTAATTTTTATCCAATCTTGAAATGCCCCATCTTTATTATTTATATAAGCAAAACAATTATGAGTACCCCACCCCCCAGAATCACCACATCCATCAATCCTCTGAGTAGCATTGTAAACTCCACCTCTTAAATATACAACATCTCCTGGTCCAATTCCCTGAATTGCTCTTTTCAAAGTTCCAAATGGAAAATCAAATGTTCCAGCATTTGTATCTAAACCATCTGTTGCGACATAAAAACATTCTCCAGGACCTGTTGCCTCGCAAATTGGTGCTGGTTGCAACATCACCTCCTCCCCGCCGCCAAATAAACTACTCACCCACTCAAAAATACTAAAACCAGAAATCCCCCTTTCCACCACCCCGCCACTCCTCCCTCCATCACTCACAACATTTCCAGAAATTACTTGAGCAGTATAAGGATTATTAACTAAGAAGTATAAAGCTACAAGACATATTCCAATAATTACAATTACAACTAACTTTTCACTAACCCCTCGTTTTTGCATAATACTAAACAGAAAAAGACAATATAAATTTAACTATATGCCATTCCTGACAAGGGCTAGGGGGAAGCAAGCTTTTTAAAACATAGTATCATCCATATATAAAGAGCAAAGAAAAATGAGCACAGATGAACTAATAGAATCCCTATCTCCAATTGAAAGAAAGATTACTCCCTATCTAAAAGAAGGTAATCTAAAAGTTATAATTGAAAAATCTGGCCTAGATGAAACTTCGGCGCTTCGAGCACTGCAATTTCTTGAAAATAAGGGAATAATAATAACAAAAACCCAGGAAAAAAAAGTAGTAGACTTAGGAACTAATGGGGTTCTCTACCTAAAAAATGGCCTGCCTGAAAGAAAACTCCTAAATATAATCGGAGAAAAACAAAACCTAACTCTAGAAACAGCGCAAAAAGAGTCAAAACTATCTGATAATGAATTCAAGGCAGCTTTAGGTGCTCTAAAAAAGAAAGCGATGGTGGAAATGAAAGAAAAGCGCATATTCCTTGCATCATCAATGGAAGAAGTCATTAAAAAAAGCCTGGAAGAAAAGCTAATTGAAGCTCTTCCTATAGACTTGGAGAAGCTTAAACCAGAACAACAGCACGCCCTTAAATCACTAGAAAACAGAAAAGACATAATAAGAATAGAAAATAAAAAACAAATTACATTTCAAGTAACCCCTCTTGGCGAAAATCTTCTAAAAATAGACTTAAGCAAAACTGACAAGCTAATTGAGTCTTTAACACCTGAAATGATTAAATCAAGCTCGTGGAAAGGTAAAAAATTTAGAAGATATGACATTAAAAGCAAAGTGCCAACAATTTACGGTGGAAAACGCCACTTCGTAAACTTGGCAATAGATCATGGAAGAAAAATATGGACAGAAATGGGATTTAAGGAAATGTCTGGCAGTTTAGTACAAACAAGCTTCTGGAACTTCGATGCCCTTTTCACAGCTCAAGACCATCCTGTAAGGGAAATGCATGATACATTCTATATTAAAGACCTAAAAACCAAGCTTCCAGACAAGAAAATACTAAAAACAGTATCTCAAGCACACGAAACCGGAGTCAGTGGAAGTAAAGGATGGCAATATTCCTGGAAAGAAGATGAAGCTAAAAAACCAGTTTTAAGAACCCACACTACCTGCCTATCAGCAGCTACTCTAGCTAGTCTAAGAGACATTAAAGACAAAAAAGGAAAATACTTTTCCATAGGAAAATGCTTTAGAAACGAAACAGTTGACTGGAGCCATGCTTTCGAGTTTAATCAAACAGATGGAATAGTAATTGACCCAAATGCAAATTTGCGCCACCTGCTAGGCTACCTAAAGGAATTCTTTAAAAAAATGGGTTTTGAAAAAGTAAGATTTACACCTGCTTATTTCCCATATACCGAACCTAGTGTAGAAATAAACTGGTTTCATCCTGAAAAAAAAGTCTGGTTAGAGCTTGGAGGTTCAGGAATATTCCGCCCAGAAGTAGTTATACCTTTATTAGGAGAATACATCCCAGTCCTTGCATGGGGGCCTGGATTTGACAGAGCTTTAATGGATTACTATAAAATCCAGGACATCCGCGAACTCTATAAAAATGATATAAATCAGCTAAGAAAAATTAAGCACTGGATAAAAACATGACTAGCTTAAAAGAATATCAGGAATTTTGCAAGGAAACTGCAAAAAAATTTGAAAACAAAGATCTAGAAATATCCACTTGGGGTCTTGGAATAGCGGGAGAAGCTGGAGACGTAGCTTCTTGCATTAAGAAAACCTTTGCTCATGAAAATAAAGCAGCAGAAGAGGGTATAAAAGAAAATTTAGGAGATACTTTATGGTATTCAGCTATGATTTGCAACTTTTTTGGATGGGACTTTGCCAATATACTTGAAGAAAATATGCAAAAACTAAAGAAACGCTATCCTCAAGGATTCTCCCTAGAAAATGCTCAAAGAAAAGGAACAAAAATAGACTGGAACGAGGAGACTAAATAAAAATCGCAAATGTAAAATTTTCACGAAAAGAATTTGAAAAGCATATAAAGCTATCTAGCGATGTGCAGGAAAAAATACCTTACCTAGGCACTCCCCTGGAAAATCTTAATGATAATGAAATTGAACTTGAAATTTTCCCAAATAGACCAGATTTACTCTCATTTCAAGGTTATATTCGTGCACTAAAAGCTTTCTTAGGAAAAGAAAAAGGACTGAGAAACTATAAGATTAATCCTCCACAAAAAGACTTTGAAGTAGTTATTGACAAAAATCTGGAAAAAATACGTCCATTTACAGCATGTGCAATAGTGAAAGGAATAAAGTTTGATAATGAAAAAATCAAGGAAATTGTCGATGTGCAGGAAAAAATACATACCACATTTGGAAGAAATAGGAAAAAAATAGCTATAGGGATATATCCTCTTGAGAAAATTAAACTTCCAATTAAATTCCTGGCTATGAAACCAGAAGAAATTAAATTTATACCATTAGAAGAAACCAAAGAAATGACAGCTCCTCAAATACTTACTAAAACATCTACAGGCAGAGATTATGCTCACCTTTTAAGAGGATATGACAAGTATCCTGTATTTGTAGACTCTGCAGGAAAAATACTAAGCATGCCTCCAATAATAAACTCGCAAAATACAGGAAAAATCACTGAAAACACAAGAGATGTGTTTATTGAATGCTCAGGATTTAACCTAGACTCCTTGAAAAAAACGCTAAATATAATAGTAACTATGATGGCAGATATGGGTGGTTCAATATACCAGATGAATCTTCAATACAAACAACCAGAAAAAACTCCAGACCTTACTCCTGAAAAAGTTAAAATAAATATTAAAGATGCTGAAAAACTATTAGGTATAGAACTTAATGAAAAAAAAGTTAAAGAAAGTCTTGATAAAATGGGATATGACTACAAAAACTCAATAGTGCAAATACCTGCATGGAGAGTTGATATCTTGCATCCTGTAGATATCTACGAAGATATTGCAATAGGTTATGGATTTGAAAAATTCCAGCCAGAAATTCCAGAAATTGCAACAATTGGCCAAGAAGACCCTAAAGAAATAATGAAAAGAAAGATTTCAGACATACTTACTGGACTTGGACTTATTGAGATTTCAACTTACCATCTAACTAAAAAAGAAGACCAGTTTAAAAAAATGGTGCAAAAAGCTCAGGATATTATAGAAGTTGAAAGTTCAAAAACAGATTATAATATTCTAAGGCAAAACTTGCTTCATCTAGCACTTAAGGTACTTTCAGAAAACGTTGATGCTGAATACCCTCAAAAAATATTTGAAATCGGAAAAGTTTTCAGTCTAGACCAAAAGCAAGAAACAGGAATTATCGAGAAAAATAAGATTTCAATTGCGCTGATTCCTTCAAATTTTACTGAAATTAAAAGAATTCTAGATTATTTGGGAAATATGCTTGACACTAAATTTGAAGTCCAAGAAACAGAAAACCAGTCATTTATTACTGGAAGAACTGGAAGTATAATATTTAACGGAAAGACTATTGGAATTATGGGTGAAATCTCCCCAACAGTTCTTAAAAACTCTCACCTTAAAATGCCAGTTGCAGCTCTTGAAATGGGGCTTGATGAGATTTTTTAAGCCTCGACCGAGAGTTGAACTCGGGACCTCATGCTTACCAAGCATGCGCTCTAACCAACTGAGCTATCGAGGCTTTAAAATTTACTGAATTTTAACAGAATTAAACAAGAAAATTAATATAAAAACTTAACTGCCAGTTTCATCAGGTAGCCAATCCATTTTTACAACATATCCTGTAGCCTCAATTCCATTGTTAAAAACACCACCCATCCAATCAAAATAAAGGCCTCCAAACTTAGTAAAGTTTTCTGGGTTCCTTAAAGCCAGTCTATTTTCAGAAATAATAAATAATCCTCCTATAATCAAGAACATTACTATAAACATTATAATTTTCATTTTGATTTTTTAGTATCTTTATCATCAATTTTCGTAGAATTGCCTGACCAATCAGCACTTACAACCTTCCCAGTTATATCTTTTGCAATTGAAAAAGCATGCCCTAACCAAGAAAAATACAGCTTTCCACCTTGCACCACCCCATCAAAACTCTTAACATCAACCGGACTTGCTGTAAAAATCTTGCTAGCACTTATATAAAAAAATAATATCAATAAAACTATAGTAATAGCATATATCTTATGCCTCATATCCTTAGCTTTCAAGAACATGAATATAACTAAGATTAATCCTATTCCAACAAGCCAAAATAATAATCCCATCTTTTCCTATATTTTATAAGAACCTAATATTTAAATACTTTTTTCATGCTAGTATATCTAGGAAAATCCCTCTTGAAGCCCCATAGTCTAGTGGTCAAAGATACGACCCTCTGGAGGTTGTGACCCAGGTTCGAATCCTGGTGGGGCTATTTATCATTATGGCATTTTCGCAGAGTATTTTCTAAAACAGAAACATTTATAAATAAGTAAGATTATCTTACAACATGGAAATAACAAAAATAAGCACAAAAGGACAAGTAGTTATTCCAGAAGGAATAAGAAAAGGATTGGCAGAAGGTACAGCATTTATTGTTTCAAAACAAAATGATTTAATAATATTAAAAAAAGTAGAAGGACTTACAGAAAAAGAGATGAAAGAAATGAAAGAGCTTGATAAAATATGGAAAGACATTGATGAAGGTAAGGGTACTACTCAAAAGGTTGAAGATTTTTTAGATGAAATGAAAAAATGGTGACTATTCAAAAAGTTACAAGATCTCCAAAATTTATTAAAAATACTAAAAAATTGGATTCCTTTCTTCTTGAAAAAATTAAAAAACAAATACAAAAGATAATTGAAAATCCCGAAGTTGGGAAGCCACTAAAATATAAAAGAGGAGAAAGGTCGCTTTATATTAAACCATTTAGATTAATTTATACATTAAAAGAAGATGAACTTATTCTTTTGAAGTTTGATCACAGAAAGAAAGTTTATAATGATTAAAAGAAAAAAGATCTTAATTTTTCTTACAAAATTGTTCTTTGCAAAAATTTAGAAAACAGGAAGATTTAAATACCTTATTACTTACATAAGTAATATGTTACTTAATGATAATGCATTCAAAATATTAGCAGAATTTAGCTCTGATTATTCTAAAAGGATTTATGGTGGACAAGTTGCAAAAAAGCTAAAAATGAACCAGAAAACTGTTTCAAATATACTTAATTCTCTTGAAAAACAGAATATCCTTAAATATTCTACAGAGGGGAAAAATAAATACTATTTTCTAAATAGACTAGATCCACAAATTCAAGATATACTTAAAATTATAGAAATTGGAAGAAAAAATGATTTTATTAAAAGATATGCAAAGATTAAAGAATTGCTTATTGAACTTGAAAAAAGAGCTTCTGGAATGCTTGTTATTTTCGGAAGTTATGCTAATTTTACAAGCAATGAAAAATCAGATTTAGATGTTTTTTTAATAGGAAAAATTAAAGAATTAGAGGATTTAGATGAAAAATATGGAATAAAAATAAATCTCGTTAAATCAGGTAAGGATAAATTTAATAAAGAAGACATTTTTATAAAAGAAGTCATGAAAAATCATATAGTCTTAAAAGGAGTTGAAGAATTTATTGATTTAATATGGTAAGTTTAAAATGGTGTTGTAATAAGAAAGAGGGAATTAAGCTAATTGAGTCAAATCACAATCTTTCTAAAGGATATATTCAGATGGCTGAAAATGCGATTGGGACTATGAATCGTGAAAAAACATTAAACAACCAATTTGCAATATCTGCCTGTTATTATTCTATGTATTATTCGCTTTATTCAGTTTTGATGAAGATAGGAATTAAGTGTGAAATTCATGCATGCACTCTTGAAATTATGAAGAAGCTCTTAATGGAATTTTATTCAAAGGAAGATTACAAAATTATAAGTAAGGCTTTTGATATAAGAAACACCTCTCAGTATTATGTTGATAAAATTATTGCAAAAGAAGATATGGAGTTTATTTTTTCCAAAGCACAAAGTTTCTTAAATAAATCCAAAGATGTTTTATCAATGATTAATGAAAAGGATATTTTGAATATCAGAAAACAAATAGAGATTATGTCATCTTAATTTTTCTTACAAAATTGTTATTTGAGGGGATTTGGGCGGCGGAGTTGCTGATGTGGATGTATAAGGAAAATTAATCTCTGAAATCTTCAACAACTTCAGTTTCAAGATTCTTAGTTTCAGAAACATTTCTATTAGCCATAGCTAGTCCAATAGCAGTATTAAGACCCATTGCTTCAATAGGATGCTCTGTTCCAGCATAATGGTGCCAAGCTAAAAATCCAGTATTTACAGCTATCGTAAATAAATTAGAATATAATCTATAATGCTTTGTTTTTTTAAGCTGATTAAATACTAATGGATAAGCCAGATTCATGGCAATTCCTAATGGGAAATTGTTACAGTAGGCTTGACCAAATCCTTCACTAAAATCTTCATCCCCCCTTGAATTAGCTAATCCATTTGCTAGTCCAGCTGAACTGCTGTATCCTATTGTATAAAATAAATCCCAATAAAGCAATTCTTTAGCTTTTTCTGCTATTTTCTTTATTTTGTCTTTCATTTTTGAAAAGAGATTAAATTTATTTCTAGATTCGTCTAATTCTCTCAATAGCTTCAACTAACTCTTCATTGTTCCTTCTAAGCTCCCTTTCAACAATTTTGGATAAGATTGGCTTTACACCATCAAAATACTCCTGCCCAAATGGAACTGACTCTCTTGCTTGTGGCTTAACTCCACTTCCAAGAGCTTGATTCCATAAACGCTCAATTTTACATGTAGCTTCATCTGCTATCTTTATATCTGCAACTAAGTTATAATCAGGCATGCATGGTCCATAAGAATGGGCATCTATATCAGCAAAGCTAAAGGTATATTTCTTGGTGCCATCTTCAAAAGTCCTTTCTAGACTATCTCTGTTTCTCAGAGCTTCTTTTCTTACACGTTCTGTCCATCCATCTTTCATTTTATTTCCTCCATAATATTTAGTTAATAAACTCAAGAAAATTCTATATTTAATTGATAACTCTCTAAAATTGGAGAGTTATAGTAAGATTTATAAACACTTTAATATTATGCAGTCCATGAATACATCAATACTTGAAGAATTAGGTTTAAGTAAAGGAGAAGTAAAAGTTTATCTTTCCTTGCTAAGTATTGGGGAATGTAAAGTAGGAGCCTTAATTGAAAAATCAAGCATGGCAAGTTCTGCTGTACATAATTCATTGAATTCACTAATTGAAAAAGGTCTTGTTTCATATGTAAAAAAAGGAAAAATCAAATATTATGAAGCAATTTCACCAAAACAGCTTGTATCCTTCTTAGATGACAAAAAACAGAGATTAATTAACATCCTACCAGAGCTTGAATCTAAGCAAAGAACTTCAAAAGAAAAGCAGGAAGCAGAAATATTTGAAGGAACAAAAGGAATAATGGCTCTTTTAAATCTCCTCATAGAAGATACTAAAAAAAATGATGAGTACATATTCTTCACTGTAAATGTAAATGAGAAAAATAAAGAAATCCAAGATTTTTTTCAAATGTATGATTCAAAAAGAAAAGCTAAGGGACTAATTGTAAAGGGGTTAGCGCCAAAAGAGCTTAAAGGACTATTTAAAGATAGAAAGCATCTTAAGATGAAATTTACTGATTACCCAATACCTTCAAATATAAGTGTACATAATAACAAAGTGGCAATCTTTTCGTGGGAGGAAAAGCCAGTAGGTTATTTAATAGTATCAGAACAAATTTCAAAAATGTTCAGAGAGTTTTTCAACAAAATTTGGCATTAATATCCTAAGAAATAAATCTATCCATATACTCCTTCTCGACAAGATTTATAAATAAAGCCAGATTCAAGACATCATACTGCCGAAACATTGATAAATAACATCCCAAGAAATGGTCACGATGGTACAGGACCCTGGCGGGGCTATTTATGATGCCGTAGGCATCATTAAACCTGGATTCCCAGGTTCGAATACTTTAATTCGTAAGAGTTAAAATCACCAAGAATTTTATCAGAAAATTGTTGAGTGCCTTGCAGGGCTATTCTTAAACAATTAAATCCCTTTCTCCCCATTTAAATGGTAAATAATCTCCAGAGCCCAAAGTTTCAGAAATTCCTGCTTTTTTTGCTAATTTATCAATTAAACCTAAATGAGTTACTACAATAACTCTTGAATCTTTAGATAGTCCTCTTAATTCTTGAATCTCTCTATTAAATCTAGTATTAACTGCTTCATAACTTTCCAAAATTCTCATCTTCCCAATAATTGCTTCAGGCAAGTCATCTGGAAGTCTTAAATAAGCTCCAGAAATCCAAAAATCTCCAATATCTAAATCAAAAGGATTAGTTTTTTCCTTATTAATCATAACCTTCTTTCCATTTAAGACATATTCCCCTCCATTAACCAAAGCTAAAGTCAAAGCTAAATCAAAATTCTCAACCTCTCTTAATCCTTTTCTAGAAAACATTTCTCCAATAGGTACTTTACCTTCAATTCTGGCAGTGTCTCTCCATATTCTGGCAGTTTCTGCAGTCCTCCCATAATCTGAATAAAATACTTTAAAGGGCTTTTTTGCTTCTCCTAATCTTTTATAAAAGTTATATGCCTCTAACATCACTTTTATAGAACCATTAAAAGTCAAGTCATAAGCTAATCCTAAGCTACTTACAATTCCCTGCTCATATTTAGCCTCCCCATGCCTAACTAAAACACCATCAGCCTCTTCTAACTTTAAATTTGATTCCATTTGAACCTCCCCTCTTTCATGATATCAATTATATTTTGCAAAAATCTTTCACTTGTTTTTTTATCTCTATCTGGATAAAATTTAGGAAAAAGATAAACAATTCCCTGAAAACCAACTATTAAGCTTATTCCTTCTCTTATTTGCTTATCTTCTGTTTTTTCTTCATACTTTTTTAAAAATAATTCTCCCAACTCTTTAAAATAATCATTCTTAGTTTCATGATAAAGCCATAAATACTGGCAAATAAACCATCCAATATCAATTCCCGGATCTCCCCAAGGCATTCTAGAATAATCAATTACCCATAACTCTCCCTGCTCATTAAAAATACAGTTACTCCCCCAAAAATCCCCATGAAGAGCATTCAACCTTTCTGATCTGTCTTTAAATCTGGTAATTAAATCATACATTAAAGCAAGATATTTTTTCTGAGCTTCAAGAGGAAAAACAACATGATCATTTGGAAAATCTTGCAGTAAGACCATAGTTAATTCAGGATTGATTATGGTATTTCTTAAACAGTCATTATAAACTGCATTAAGCTTTTTTTTATCATTAGAAGGGTATTTTATTAAATGTATTTTACTAATAAAATCAGTAAGTTTTTCAATTTCTTCAATATCTTTTTTATCTATTTGTTTTTTGTATTTTTTTTCTTGTAAAATATCCCAATAGTTTTTTCCATTCCCGCCAAATTCTTGAATATGAAAAATTTCTGTTTGATTGTCTATTCTAGGAATCTTTGAAATTTTTCCATTATTAGAAATAAAAACTCCTACAGCCTTGGGACTAGATTTTGCTCTTTTTTGCATTCCATCACTTACTAATAAAGAGTAAATCTTTCTTTCTGGAAGCTCAAAACCAAGGTCTTCTGATTTTACTTTTTTAAGAAAAAATTCTCCTTTATTTGTAGAAATTTTAAATCCGTCTGAATGATATCCTTCTCCTATTTTTTGAAATCCAGTTATCTCTATATCTTCGCCTAATTCCCCTCTTAAAACATCCTTTATATCCTCTATATTTACCATAAAATTTAGCAGTTTTAAGAGTATATAAACCTTCCTAATTGTAACTACTTCTTAGTAACATAAATTAAAGAAATAATAAACTTCTTAGTACGCTAAGCTTAAATATACCTTATTCTTTAATAAAATATGGCAAAAGAAAAAGAAATTGGAGAAATTTCAACATACTTTAGTCATGTAGGCGTAGCTGCAATAAAGCTTAAGGCGGGCTTAAAAGTAGGGGATAAAGTCCATATCAAGGGAAATACAACTGACTTTGAAATTGGAGTAGACAGCATGCAAATTGAAAGAAAAGACGTGCAAAAAGCAAAAAAAGGAGACCACATTGGAATAAAAGTCCCTGATAAAGTGCGCCCAAATGACAAAGTATTTTTAGTAGCATAATTTTAAAAACCATTTTTTCTATATTTTAGAAAGCTCCTGTAGTCTAACGGCTAAGGACGCGAGCCTCTCGCGCTTGAAATCCGGGTTCGAATCCCGGCAGGAGCATTCATAGGATTAAGCTTGCGAAATCCTATATGACCCTTACTGGTTTTGGGGAGAGTATTTTGAAAGTGATGGTTTCGAATCCCGAGCTTTTTCACGAGGCAATCTTATTAATTAAATAACGAGTGGGAAAGCGAGCTGGCAGGAGCATTCATTTAACGAAAGCTATTTAATGCCTTTTTTCATTATTCCTATATGCAATTTACACTCAATTTTTCCAAAATTAGTAAAAATGATGCAAATATAGCTGGTGGTAAGGGAGCTAGTTTAGGTGAAATGACTCAGGCAGGAATTCCTGTTCCAGAAGGATTTGTTATATTATCAGATGCTTTTGAAAAATTCATTGAAGAAGCGGATCTCATAACAGAAATTGACGCAGCCATGGACACTGTCAATACAGAAGAAGTGCATACATCAGAAGAAGCTTCAGAAACAATAAAAGCTCTAATTCTTAATGCAGAAATGCCTAAAGATATTGAAACCGAGATTCTAGTAGAATTTAAAAAACTAGGTGCAGAATATGTAGCAGTCCGTTCCAGCGCAACTGCAGAAGATTCAGCTTCAGCAGCCTGGGCAGGCCAGCTTGAATCTTATCTAAACACTACAAAATCCAGCTTGCTTGAAAACGTAAAAAAATGCTGGGCCTCACTTTTCACTCCAAGAGCAATATTCTATAGATTTGAGCAAAAACTCCACAATCAAAAAATATCAGTAGCAGTAGTAGTTCAAAAAATGGTTGCTAGTGAAGAATCTGGAATAGCATTCTCAGTTCATCCTGTAACTCAAGACAGAAACCAGCTAATAATTGAAGCAGGTCTAGGCTTAGGAGAAGCAATAGTCTCAGGCCAGATAACTCCAGATAGCTATGTTATAGACAAGCAGGACTGGCATATTATTGATAAAAATATCTCAGAACAATCAAGAGGTTTATTCAGAGTAAAGGGTGGGGGAAATGAGTGGCGAGAGCTAGGAGAAGAAGGAAACAAACAGATTTTAACAGATAAAGAAATAATTGAACTTTCAAAACTAATAGCTAAGATAGAAAACCATTATGGATTCCCAGTAGATGTTGAATGGGCAATGGAAAAAGGTAAGCTATACATAACTCAATCTCGCCCAATTACTACTCTAACTTCCTTAGAAGAGGAAGAGCCTAAAAAAAAAGATGAAGTGACTTATTCTGAAACTCCATTTAAAGAAAGTGAACAAATTTCATACAAAGAATTTATTGATAAATACAAAAAAGATAATTGGAAAAAAGTAGGTAGTTGGAGAGTTCCAAGATTAATGTTTGATATATTCAATAGTTCACAATCTAGATTTTATTTAAAAAAATATGGAATTCAAGATATTCCTCCTATTAAATATTTATCAGCAGGTTATGATGTTTACGTCGCAGAAAAAGAACTTGAAATAATTGAAAAAAAAGTAGTTGGAAGAATAGATTCAGGAGACTTTAGTTTTATTTATAATTTTAATAAAAATCAAGAGAAATTCAGAAAAGAACTTGAGAAAGAAATAGGGGAAATATCTAAAAAGAAAAACTATAATGAAAAATCAGTATCAAATATCCTAGAGAAAGTATTAACAATTCTTGTTGTATTTGAAATATTAAGGGATATGAGTAATTATCTTGAAGAATCAATATTGAAAAGATTTGATGAACTAAAAATAAAACAAATTACAGTGCCAGAATTATTAGATAAAGATGAAGAATCAGATGCATTTAAACTTGAGACTGAAATAGCAAGATTAAGAGAAAAAGGAAAATTTAGTTCAAAAGATATAGATAAAGTGATTGAAGAATACAGTTATTTAAACCAATACTTTCTATCTGGAGAAGGTTACACTAAACAAGATATTCTAGAACAGATTAAGAGAGCAGATAATGAAAAAAGAGGATTTGAAAAACATAATTTTAAAGATAAAAAATTAAATGAATTAATTAAAATCCTAAACATCTTTTCAGTAGGAAGAATTCTTAATAATGAAGTGACTAACAAAGCAGTATACAATTTAAAACCTGTTTTTAAAAAAATTGCATCAGCGAATAAAATATCTTACGAAAAATTGTTATCTCTGCCACTTGATCAATTTTATAAGTTATTGGAAAGAAAGAAACTCACTTTAGAAGATTCTTGTCTAGGAAATGATGTGGCTATGATTTCTATAAATAATAACTATTTATTATGCAAAAAAGATTTAGACAAGCTAAAAAAGGATTATCTTGATACCATACTAAAAGAAACAAAAGATTTCACAGGCACACCAACCTATAAAGGAGTTGTTAAAGGAAATATTAAAATAGTGCTTGGAAGTCATGACTTTTTAAAATTTAAAGAAGGGGAGATTCTTGTGTGTAGTATGACAGATCCAAATTATGTTCCATTGATGAAAAAAGCAGCTGCTATTATAACAGATATGGGGGGAATTTTATGTCATGCAGCTATTATTTCTCGTGAGCTAAAAAAACCCTGTATAATTGGCACTAATATAGCTACAAAGGTACTTAAAGACGGCCAGGAAGTCGAAGTGGATGCAGATAAAGGTATAGTAAAAATACTTAATGACCAGAACCCAAGTAGCGAAATTATCGAAAAAATACTAAAAGAAGAGAGAATAACTCAACAAGGCTCTGCATATCCAGTATTCTTTAATGCAGCTGTAGACTCAACAGATAAAATGAAGGATCCTTTAGGATATAGCTATGAGAAATTTATGTTCAAGTCAGAAAAAGACTTTGGGGACATGTCTTACATAAAATCTGACTTAGAGAGAGTTGGAGAGATTATACTTAATAAATTAAAAAAAGATGAAAAATATTTTCAAAAAACCAGAATAATCTACAGCAACCAATTTTCAAAGCAATACAACAAGCTAAAATCAAAAGCTAAAACAGATTATTCAGAGAAAGAATTGTTAGAGGTATTTAAGATAACTTTTGACCTAATTGGTTATGGAGTAGGAACAGGTCATGTAATTGAAGCATTTTCCTTAACTCAAAGCCATGTATTAAAACATTTGCTTGATAAAAAAATAAAAGATTTAAAACAGCTTAATGAAGCGTTAAATGTATTAACCATGCCAGAAGAAGAATCATTTAACAATCGCCATGATGAAAGTCTATTAAAAGCATTTAAATCTAAAGATAAGAATAAGCAAAAAAAACTTCTTGAAAAACACCTTGAAAAATTTGAATGGATTAAAAGCAGTTATGCTGGAACTGATCCTCTAACAATAAAGGAGCTACTTGAGCAAAAAGATTCAATTAAATTGCTACCAAAAGATCACTTTATTAAAATAAGAGTTGCAAAAAAACAAATAATTAAAAAATACAATATAGATCGAAAAACTCAAAATCTTGCTAATCTTCTCTCATTTTGTACACTCTGGCAAGATGAAAGAAAAGAAAATATTATGAAAGCTGTATGCGAGCATGATAAAGTCTTGCACAAAATAGCAGAAAAATATAAAATTCCTGTTAAAAAACTCTATTATCTAATGCCTCGGGAAATTGAAAGCAAGAAGTTTTTAGATAAAGAATTTCAGAAAGAAATCAAAAATAGAGAAGAAATGTTCATATGGATTATGAATCCCTCTCTTCCAAATAATATAATAATTTTTAGCGGGGATAAAGCAAAAGAAATATATGAGAAAATTTCAGATCAAGAAAAAATTATCGAGTCAACAACAATAAGTGGAACATGTGCATCTACAGGACAGGCAATAGGGGAGGTTTCAATCTGCAAAACACTAGAGGACATTAAGAACTTTGAACAAGGGAAGATACTTGTAACTGGAATGACTCGCCCAGAATATCTTCCAGCTATGAAACGAGCATCAGCAATAGTTACAGATGAAGGAGGAATGACTTGCCATGCTGCAATTGTCTCTCGTGAACTTGGAATACCTTGTATAATTGGCACAAAAGTTGGAACAAAAATCCTTAAAGACAGGGATTTAGTTGAAGTAAAAGCAAATCACGCCCAAGTAATAATATTAGAAAAAAGCCAGCACAGACATGATAAAAAAACAACTCTTTTAGAATTTGACAAGTCTCTTGATTATGACAGACATCAAAGAGACTATTCTATTTTAGGAACAACTTGTGTCTTTAAAGGTTTATTTAATGAAAATAAGGAATTTTTTGGAGTAGGATCAAGTCCATGTTATATAACAATGAGAGATGACATCCTCTACCACTATACATCAAAAGAAGATGGAAGAAAAAGAAGTAAAAGCCTTATCCAAAGAAATACTTTAGAGGATTTTAGAAAAATAAAAAAGCAATATGACAAAAAACTCACTGAATTTAACAAATTTTACAAAGATAGCTACAAAAACCCAGAAAAAGCAGCAGTAAAACTCTACAAAACATTTGTTGACTTTACAAATGTTATTCTTTCAGGATATGAAGTTCCAATGTACTATGGAGAAGATATTCCAAAAGAAATTAATGATATAGCCCTAGAAATAAGAAGAGCATATGAAGATGTGCATAAAAGAAGTTTCATAATCGAGGAAAAAATACTAACAAAACTTGAAAAAAAGTACAATACTAAAAAAGGCTCTTTAAAATACCTCACAATAGATGAATTTGAAGAATTCCTTAAAACCAAGAAAATTCCAGATATTGAAAAAAGAAAAAAATTTTGCATCATAAAATATACCTCGAAAGGTCAAGAAATATTTTACAAAGAATCTTTATGGGATGAACTTAATGAAAAAAAAGAAAACCAAGAAATTAAAGGCGTCTCAGCATATAAAGGAAAAGCTATAGGAAGAGTCAGAATTATAAGAAAAATAGAAGATGCAAAAAAAATTGAAAAAGGAGATATTCTAGTTACAAGTATGACTGATCCAAGATACGTACCAGCCATGAAACTGGCAGGAGGAATTGTAACAGATGAAGGGGGAATTACCTGCCATGCAGCTATAGTAGCCCGTGAGCTTAAAAAACCTACAATAATAGGCACTAAAATAGCAACAGAATTTTTGCAAGAAGGAAAAAGAGTTGAAGTTGACGCTGATGAAGGAATAGTAAGAAGCTGTCATGCTGCAATTGTTGCTGAGAAACTAAAAAAACCAACAATAGTAGGAACAGTAAATGCAACAGATATTTTGGGTGAAGGAGAAGTTGTGGAAGTAGATGCAGATATTGGTGTAGTAAAAGTCCTATCTAAAAAGAAAGCTAAATAAAATGTTGCCAAAAGGAATATACAAAATAACATTCTGGGCAAGGGAGCTTAGGCTACCCCTATTTTTCCTATCCAATAAGAGCATAGAGCTTTTTGCAAATGACATGCTCATTCTTTACAAAAATTCAGTCATTCACGTTTATTATTTAAATGACAGAGACAAGAAAACAGCAGGATATGGCTATAAATTCTTCACAAATAATGGAAATATTAAAAATTACAAGAAGCAGGTCCAACAAATACTTAAGGAAATTGAAAAAACAAAGCAATATTTTAATAATATAAAAATTAAAAATCTGTCTAATTCCCAATTAAAAAGTTTATTTTTTAATAATATTCTAAAAACTTTAGTTAATTATTCTAATATTTATATGAAAACAGAGGATTTTTTCCTGTTTAACCTGGAAAAAGAAGCGTCAAAACATGAAAGTTTAATTATAGATTTAAGCAAATTAAGATTTATTTTGAGAAAAGAAGGGGAGGTTTTATTCTATTTTCTTCTAGGTGTAGTGCTTAAAGAAATTTCAAGAAGATTTCAAGTTAAAGTAAAAGATTTATTTTTTTATAATAATCAAGAGATCATAAAAATTTTCAATGGTAAGAAAGTTTCTCACAAGATTCTTGAAGAAAGATCAAGAGGATACTTATTTTACACTCTAAAAGGCAAGCCGTCCTTAATAACTGGCAAAAAATTTAAAAAAATATACAAGGAAATGCTATCTGTTAAAAAAGTAAATAAACTTATAGGTAAAACAGCAATGAAAGGAAAAGCTAGCGGCAAAGTAAGAATTCTTCTTCATAATAAAAAGAACATCCTTAAAGAAGTATTTAAATTTAAAAAAGGTGAAATTCTAGTTACAGAAATGACTCGCCCAGATACTATTCTAGCCTGCAAAAAAGCAGCAGCTATTATAACAGATGAGGGGGGCCTACTATCACACGCTGCTATTGTTTCTCGCGAGCTTGGAGTTCCTTGTGTAATCGGCACAAAAATAGCCACTCAGCTATTAAAAGATGGAGACTTGGTTGAAGTAGATGCAGATAAAGGTATAGTGAGAATTATAAAATGATAACCCTTCTAAAAACACATAAATTCAGTAAATATGAAGTGTTTTCAATAACTCCAGTCATATCATGGGAATATGCCTGCCATGCACATATTAATAATCCATATTACAAGATTATTGCAAACAAAACACCTAATTTGGTAGTTTTTCAAAATAAAAATTTTCAAGTCTGGGATGAACAAGCTTCAAAAATAAAGCTTTCTGATGAAAAACTAATAAATAAAATAAATTCAGATAGCTTGAAATATATAAAAAATAACAAGCAGAAAGTAAAGAGTTTCATTAATTCAAAACTAGATAAAGATAAAGCAATTAAAGGAATGAACTTTCTAAATAACCAATGCCTTGAACTTTATAAAACATACTTATTTTACACAGAAGAATATTTTGACACAAATGACTCCAAATTATTAAAAGAGCTACCAGAAATAAGAATAAAACTTTCCAAATTTGTAGACCTAATATGGAGAGCATATAATAAAATAATAAAGTATATACAAAAAAAATTAGAATATAAGATTAAACAACTTGAAAGAGCTACCTCAGAAGAAATTATTAATATATTAAAAGGAAATAAAATAAAAATAACAGAAAATAGACCCCTAGCAATTACAATTATTAATAATCAATTCAATATTTACTTGAATAAAGAAGCAGAAGAAATTGAAAATTTCTTAGTAAATCAAGAACCAAAACTTAGTGAAAAGAACCAAATATCAGGAAATTCAGCTTACACTGGATTCGCAAAAGGCCAAGTAATAAAAATAACAGAAAAAGATTATGGAAATTACAAAAAAATCTTCAAAAACAAAAAAGATTTTATCTTAGTAGCACCAATGACTCGTCCTGAAATAGTCAAATATTTAAAAAAAGCTGCTGCAATAGTAACAGATGAAGGAGGTATAACTTGTCATGCCTCAATTGTAGCCCGAGAGATGAAAATACCATGCATTATAGGAACTAAGATAGCCACAAAAGTTTTAAATGATAATGATATAGTAGAAGTAGATGCAGATAAAGGTATAATTAAAATACTAAAAAAAGCAAAATGAAAATAAAAATAAGCCCAAAAGGATTAGTAATAGCCCAAGAAAGAAGCAATAATGATGTTAATATGATACTAGCTCTACCAATAATGGAAGGAGCAACCTCAAACGTAGCAGAAGTCTTAGGAGAAAGTTTAAGAGACTTAGTAGTAGCATTTAAAAAAGGAAGAATGTACTGGGTTTTTCGTGAAGATTTCTTTAGTAAATTTGAAAACACAGTAATCAAAAATGCAAAGAGCAATAAACTTTCAGTAAAAAATCTTATAAAAAACTTCAAAGAAAAAGTGGGAACACTGAATAAGTTTACGCTTGAAATTTCAAATAAAGATTTGACAAAGAAGAGTAATGAAGAACTATTTGAAATATACAGGGAATACTATAAGTTATACCTTGAAGCATACCCATATAGTGAAATGGTTAGTTGGGGACTAAGGTTTGGATTTGTAGAAGAGCTGAAAAAAGAAATCCAAGATAAAATAAATGATAAAAAAATACTAGACTCATATATAACAACACTGATAACACCTGATACTCCAAGCTTTGTCAATAAAGAAGAACTAGAATTATTTAAGCTAATAAAAGAAGTCAAAGGAAATAAAGCCCTAGAAAAGGTATTTGATATTAAAGAAATAAAGAAAATTAAAGAATCTTTAAAAAATTTTCAACCATTTTACAAAAAACTCTTAGAGCATGAAAAAAAATTCTCGTGGGTACCATATGATTATGGAAGTGCAATATGGGATTTGGATTATTTTCTAACTGTTATAAAAGACAGATTAAAAAGCAAAATTAAAGTGCAAGATAAGATAAGCGAACTTGAAAAATACTCTGAAAATATTAAAGCAAAAAAGAATCAAATTATAACAGAACTTAAACTCCATAAAGAAATAGTTAGATTATTCCAAGAAATCGCTGATTCAGGCTATCTTCTTGACTTTAAAAAAGAGAAATACACTATATCTCATTATCACATGATTAATTGGAGAAAAGAAACAGCAAAAAGACTTAACATTCCAAGGCAATTACTTAACATGCTCTTATTTAATGAACTAAAAGAAGCTCTGCTTAAAAACAAAATTGATAAAAAAGAGCTTGAAAGAAGAAATGAAAAAGGATTTTTCTACTGCATCCAAGGAAAGTTTTCAGCATATTCTGGACAAGAAGCAGACAAGATATTTGATGCATTTGTAGAAAAAATAGACCAAACTGTAACAGAAATTAAAGGAACAACAGCCAACCCTGGAAATGCTCTAGGTAATGTGAGAGTCTTGCTAGATCCTAGCAAAGTCAATGAAATGCAAAAAGGTGAAATTCTAGTGGCTACAATGACTACTCCTGATTTTGTTCCAGCTATGAGGCTGGCTTCAGCAATCATAACAGACGAGGGGGGAATTACTTGCCATGCTGCTATTGTTTCTCGCGAGCTTGGAGTTCCTTGTGTTGTAGGCACTAAGATTGGTACAAAAGTGCTTAAAAACGGTGAAATAGTTGAAATTCACGGTTCAACTGGAATAATTAGAAAAATAGGTATGAAAAAATGAAGCCTACACTAATGGATAAGTTTCTAGAAATAATGAGAGGCCATAGATTCTACCCACCTGTACATAATGTAACAATGCTAGCAAACGGAGCAGGAGGATTTGCCCCTAATTTTCATGAATTATATTACACACTGCCTTTAAACATGACTTTTCTAATAACAATGAAACAAGACGAAGGAATTGTATTCATGTCAGAAACAACTTATAATAATATGGCTGAAGATTTTTTCAGGCAATACTGGAAAAATCCAAATAAATTACAAGAAAGAAAGAAAATTTTCAAAGAATTTAGTGATAAAATAGATAAAATATACAATAAACTTACTTATGACTTTATCCAAAAAAATAATTATGATACAATTCTAAACTATCTTAAAGAAATAATTGATTCTGTACGTCACTTAAACTGCCTAGCCTGGTTTGCAACTCAATTTGACAAGTCAATGTGTATTAAACTAATAAAAGAACTTAAAATACCAATTACAAAACAAAGGCTAAATCAAATCTGGGACCAAGCTACCACTCCAATAAGTGATTCATTTGACAAAAAAAGGCAATTAGCTGCTATGGAAATTACAAAAAAACACAAAAACTGGCAAATAGTCTCAGAAAAACTCCAATACCAGTTTGCAGATTATAAAAACGTTGAAAGCCCAGAAATAGTCCAAGACCTATTAAAAGAAAAATATGAAGACTCAGAAATTCCAGAAGCATCAGAAGAAAAACTAAATCAATTTCAAGAATTCTTAAATAAATTAAACCAGGATGAAAAAAAACTTGTCCATTACATACAAGAGATAATTAATATAAGAGACTCAAGAAAAGACCCAATTTCCAAAGGAATCACAATTCAGTTTAGAGTAGCTCAAAAAATGTTTAATGAAGCTGGTTTAGAAAAAGACTTAATATATTATTATAATTTTGAAGAGCTAATTCAAGGAATAAGCTACTTAAAAGAAAATAAAAATTATATTAAGAAAAGACTAAAAGGATACTCTATAATAGCATATTATAACGGGCAAATAGAAGAAGAATATAATACCTTTGACACAATAAAACAACAAATAGATAGAATCTACCTTTCCCAAGAAAAACAAAAATCATCAGATAAGTTAATTACAGGACAGTCAGCTTATCCAGGCAAAGTTCAAGGAATAGTAAGAATCGTAAGAGACCCATTTAAAGCAACTGATTTTAAGCAAGGGACAATCCTAGTCACTGGAATGACTCGTCCAGAATTTGCACCACTAATGAGGTTTGCAGGAGCTATAATCACAGATGAAGGAGGAGTCACCTGTCATGCAGCCATTGTCTCTCGTGAACTAAAAATTCCATGCATAGTCGGCACTAAAATAGCTTCTCAAATCCTAAAAACAGGCGACCTAGTTGAAATAGACGCAGATAAAGGTATAGTAAGAATTCTCTAATCGAAAAACTTAAATAATCTAAATCTATTTAAAATTTATGGAAGTAAATAAAGAAAATACAGCTCTATTGGTTCTAGATATGCAAAATGACATGATCCACGAAAAAGGCAAAGTAGCTGGAATGGGCATTATGGAACACGCAAAAAAGCAGAATGCCATACAAAACACAAAGAAACTACTTGAAAAAGCTCGCTCTTTAGGAGTAAAAGTAGTTTTTGTAAAAGTAGAATACACTGAAGGCTACCCAGAAGTTGAATCCAGCTTTGAGCCACTTCAAAAAATGACTCCCCAATTCAAAGCTATGTTAAAAGGGACCTGGGGAGCTGAAATCCACGAAGAGCTAAAACCTCTTGATAATGAACCAGTAATCTCAAAATCAAGAATAAGCCCATACACAAACCCTGATTTTGAAAAGCAAATTCAAGGCATACAAACACTACTTTTAACAGGAGTAGCAACAAACTGGGTAGTTGAAGCAGTTGCACGAAGAGCTGCAGATGAAAACCATCAAGTCATAGTTGTAGAAGACTGCTGCGCAAGTATGAGCCAGGAACTGCACGACTTTGTTATAAAAAATATCTTTCCAAATATTTGTATTATCTCTAATTCTGATGAAATAATTTCATCAATGTAAATACCCTTTAACCAAAAGATTTATATATACTTATAATAACTTATAACAAGTTAAAATGGCTGAAAATCTACTAAATTTACAAGAAGCAGCTAAAAAGCTAGGCATCAAACCCATAACTTTAAGAAAATGGGATCGAGAGGGAAAGCTTAAAGCAGTAAGAGTAGGTGCAAGAGGAGATAGAAAGTACAGAGAACAAGACCTCCTAGAATTCTTAGAAAAATCAAAACAAAAGAAGATAGAATGGCTAGAATATATTCGAAGCGGTACAAGCTATCATCAATCAATACACCCACTAGAAGCGTTAAGAAGTGGGATTAAAAAATATTTTGATATTAATGCTAAATATTTAATGAATTACTTTGAAAATAGCACCTTGTTCTGGTACTATGATAAAAATAATTTGTATGAAATAGGTAAAAAAGTAATTGAAAAATTCCTAAGCTCAAAAGATTTTGAAAACAATTTCTTCAAATCATGGGATGAAAAATCAGCAGAGCTTCTAGCATTTATTAAAAACACTCCTAAAGAAAAAGTTGAAAAAATGAAAACCTCAGAACTAGCTTTACATTATAAAAAATTCGCTCAAATTATTTATGAATTTTATAGCATAGTTATGGCAATTGATGGAACTGATGAAAGTCTGGCAATTGATATAAATGAAAAAATTAAGAACATCTTAAAAAACAAACTAAAAGAGAAATACACTGAAAGAGAATTTATCAGAATTTATAATATATCTACAATGCCAAGCCAGCTTTCTTATCTAAATGATGAAAGAAAAATGGTTTTAGAAACTATTAAAGATTTAAAATCTGGGAGAATTATTAATAGTTCACAAGAATTTAAAGCAAGAATACAAAAACTAGTTGAACTATTCTGGTGGACAAATTTAGGTTGGCCTAGAGAAAAAGGAAAAGATTTTTCATACTTTGACTCAGAAATTAAAAGTAATAAAAAATCAGAAAAAGAAGTGCAAAATGAGCTTGATGAAATTCAAAAATACAAAGAAAAAGCAAAAAAGGAAAAAAATGCTGTTGAAAAGGAGTATAACTTATCAAAAGATAAAGAGCTTGCAGAATACCTAAGAATCCTAGATAGGCTGTTTATTTATCATGATTTTAGAAAAGAAGTTCAGATGAAGTACAATTATTATGAATTTCAGATTCTTGATGAAATCTCAAAACGCTCAAAAGTTCATGCATCACTACTAGATTGGTGTCTCCCTGAAGAAATAATTTCAATACTGCAAAAAGGTGAGTTAAATGAAAACGAAATAAACCAGAGAAAAGAACACTTTCTTTATTTTAACAACAATGGAAAAATCTCCACCTGGAGTGGAATTCATGCCTCAAAAGAGCATGAAAAAATCTTGGGAGATCATATTGGAGATGTAAAAGATCTGCAAGGTATTAGTGCTTCACCTGGAAAAGTAGTTGGAGAAGCTTTTGTAGCTATTACTCTAGCTAATACTCATAAAATAAAACCAGGCCAGATACTAATTACAGGTATGACTACTCCTGACTTTCTACCAGCTATGAAAAAAGCCTCTGCCCTAGTCACAGATGAAGGAGGAATTACTTGCCATGCTGCTATTGTTTCTCGCGAGCTTGGAGTTCCATGCATAGTAGGTACAAAATCTGCTACTAGGACAATAAAAACAGGTGACTTAGTTGAAGTAGATGCAAATCACGGAGTAATTAGGATTCTAGAAAAGTAGTCCCTAACTTCTTTTTAAATACCCTTTAACCGAAACATTTATAAATGCAAAGGTCAACTAATTCCAACTAAAAAAGCTAAAATTATTAAAAAATGGCTAAAAATGAAGAATTAGTTGGAATAAATACAGCTGCAGAACAGCTAGGGATTAGTAAGAAAACCCTTAGAAACTGGGATAATTCTGGGACTTTAAAAGCAGTAAGAATAGGTAATCGTGGAGATAGACGTTATAAAAAAGAGGATATAAACAAGCTTTTAAATAAGGAAAAATGTCCAGAAATTGACAAAGAATTCTTCTGGAACTGGGTAAAACACAATGATTTCTGGTTTCAAGAACTTCCAGGACTCCCTATTACAGCAGAACTAGGAATTAAAGAGGGCGCTAAAATGGAAAATTGGTTTAAACCAGGAGTAACCTTCTACCCACATTTATCAGAAAATGATTTTATAATCCAATCTTTAAGTTTATCAGAATCTATTGAAAATTGTAGGGCCCAGTTTGAAGCAGTAAATAAAAATCCAAAAAAAATAGAAAATTTCTTTAAAGAATGGGCTAAGCGATCTAAAAAATTTGAAACAGCAATGACTCGTTTAGAATTTATTAGACTCAAAGAACTTTCAACAGAAGAACTATTAAAAGAATTTAATTTATTTAACAAGCCTTTAATTGAATTTTGGAATATTAATTTACTTGTTGAATCACACGACCCATTTACAGACCTTTATTACCTAGATTTTGAGAAAAAAGCAAGTGACAAGAAAAAAGCAAGACATGCTTTTTCATTGCTGACTCTTCCAACAAAGTCCTCATTCACAGCTGAAGAAAGAAAAAGCCTTCTAAATATGATTATAAAATATCTAAACAATAATAAAAAAAGAAAAAAAATTATGAATGATTCAAACGAAGATTTCTTAACATATATAAAAATTAACGAACCCAAATTCTTTGAAGCTCTTTTAAAACACCAAAGAGAATTTTTTTGGGTTCAAAACAATTATCTAGATAGAACAATTTTGCAAGTAACTGATTTTCTGAATATTTTAAGGGACTCTATAAAAGAATCTACAATTGAACAAGCTAGACAAGAACTAGACAAAATAACAAATTTTGATGCTCTTAAAAAAGAACAAGAAGAGCTAATTAAAGAATTAAAAATCCCTGAAAAAGTAGTAAAGGAGTTAGAATATATAAAAAATATTACATGGATTAAAGATGATAGAAAAAGAGTTATTTTAATATATCTACATAATATACACGGATTTATAGAAGAATTTGCAAGAAGAACAGGAATTAATGAAAAACTAATAGGATATGCAAAAACAGAAGAAATCCCCCTTATACTCCAAAATTCAATGCCAATTTCCACTTTACAGCAAAGGCGTAATGGCTGCTCGTTTATATCTCAAAAACCAAACAAATTCAGCATACTAGTAGGAAATGAATTTCTAGAATTTAAAAAACTAGTCTCAAAAAATATTGAGACTAAGACTGTATATGAAATAGAGGGAAACGTCGCATGTAGGGGCAGCGAACCAATTATACGGGGGAAAGTAAAAGTAATTCTCAACCCTAACAAAGAAACAATTTCAGAAGATGAAATACTAGTTACTAGTATGACTCGTCCTGATTTCGTCCCACTAATGAGAAAAGCAAGAGCAGTAATTACAGATGAAGGTGGAATAACTTGTCATGCAGCTATAGTTTCAAGAGAAATGAACAAACCATGCATTATAGGCACTAAAAATGCTACAAAAGTTCTTCAATCAGGTCAAGAAATTGAAATAAGAATGCATCACGGGCTAATAAAAGTCATAAAATAATTATTTAGTTAATCCCCTGGGAAATAAATTAAACAGCATCTGTTCCTTAATTATAAGATACTCCTGTTTATCTATACTGCCCATATACTTTTTTCTTAAGCCTCTGGATAAATGATCTATAGCTTCTGGAGATTTAAATGCACAGACAAAAATAATCCTTAAACTAACACTATCTACAAACGCATAAGTTATATTGTTATTATTTTTTATATCATTCTGAATATCCCTAAATTTTTCAGAAGATAAGTTCTTTAATCTTAAACTATACAAATACTCAGTATAACCTAACTTGGGAAGGGATATTTCTGGGAAAAATTTAACTATCACTCCTTTACTAACTAAATTACTAATCCTATATCTCACAACATCAATACTGGTCTTTAATTTCTCAGCAATACTAAGATAAGGAAGAGAAGAATCTTTATTTAGAACTTCTAGTATCTGCTTATCAATCTTATCTAGCTTAAAGATCTGCTTAGTTCTCTCACTAGTCTTAATAGGACTGAGTTTTAAGTCCTGGTAAAAATCCTTTACAAGATGCTCAACTCTTAAAGTCACCCTAGAATAAGATAACTCATAAGTTTCAAGCGTATCTTTAAAATAACTTATAATTTCCTCTATTATCTCAGTCAAATGGTTAAAATCCCTGGAAACAAACTCAATAAAAAGGTCCCACTGCCCAGACAAGCTGACCATCCAATCAACATAATCATGGCTTTTAAAATACTCAATAATAGAACTATTTTCATATATATCCTCATTAAACTTTAACAAAACAGTAAAAGTAGTGAAATTTAAGCTTCCAAGATTTACAATTGAAGCAAAGTGTTTTATAACTTTTAATTTTTTCAGTCTCTCAATTCTATATGCAACAGCATTTTTACTCAACCCAACTTTCTTTGAAAGATGAGTATTACTAGCTCTTCCATCTTGGGAAAGATAATACAATATTTTCCTATCTTTTACATCAATATCTATCATAATTGTTAAAATATGGAATACTATATAAACTTTCCCTATAATTCACAAAAAACAAGGAAAAGCTTTTAAATATATAAAGATGTTACTATTATTAAGAGGTATAAAAATAAAATGAAAAACAAATACAAAGCTCTGGTCGGATGTTATGGGGGTAGGAGAGGGACAACTCTTGCTGCTATAGCTCAGACTAGAATAGATGAACTAGCACATTTAGGTGAATTAGAGATTACAGCCGAAGGCATGGGTCATCCAGACTATATAGGAAATAAAGAAAACCATCCTATTGAAGATAAGCATATTCAAGCTTTAGAAGAAAGTATAGGTAGATATAACTTAGACATAGAGGCCCTTAGGAATACTGGTAGAAAAGCTTCAACAAGAGAAAAATTAAGACAAGCTGATAAAGTTTATGCAGTAGACACACATATTCTTGGAGAATATCAAAAACAAGCAGGTCAAAGAAAAGGAAGAAAATACAAAACAGTTCTTGAAGGAACAAAATTCACACATAAAGTTTATGGAAAAGATATGGATGACACAGAAGTCCCTAATGACTTTGTAAATAGAGTAGTTATTCCTAAAAAACAAGGAAAAACTCCAGAAGACCTTAAACCTGCAGATGCAAGATACTATTCAATGAATGGATGGGAATACCGTGCTGGAGATAAAGCAGCTAGAGATCAAGAAGCTCACGAACTTATAGTTCAAGGAAGAAAATTGGGTGAAAGAATCTGGGCAGATGCTTATTCAGGTATAAGAAGACTGAAGTATCTAAATTATGAAAAATGGAGTGCATATGTGCAAGAAAGCGATAATAAAGTAAGAGCTAGATGCAGAGAATATACAGAAAGAGGACAAAATGAATAAATATATTTTAATGTGGGCAGATGAAAATCAGAATTACTATGACTTAAATGGTATCTTGCTAAATTACGGTCCAAGACTAAAAGAAAGATTTGGATTTGGAATAAGCCAAGCACTAGTATGGGGTAATGGATTTAATGCTGAATTTTATGTTCAAGAAGAAGAACTTAAAAAAGCTGAAAATGAAGGATATGAATTTTTCAGAAGTACTACTAAATTCAAGAAATTTGAAAAAGAAGTAAAAACTGCTTACAGTTCGATAGTGACCCAAATGCAAAAACTAGCTGAACAAGATTTCAAAGAAATAAGCAATGAAGAGTTAAGTAACTTACTAGATACTTTTGGAAGGGGAATAAAAGAGTGTTTTATAAGCTACATTGCAACTCAACCACATAATATAAGTAAAATAGAAAAAAAATTAAGAGATTTATTAACCAGTCAAGGAATAAAAGATATAGATGGAATAATAATTGCTTTGACTACTCCTAAAAAGAGATTCATCATTAATGAAAAAAATAATCCTTTCTTAAAATCATTTGCAGAATCAATTAAGTCAGAAGAAGCTAAAATAGACAAAAATCTTAATAAAAAAGTCTTATTCAAAGAAGAGGATGCAGATCAAAAAGAAAGAATGAGCTTAATTCAAAATTCTGAAATTCCAGGAGAAGCTGTATTAATTTCAGATATCTTAAGAAATATAACTGAGCAAAGATTTAGAATGAGGCTTATCTGGATGCAAGCCCTATATTATAATGAATTGATCCTAGAAGAAATAAAAACCAGGCTTAAGATATCAAAAGAAGAGCTTAGACTTTGCAATTATCAAGAAATAGCTAAAATGCTTGAAACAGGAAAGAAAATTGAAAAAAGCATATTACAGGAAAGAAAAGAAAGCTCAATATTTATTTTAAAAAATAATGAAATAAATATACTTGAAGGAAATAAAGCTAAAGAGATTAAAGAAAGTTTATCTGTAAAATTAGATTTAAAAGAATTAAAAGGAGCTATAGCAAACAAAGGAAAAGTAAAAGGTAAGGTTATAGTGCTTTCCTATAGAAACGCTGACAATCACTTGGAAAAAATAAAAAATATGCAAGAAGGAGACGTCTTAGTTAGTGAAATGACACGTCCAAATATCATAACAGCTTGTAAAAAAGCTTCTGCTATAATAACAGATGAAGGTGGAATTACTTGCCACGCTGCTATAGTAGCTCGTGAACTAAGAAAGCCTTGTATTATAGGAACTAAAATAGCTACACAAGTCTTAAAGGACGGCCAAGAAGTTGAAGTAGATGCTAATACTGGTGTAATAAAGATTCTTTAAAAGTTCGTATAAATCGAAACATTTATAAATAATTAATTATAAATATATATCAACTTAAATATACAAAATTAGCTAAAAATGGTTAAAAATACAGATTTAATTGATATAAGTTCAGCAGCTAAACTACTTGGAGTTAGTAAAATAACCCTAAGAAACTGGGATAATTCTGGAATTTTAAAAGCAATTAGAATAGGTAATCGTGGAGATAGACGTTATAAAAAACAAGACCTTGATAAATTCCTAAATAAAAAACAAGAAATAGAAGAAATTAATAAAGACCAGTTTATGAATTATATAAAAACAGAAAAATTCTGGACAGACGAAGCTCCAGGCCTTCCTTTAACTCTTGAAATAGGAATCTTAAAAATGTCAGACACTGAAAAATACTTCAAACCCTGCTTATCACACTCAATATTTTACACAGAAAAAGACTACATGAAACAAATTCTAAGTATCCAAGAATCACTAGAAAGCTGTAAAGCGCAAATAAAAGCAGTAAAAGAAGATCCAGAAAAAATTGAAATCTTCTTAAAAGAATATGAAGAGATTTATGAAAAAACAGAAAAATTCCTAAAAAGACTAGAATTCATTAAAATTGATTCTTTATCAAATGAAGCACTAGTTGAAGAATTTAATAAATTTAACAAAGTTCTAGGAAAATTCTGGGAAGTAGGCCTAGTAGTTGAACCATATAATCATTATTTAGATGATTATTACATGCCAAAAATTACAAAGCTAATTGGTGATGAAAAAAAAGCAAAAGAATCATTTGCAACTCTAACACTTCCATTTGAATTATCATTTGTAGCAAGAGAAAGAAGAGACTTCCTAAGATTAATTTTAAAATACTTTCAAAGCCCTCGTCAAAGAAATCTTATAAAAAATCTACCTTATGCAGATTATCTAGCAGAACTAAAAATGAATTATCCAGAAATATTCAGAGCAATACAAGAGCATCAGCAAAATTATTATTGGGTGCAGAATTCATATGGGCAATGGACAATACTCTCAATAATAGAATTCACTGAATTTATAAAAGGAGCACTAAAAGAATTTACCCTAACTGATTTAAAAAAAGAACTTAATGAACTTGAAGATACAGAAGCAATTAAAGAAAAAAGAAATAATATAATAAAACAATTTAAAATACCTTCAGAAATAGACCAAGAACTACAGCACATTCAAAATGTAACATGGATAAAAGACGAAAGAAAAAAGATAGTTCTAATGATGCTGCATCATATGTTCAGATTTTTTGAAGAATTTGGAAAAAGAACAGGACTAGAACCAAAACTAACATCTTACGCAAAAATAAGTGAACTCCCAGATTTACTTGAAAAAAACCTTGATATAAATATACTGAATGAAAGAAGAGAAGGTATTTTTATAGTATCTCAAAATAAAAATAAGATTAGCTTTTTTACAGGAAATGATGTAATTCCAATTAAAAATATACTCTTAAAAGAAAATTCACATTCTGAAACAGAAAATTTCCAAGGAATCATAGCTTGTAGAGGTGAAAATCCAATTATTTTAGGAAAAGCTAAAGTAATTTTAAATCCCTATAAAGAAACAATTTCAGAAGATGAAATTCTAATTACTCCAATGACTCGTCCAGATTTTGTCCAACTAATGAGAAAAGCAAGAGCAGTAATAACTGATATAGGGGGGATTACAAGCCATGCAGCTATAGTCTCTCGAGAAATGAATAAACCTTGCATAATAGGCACAAAAATAGCCACAAAAGTACTGAAAAACGGAGATGAACTCGAGCTAAGAATGAATCATGGCACTGTAAGAAAGATTAAAGGAAAAAACAAGTAATTGTCACCATTAAATAATAGTGACAAATAGAAAGATTTAAATACTCTATTATGTTAAATAAATTAAGGAGAAGTAAAATGATTAAAGAAAAAAGAATAAGAATATCAAGGCACGGAATTGTTCCTAAAGACGCAAATGGAGTAACAATAGAAGATACAGTGCAGTGGGATTCTTCTAAAAGAATCTATGACACTTCAAGAAAAACTCTAGGTGGATACTGCAAACAAAACCAAGTTGGACCAAAAAATGTCTTACTTAGAGCTAATAAATTAAATAGAACTGCCCATACTGCAAATGCTATTTATTTAGGTGCTCTAGGAATTGACCCTTCTGAAAATGGTGTTGAAAAAAGACCATTTATGGAAGATGAAAGACTTGGGGACGATGGAATTGTATACAATGAAGATGCTGTAAAAAGCGGAAAAGTAGACACTGACACTTACGTAAGAGATTTAGTTGCAAATCCAACTATGAATTCATATCATGGTGGAAAAACAACTCCTTTTAATGAAATCTGTAAAAGCAGAGGTCAAATGCTAAAAGAAGTAATTTACGAGCTAGTTCAAAATCCTGACTTAAAGCTAGCAGTTTTAGGCGGACAATCTGGTTCTTTAGAAGCAATGGCAGTAGTTGCTGTAAATACTGGTAGAAAAACTCCAGTTACAAGTTGCGAAGATATTGGCGGAGTTTTCGGAATGGAAGACTACGCTGATGTAGTTTTAACTGAAAACGGAGATGGAACTTACAGGGCTAGATTTGAGAGAAAAAATGTCAGCATGCCTATTGATATTGCTAAACTAGGTTACGAGTAATTTCTCAATTTTTTTTTTATTTTTTAAATTTTAATTCTTTTATTTTCATATTCAATTATTAATGTTAATATCTAAAGTTAAAATTCTATTTAAATATTTTTAAAGCAATATTTGCAAATTTCAAAGTTATATGATTTTACTAATATCTTCAATGTTTTTAGCGTTCATCAATTCCATTCTTAACTTCTTCGCATTTCCCCTTTTTTTAGTGAAATTAATTGCTTGAAATTTAACCTGCTTAAAAGGAAGTTTATATTTCTTAGTTAACTTAAGATAATCATTAAATCCTAAGCTAACCTTACTATTAGTGAGTTTAGCAAAAATATTAGGATTTCCAATTGCTTCTCTACCAATCATAACAAAATCAAATTTCTCTAATAAATCAAAAACATTAGCTTCATTTACATCTCCAGAATAGATAATAGGTAATTTTGATTTTTTCTTAATATCCTCAGCAAAACTAATATCAGCCTTGCCAGAATAACCTTGTTGCAATGTCCTTGGATGAATTGAAATTGCATCACAATATTTTTCAGCTATCTTAACTATTTTCAATGCCTGACTTGACTTTCTAAGCTTAACTGTAATCGGCTTTTTAGTGCTTTCTCGCATAACTTTCAAAATTCTCTCAATCATCTTTAAGTCCTGTAAGAAATACCCATAACCCCCTTCGCCAGCCCTTTTAACAGGACATCCTAAATTAAAATCCCATAAGCTGACTTCCATATCATATTTTTTAATAAATTCTTTAATTCCTTTTTCATCTGAAGAAAACAATTGCAAGGATGGTTTATCATCTAATTCTAGTTTTTGCCTGGATAAAGGATGAATCATTCCAGTATAAGTTAATCCTGCACCAGCTTTCTTGCATAGCAATCTAAAAACAATATCATTAACTTCAGCCATAGGCGCAAGAAAATATCTATTTTTCAGCTTTAAGTTTCTCAATTTTATCATTCTATTATTAACTACACCAAACCCAAGCTTATTTTAATAGCCATGTCAATTTTTTTCATAATTTCGCTGTCTAAAAAGCTTATCTTTTTTACTATTCTTCGCTTGTCAATTGTTTTTATTTGGTTTAGTAATATTGTAGAGTCTTTGTCTAATTTTGAATCTTCTTTAGAAACAAATACATTAGTTGCAAACTCTTTTGTAAACTCTTTTGAAGTTAAGGGTGCAATTATTGCCAGAGGGCTGTATTTATTCCCTTTATCATTTTGAATAATTAAACAAGGCCTCACTCCACCTTGTTCACTTCCTTTTACAGGTTCTAAATTTACAAGCACTATATCTCCTCTTTTTATTTCTACCATTTCCAATCAAAGTCTTCTTCAATAGATTCAAATTCCTTATTAATCTTCAAGCTTTCTTCAGCCATTTCTTTATAACCTTCAATAAGCAATTGTTCTTGCTCTCGTTTACATTGTTCAGCAACTCTCATAAGCTCTAAAATTACATCTTCATAAGTTTGCTTTCTTGACTTTAATCTATCTAAAGCATTCTTTACATTTTCATTAAGCTGAATTGTTGTTACCATAAGACTATAGTATAACTATAGTATATAAATCTTTCTAAGAAATTCAATCAATTGAAAAAATAGTATTTATATCTAATTCTTCATCTGATTTATGCCTTAAAAGATAATAATCACTCTTAATTATCTGCCTTTTTTTCCTTTCAACACTAACAAAATCAACATTATCTTTAGAAGTAGCTGTAACAAAAATCAGCATAAAACTATGGATAATTTTTCCCTTCTTCTTTACATGCTCTAAACTTACAGAATTTACTCTTCCTAATTTAGCCTTAATCCCAAACTTCTTCATTATCCTTTTAGTAGCATCACTTATACTTTCTCCAATCTGAATTCTTCCCCCAGGCAAGGAAAAATATCCTTTAAACGGCCTCTTAGATCTCTTATACAGATAAGCTTTCTTTTTATCTCCAATTAAAACTAAAATAACAGGAAGTACTGCTTTTTTATCAGATAAATAAGGAATTAAGCTTTCAGAAATATCTGATAGAAAATAAGACTGTTTATCTTTAACTAAAATTCCTTTCTTAACAAGATTATTCAAGTGATAAGCCAGCTTATTTGTTCTGATATTTAAGAGCTTTCCAATCTCGCTAAACTTTAGCTTATTATTAAATAAAAATAATTCTAAAATTTCTTTCTCCATTTTTCCCTAGTTTGCTCAAATTTTTTGAGCAATTCTTTAAATATCAAAAACTTATTAAGTCCATAAGGAGGTTTTTGACTATGCTCAAAAATTCAAAATTAGAGGGAATTTTTGACATATAAATATAATTATCTTGAAATATGCATGATTTAGAATTATTTTGTTATATAACTAGTATCCAAAAAGTCCATGATGAAAAAGCAGCTATTAAATATCCTATTATTACAAAAAAAGGCAGAGGATGGGGTGTATATTCATCAGCACAGGAAATTGCTCAAAGTCTTGTTAATA
This sequence comes from archaeon, assembly GCA_043810775.1. Lineage (GTDB taxonomy): Archaea > Nanobdellota > Nanobdellia > Pacearchaeales > GW2011-AR1 > JBDRJD01. Next base: position 56,925 of record JBDRNU010000025.1, on the reverse strand, counting down.
ATCTCTCATTTAATCCTCCAGATTTAGGATACAACTCAATTAAGATTTATTTAAGCCTGCCTGCTCTATCCAGCTCAGAAGGATGCCCTTATATTCAAATAGACAAGACACAAGCAGAAATTTTTAGCCCATTTGAAATTACTCTATTGCAGGAAATACAAGAAAACGCAATTAAACTATTACAAGAAAAAAATGATATATGATAAAAACCAGGCACACTACATTGTAGTTACCGGAATTCTAGTAAAAGATTGTAAATATCTTATAACAAAGCGGGCAGAGTTTGAAAAAGCCTTTCCAGGCAAGTGGACAGTTCCAGGAGGCAAGCTTGAAGTTCTGGATTATGCTCTTCGCAATAAAGATACCGAGTTTCACTGGTATAATATCCTAGAGAGATTACTTAAGCGCGAGATAAAAGAAGAAGTCAACCTAGAAATTAAAAATATAGGGTATGTTACTAGCCTGGTTTATATTCGCCCTGATAATATTCCCTGCCTAATTATCAGTTTATATGCAGAACCAGCATCAGAAGACATCAAACTTTGTAAAGCACTAACAGAATTCAAGTGGGTCTCGCTAGAAGAAGCTTCCAGTTATGATTTAATTGAAGGTATCTATGAAGAGCTTGAAATTCTAGATGCACACTTAAAACAAGGAAAAGAAATGACCTGGGGAAAAACTACTTCATCATCTTGTTAATATCTTTATCCTTCCACCCATTTTCCCTAAATCTTCTTCTGATTTCCTCATTAGTATAGCCTGATTTCCTTGCATTGCTGATAATTTCCCTGCCTTTAGTCATTTTTGATTTATGAGTTTTATTTTCTTCTAAAAATTCAACATATTTCCAAGCAATTAAAATAATTACAAAACCTGAAGCAGCTACTAAGAAGATAAAAAGAGCAACTAATGGCAAATTATAATCTCTTGGCAAGTAGGTATCTTCTGCACAAATTCCATCTTCCTTGCAATATTCGCAATAACTGTCAGTTTGCCAGTTTCTATTTTCATCGCAATATCTATGCTCAACTAAATCACACTCCCCTACATTGCACCCAGTTGGTGTAATTCCTCCTGGCTTGGTAATATTCAACCTAGATGCAATACTATCATCCCCGCCACCACCTCCTCCACCACCTCCTCCTCCTCCACCATCATCGTCATCCCCAACCTGACAATCACTAGCGCAATTAGCAGTATTTTCCAATCCATCACAATAACCATCTCCACATCCCTCTATAATCTGATATTCAGAAAATCCAGTTGAATTGAAAATAATATAATTTAAGCTCGAGTTATAATAAACATTTGAACATTGCATACACTTCTGCCCATTGTATAATATCACAGGATTAATATAATCAACAGCTCTAACTAAAATCTCAGCACTCTTATTCCCAAGCTCTTGTAAGTTGCTTGTGTCCAGATTAATTTTTCTCAGCCTAAATCTAACATTATCATCTAACACTAAAGGATTGCTCCTTAATCTGCTGACATTAATCTCATCTAAAAATCTAACTCTGCCAAAAGCAGTATTTTCAAGTATCAACCCACTAAATAAGTCTGGAACTAAGCTTAAATCACTAGTTTCCCCATCAAGTATATTTGCTATAGAAATCCCAAAAGCCATGCTAGGCTCATAAAGCACTGCTTCATATTCAGCCTCACCTTTGTAAATATCAATATCCATCCATATAAAGTCAGATTTCCACCCACTTAAACAGCTCTTGCTTGCAAAATTAAAATTCTTGCAATAAAACAAGGTATAATCCTCAAGTGAGCTTGAATTTAATCCTATTCTTTCAGTCCAGGTTTCATTCAGATAAATCAACAACTGATTTTCATAAAAAGGAAAGCTTAAATTATAAGCAAAAACAGAATAATAATATTCATTATTATCTTCAATTCTCTCATAAAATTCTGAAATCAGAGTTTCATTATCTCCTAAAAAAACCTCTTCAGTATAAATCCCAACAGCTCCCCCAACGCCAGAATAAATACTTCCTTCAAGTATATGAATCAGCCCAAAATTATTAAATTCAGGTAAATCAGGAACTTCAATAGTATTGCTTCCATTTATTTCATATGCATCATTTTCAAGAAATACCAATCTTTGCACAGGATTCCACAAGCTATCCACAATATTTAAAGTCAGGTTTCTTAAAGAATATACTATAATAGGATAATTCTGGCTATTATCAGACAAGTCAACATCTCCATCTATGCTTACATTTATTATAGCTGACTTTACTCCAACACTTAAAGGAGTATATTGAAGATGAAAAGTATAAGAAGTAGGCCACTCTTCATCAACTTCTGAATATAAAAAGTCATAAACCTCGCTAGTAATAAATTCCCCATCAACATAAAGAGATGCATTAATATTCTCTACACTTTCACTTCCAACATTGCTTATCCTAACCACCATGCCACTAGTCTGTCCAACTGCAAACTCATTTGAAGAATATACATAATCAATCCCAACATCTCTTCCTAAACTAAGAATATTTTTACTATAAAAAGCATCATTATTATTAAAGTAAACATCATTTTCAGCTGAAGCATTTGCCATAAAATAAATATAACCTTTTTCTATAGGACTAAATGAAATATTTGCAAAAACCTCTTCTCCAGGTTCTATACTCCCTATAATAACACTGCCAACAGACTCGTACCACCATTCACTTAAATTATAAATCTCACGATATAAAGTTAAATTTATGTTTAAAGCTGGTTCAGTTCCTTCATTATAAACTATAAAAGGAATATCATTTTCCTGCCCAACAACCATATAAGATTCATAAAAATTATAAAAATATACACCAACGTCCGGCCCACTAGACCTAACCCATACATAATTCCAGTCAAAATTATCCTCAGGATAAACCTCATTGCTTGCATTTGCAATTGCAACAAAAGTATAGTATCCTTCATTTTCACTAAACCAATCAAAATACTCAACAGCTTCTTCCCACTCACTAAAAACCAAATCTCTAGAGCCAATTAAGCTTAAATTAGTGCACTCACCATCATAATAATAACAAAAATCTTTTTGATAATAAAACTCTAGTGTAGCATTAACTGGAGTTTCAGTCCCAAAATTATAAACTCTAGCGCTGAGATTATTAGTAAAATTTGCAAACATGTCAAAATAAGGGATATATACATATAAATCAGCCCCAGGTTCTTTGACAGTTATACTCCGAAAATAAACATTATCATCTAAATTAATATCATTACTGCTAGTTACATTTAAAACCAAAGTAAACTCTCCACTAGCATAAGGAGTCCAGTAAAAAACAGGATATTCAAACTCCCTATCTCCAACTTCAAACTCCATAGAACTAATTAAGCTTAAATTATCACAACTAGTAAACTTGCTACAATAACCTTCCTGAACATATAAAGTAGCATTTGCAACTGTATCTTCATTGCCTTTATTAAAAATCTCAGTCTGAATGTCATTTTCACTGTTAACAAAATAGCTAGAATAATAAATATAAGCATACAAGTCTGCATAAAAACTCCTAACATTTACAGAATAATACTTAGTAATATTTTCAAACTCTTCATTATTCGAGCTAACTTTAAGCTTTAATACATACTCGCCAACTAAAGGATACAAAACACTCATATCTTTCTGATAATTGTTCCCTGACGCTAATCCTGATATAATTCCTTGATTAACTAAAGTATAAGCACAGCTTGCCCTGTCAGCATACTCACATTTTGAATAAGAAACCTCATAATTCATACTATTTAAGTATATATAATTATTTTCAATAATCAAGCTTAAACTATGATTATTTCCAAAGCCAGTGACTGGATTAAAAAATAACCCTGTTCTTAAGTCAGGCTCTTCTACACATCCAAAGCAAGCACTTCTCTGCATATCTCCCCTCTGAAACGCCCAGTACATCTTATCTTTATTATATTCACTCCCCAAATCAATAGCAAACAACTTAGGATTTACCTCATTCCAATTCTCATCAAAACTACTCATAGTAAAAATCAAGTCAGTCTGTCCATTATCATTATAATCAGCAATAACAATATCATTAATACTGCTACTTCCTAATTCAACTACTGGAATGCTAAAACTCATTTCCTCATTTCCATAAAAATCATACACCCTGATTAATATATTCCTTTCCCAATAATCACCTGAAGGTATGCTCTCATAAGAAACTGCTACTATTTCAGGTATTCCATCAGCATCAATATCCCCAGTTCTCAATAAAACAGGAACACTCTCATATATAGAATTAGAAACATTAATCTGCCTTACAATATTTCCTTCAAAATCAAAAATAAAAATCATATCAGACTCATCATCTCTCATAGATGCCAAAACATAAGTCTGGTTTTCATACTCTAATGCTGCAAGTGTTGAATACAAACTATAATTACTTATCCTGACCTCATTTTCAACACTAGCAGAAGAATTAATAAAATAAAAAATTACACTCCATGCATCTTTCCTTCCAGGCTCTTCCAACCATAAAGTTTCATTAAAAGTTTCAATTGGTAATACAATCCTGCCTTTGCCATCTTGTACAATAGAAATCGGCTCATTAAAATTATTTAATAATTCGCCCACAAACAGAATCTCTAAATTTCCTTCACTAGCTCCTGTTTCAATATTATTTAACTGCACATAAATCCAATCTTTATTTAAGGAGCTGTTTTCATAAGCATACTCTAGTGTATTTCTTTCAACTAGTGCAACTAGCTCCTTTCCAGAATCTTTAAAAGCAGTCATAGATATATCCTCTCTCCACCCCTCAATTCCTGCCCCGGGCACAAGCTCAAACTCATAAGGCTTGAGAATAATCTGGTCTAAAAGTGCCCCATCTTTCCCATAAATATTTATTTTATACTCAAAATTCACAAGATATCCTTCTAAAATATTATTCTCATTAGTCCAATTTTCATACTGGTGCATATAAATAATCTTATCACCATAAACCACAGTCTCGCCTTCCCCCCAATTAACTTCTCTATGAGCATATCCAAAAAGCTTAGGCCAGTTAAATAAATACTCCCCAGTATAATCAATTATTCCGCCTTTTCTCCAGCTGATTTCAGGATCCTCATATGCATCATGGTTTACAATATATTTTTCACCGTCTTTTTCATAAATAGTATACTTAAACTGTCCATTGCCATAAATTGAAAAAAATTCTGAATCTTTTGAAGTATCACTAATCAACTTATACAAAGAACCATTTCTCCATATCTCTATTCTTCCCACAGGCAGATACCATCCACCCCCTATCCCTTCATGAGCCATGCTTCTTAAAATAATATCTGTCTCATCTTCAATTTTCTCAACAGAAATATAACCCGGCTCAATTTGTACAGTCTCTCTAATTATTCCTCCTCTAAAACTTTTTAATACAACTACTTTCTTATAAATCTCACCCTCTACCTGATTAGCTTGCTCTGTAATTGCCACAATTTTCATCTGATATTTTCCATCTTCTAAAGAATCAACATCTAAAGTTGCAATTTTTCCTGTTTCTAATGGCTGAGAAGAAGCATAAACACTAAACCACTCGCTATAATTACCGCTAGACAGCATCCTGCTCATATAAATATCATAACTAACATACTCTCCACTTGTCACCTCTGCAAAAACATCTTCACTGCTTTCAACTAAATATCCCCCCGTCCCAGCTTGGGCAATCTTAAAATTATCAATTTTAAATACAGCCTGCTCAAAAAAATTCTCACTACTTGAATCATTTACACTAACTCTAAAAAACACCCAACCACTATCTAGTTCAGTTGAATCATAACTAAAGATTAATTCATCTCCAAAAGGATTTAAACTGCCAGAGTCAAACCCACTCCACTCATTTTCCCCTATTTTATAATCAAGAATATAACTGTCTAAATTTTCTCCAGTTATTTCAGTGTTAATAATAATATTCTCTCCGTCTTGATAAATATCCATATTAATAACTAAAGAATTATTCAAACTTACAGCTTCTAAAACATTAATTCTTCCTGCTCCCTGAGTGAATAAATTTTCACCAATATCAACTGCAGTATTCTTTAAGGCTGATTTTATTTGAGCTGGAGTCCAGTCAGGATGCGCCTGCTTTATTAAAGCAGCAGCTCCTGCAACATGAGGGGTTGCCATTGAAGTTCCAGATATTGCAACATGTATATCATCAAGACACTTGCTATACTGCCAAGCACTATCATGTTGTGCTGCACAGATATTAACTCCTGGTGCAACTACATCTGGCTTAATCATTGTTCTATTTATATTATTTTCATCTTCCCATACTACCGGCCCTCTAGAACTAAAAACAGCTATAATGTCATTTTTATCACTTGCTCCTACTGTAATTGCTTTTCTCGATGTGCCTGGACTGCCAATTGTACCTTCTAACGGTCCAGCATTAGCAGCTGCAATAACTGCAACTACTCCTGCTTCAACCATTGTATCAGCAGATTTACTTAGAACATCATCTGGATTTCCATTGCCCCCTAAACTTACACTAACTACATCAACCATATCAGAAAAATCCCCATCATTATTAGGATCAACTGCAGCCTCAAAAGCCTGCATAATATCTACGCTTGGGCAACTCCCACCAGAACTGCACACTTTATATGAATATATCTTAGTATCTGGAGCCACCCCATTTAATCCCACATAAATTTCCCCACCCCCTCCACCCCCTCCACCACTACATGCACCAAACTCAACATTTTCGCTCCACCAATAATAATTACAAGAACTAAGAATACTGTCATCTGAGCTATAAATTTCAGTAACATAAGTTCTATTAGGAAGATTTTCTTTCAAAGGAAGATAAATATAAGTTCTGTTTACATCAAAAACCTTGTCAAAACTTCCTCCTGCACCTATACTCAAATCCACCCACTTAGTATTTCCTATAACATACACCTCATTTACAGTTAAGACAACATTTCCTACATAACAAGTATCTCCTTCAGTTAAATCAGTGCAAACATCACTAGTTGTAATTTTATTAATAATAGTTGTTCTATTTGCACTATCTTTTGTTGTGATAGTTGCACTCAAGACATAAGATTCAGCTCCTGTACTGGAGTTCCAGCTTGCAATAAACTGTTCATCACTACTGCTATTAAACAAAATATTACTAGTCGAAGAACTAACTAGTTTATTTAAGTCGTTTCTTCCAGGATTTGTAAAATAAGTTCCATTTCCATAAACTAAATATATTGGAAAATATCCATTTTTTAACACGCCAGTCATTACAATATAGTCTGGCCCAATTGAAAATTCAAGTGAGCTGGAATTTCTAAGAGTTACTTGAAGAGATTCATCTCCTTTTCCAGCAGCAGTGGCTGCACAGTGAGTTCCATGCCCATGGTCATCCATTGGGTCACTGTCTTCATTAAAAAAATCATATCCTCCAATTACCTTTTCACAGTTGCCATTTAAAAACTCCTCACTAGTACATCTTCCTAAATCAGAATGAGTATAATTTATTCCAGTATCAACAATAGCAATAGTCATTCCTTGACCAGTAATATTTTTTCCCTCCCAATCAACTAACCTCCAGACATCATCTGCATTCATCAGAGGTACTGAATCATCTAAAATCACCTGAAGCTCAACATCAGGATAAATCTCCTTAACATAAGAAGATTTTTTTACTTTTTCTAATTCCTCCCTGGTTAAATCAACTACAGCTCCATTAAATGTATTGAAATACTCTTTTTCTGGCTTAATTTTTTCTTCTGGGGAAAAGAAGATAAGATTATCTGAAATCATAAAAATTGCGTTTCCAGTAATGCTCTTTAAATTAAAAATAACATTTCCAATAAATGTTTTCTTATCAAGCTTATTCTTTATGTCAGCAAGTGCAAATTCATGCTCAATTTCCAGCTTTTTTCTATAATTAGAAATTTCCTGTTGCTTCTGGGTTTTCTTTGCATTAACCTGAGATTCGGTCCTGCTTGCACCGGATATTTTTCCTTGGCCTGCCTGTACCATTGCTTTTATCTCAAGCTCCCTTATTTCATTTTCAAGCTGTATCTCTTTTTTCAATACCGGCTCTTCTTTAAATTCAAGAATATAAGTCTGCTTTTCAGGAATATAATCAGTCTTTTCATCTATCTGAATCAATCCCTCATCTGTAATATTAAAAGAACGCTGTTTTTTTATAATATTTTGAGAAGAAACAATCATTAGTGAAAATATAATAAAAACTACAATAAATACTGCAAAAACCTCTCTTTTTAACATTGTAAACTATGGAAACAAGTCATTATAAACTTTTTCTTCCTTATTTCTATTTACAGGATCTTTATTTTCAACAATCTTTCCAATAGCTACCTCAATAGGATGAGGCTCAATTAATCCAGCTACCTGCTTCCTGTCAATAATAGGAAAATGCTTGATATCAACTAAATGCTCAGGAATAAACCAAATATCTTCTCCAGAAGTTGTCCAGTTTAGCTTATCAAATCTAGCCAGGTTTACTGGCCTTGAATAAGCTCTCAAAGTCTTCTCGCCATCATGAGTAAAATACTCGTGAAAATAACTCATTACAAGCTCTCGAACATCCCGATAAATTGGCTCCCTATATCGCAAAACTCCATGATTAGTTTTCGAGATAGCCCCCCACTTCCCCCTATTCTTAAAAACAGCAACAACATGGTCATCATCCTTATCACTAGCCTCTAAATCCACTATCAAAGGCTTAAAGTTATGAAAGCGTAAAGCAGCTGCAGCAAAAATAGCTCCTTCAATGCAATGAGCCTTTCCAGTCATTAAAACCTGCCTTGGACTCATGCAAGTATCTCCTCTCTCTTCAAAATTCATCTCTAGCTTGTCTAAAAACTGCTGAATTTTTTTAGGGGAGTTTAGCCTCTTGAATATTTTTACCTCTTTTTTATCAAATCCATACATCAAATATACAAGAATAAGCAATATATAAAAGTTATTAATAGAAAGATATTTAAATAAGTTAGGCGTACCTAACATTAATGGAAAAAGAGGATTACCTAAGAGTTATGTATAGTTTATTACTTGAAAAAAAACAAATAAAATCAGTAGACATAGCCTCAAATCTTAAAATAAGCAAACCAAGCGTATCAGAAATGCTCAAGAAACTTTCTAAACTAAAGCTAATTAAAATTAATCCATACTCAAAAGTTAAATTTACTTCTCAAGGGCTAAAACAGGCAAGGCAAATAGCCCATCATCACAAAACAATTAATAAATTTGCCAAGCATATACTAAAACATAATAAATTTCAGTCACTAAAACTTGCCCACGAGCTAGAGCATCTATCTCCCCTGACAATTGAAAAACTTAATAAATTCATGGACGAGCTTCATAAACCAGCAAGCAAGATGCCTTCATATATAGGCTAGATTGTCAATTTCTTCTAAAACCTGAGCAATATTTTTAACTAGCTTAACTGAAGGATGATAATAAAATATAGACCTGCCTAAATTATCTCCAACCACATAAATTAATGGCTTGCCAAATCTAACACTAGATAAAATAGCAGCACCCAACTCAACAAACAAACCAGTACTTCCTTCATTATTAGTTAGAAAAATAAATATATCACACTTATTAACCCCATTAATATCTTCTATAGCATAATCTCACGCTAGTTCTTGATTCTTATCATACGGGCTAATAGGCAAATGAGTAGTCCAGTCACAAGTAATCTCATGCCCTTTTTCTTTTAGTATCTTATGAAGCTTAATAACCTCTTCCTTCTTGGTAAACCTAGCTCCCACATAAATCTTCATTATTCTAGCTAGAAATAAAGATTATTAAAGTTTTATGTACATAGGATAAACTTTATAAACCCTTTAATTAATTAAAAAACATGGAAGACTTAGAAACACTTACTGTATCAGAAAAAGGAGTTAAAACTCCAATAGGAATAAGATTTACTACAGCTGTATGTAAATATAATAATCGGAGAATAGGTATAATAATAAGCTACAAAATGCCGAGTGAGGCACTAACTACTCCTCAATGTAGCATTAGTGGAGCTCCTAACTGTGAAAGTTGTTATCCTATAGAAACATCTGAAGATTCCAATAACTAAGCTAAGCTTTATAAAGCAATATTTTCTCAATCTAATATGAAACGAAGTTCTAGAAGATGGAAAAAGAAAGGCCAGATGCGTTGGAAGTGGCAGCGTAAAAGGCTAAAGCGTGAAAAGCACAAAAGAAAGCAGCGTAGAGCTAGAAGCAAATAAAAATAAATATATTTCTTAAAACAATAATATATAAAAACTCAAATTAGTCTAAAAACTAATGGATTACAAGCCAGAACAAGTTGCATGTTTATTAGAAGATTATTTTCACCTGCGGGCAGAAATTAAAGGATTGCCAAAAGAAGAGCTTATGCAATCTAAAGCTTATAAGCAATTATTACTAATTGAGTCTTATCTTAAAAGCCTTGTCCTTACTGGAGAGGAAATTTTAAATATAGGATTAGAAGAAATTATAGAGCAAGAAAAAGCTGCCCTTCAGGCAGATTCATCACTAAGAGTAGCAATAAAGAAGATAACATCTGGAAAACAAGGTGGAATTATTAATGAAATTAATCAAGCCCTCAAAGAAACTCAAATATAAAATTCTAAGTTAGGTATTTAGTTATTTCTTCCCATGACGAAAATCTATGAATTCTCTCCCCACTTGCTCCCTGATTCCAAGGAGTATCTAGTAGCAAAACTTCTATGCCATTATTTGCAAGCTCCAAAGCATATTCAGCAGAATCTTCAATCATCTTATCAACTTTTAATTCCCTGCATAATTCTGCCTTGCTTCCATTAGCTTTTGCACCAGTATAACTATTATCAGAAAAATAAATCCCATTAAATACAGGTGGAAATTTCTTATAATAAAAATGCTCAGTTCTTTCTCTAATATAAACAGGCCTCGAAGTAATAACCGGCAAGCGATTTCCTTGGCCTAAAATAGTTACAGCCTCAACAGAACCTTCAACAGGCATAACACTATCAAACTCTCTAGACAAGAAAAAATCCCTGCACTCATCAATTGCTTCCTGCTGAGCGCACCCCCAAACCTCCCAAAAAGAATAACTAAACATATCCTCTACTTTCCAGCTAGTTCCATTTCTCTTATTATAAAAATCAAGCACAGCTGGAGTAAAATCAGCTGTAACATCATCAGTATCTACTCCAATTATCATACCAATCTTCACTTTAGAGGATTTAAATATCTTTTCAATTAGTTATAAAGGAAGATTTAAATAAAAATAAAAGTATGATTTATTATGCCCTGGTATAAATTTATTTGTAAAGCCACCCATATGGGTGCTGGAACACATCATGAGCAGGTATTATATATATTTAATAAAGATATTATTGCGGCACTGGAAAAATATAAGTATATTGGGGGTGTAAAGCGTGATAGTGTGCCAAACATAACTACCTTAACCCAAGAAGAGCAATCAACTCTAGAAAAAGCACTGGTTGAAGAAAAAAATTTAAATCCAAGAAAAGCAAGAAATATACCTATTCGTTATTATAAAGAAAAGGCGCCAGTATAATTTCTATATTCTTCACAACAAATATACTTATAAATCCTATTCAATAATCACAAATATGGCATCAAAGGTAGGTGAAATCTGGACTGAAAAATATCGTCCGCAGAATTTTGACGAGCTTCTTGGGCAAGATGAAATAGTAAAGCGAGTTCAAAACCTGACAAATAGCCTCAATATACCTCACTTGCTATTTGCAGGTCCAGCTGGTACAGGAAAATCCTCTCTTGCTTTAATTATAGTAAAAGAGCTTTTCGGAGCTGCCTGGAAAGAGAGCTATCTTGAGCTTAATGCTTCAGATGAGAGGGGAATTGATGTTGTCAGGGAAAAAGTAAAAAACTTCGCCAGAACTAAATCATTGGGCAACGTGCCATTTAAAGTAATATTTCTAGATGAAGCAGATGCCCTTACAAGAGAAGCCCAGCAGGCCCTAAGAAGAACAATGGAAAATTTCACTTCAACCTGCAGGTTTATACTGTCATGCAACTATTCAAGCAAAATCATTGACCCAATTCAAAGCAGGTGCGCAGTCTTCAGGTTCAGGCTTCTTCAAAAAAAAGATTTAGACAGAAGAGTGAGAGAAATAGCAGACAAAGAAAGCCTGACAGTTGACCCAGTAGCTCTAGAATCCCTATATGAAGCAAGTGAAGGAGACTGCAGAAAGCTGATTAATTTACTTCAGGCCACAGCCTCAATTTCTCCTAATTTAAATTCTGACCTGGTAAATACAATGGTAGCTTCAGCAAAGCCATCAGATATTAAAATAGTTTTAGAATACGCCCTGTCAGGAGACTTTCTAAAGTCAAAAGAAAAACTTCTTGATGTAATGCTAAAAGAGTCAATCTCAGGACAGGATATAATTAAAGCCATTCAAAAAGAAATCTGGAATCTGCAAATTGAGCCAGACATTAAAGTAAAGCTTACTGAAAAAGTAGGGGATATTGAATTCAGGATGGTTGAAGGTAGCGATGAATTTATCCAGCTCCAATCTCTTCTCGCTAGCTTTGTCTTAGCTGGTCACGGAAAATGAAAGCGCAAGAACTAGCTCTTAGATTAGAATTGCATACAAGTATATTTGAGGGAATTGATTTTTCAAGTGTTCAAGTTGACCTAAAAAAATATCAGGGCAGGGATAAAGATGGATTCAAGCTTGAAGGCAGAGCTGGCCCAATTAAGATAATTACACAAAGAATTGACCGCCCAAACGAGCATGACTATATTACTCGCCTCTGGGACGACAGCAAGCATAATCCAGATATTGCCTACCAGCATGATACTGCTATAAAACTCGTAGAAGAAAAAACATCCTATACATTTGAGCAAGCTCTAAAAGTTCATTTTGGAATCTTGCACTCACTCCAAGTTCAAAATGGGAATCCAAGTTGAATTTAATCCAGACCTGGCTTTAAGAGAATTTGGAACTCCAGGAAAAAAACCAGAACAATGCCTTCCTGAAAAGCTAGAACCAGGTCAAGTATATCCCTTCCTAAAAAAAGGTCAGAGACTATTCTGGTTAAGTGAAGATGAAGAATGGGCAAAAGGAGAACTCCCCCTTTACAAAACAAAAGGTGATGGGAAGTTCTCAAGACCAATAGCAAGTATAAAAATAATAGAAGTAACCCATTTTATTGAGCACAAAGATATATGGACAAAAGGAAAATACAAAGTAATTGAAGTTCTAACAGGAGATAAAATAAATTTTGAAGGTATGAAAAGAATAAAATGACTAAAACACTCTGTGAAAAATATCGTGCGGACTGCTTCCTGGACCTAAAAGGTCAGGACCTGGCAGTTGACCTAGTTAAGTCATTTATAAGAAGCTTTCCTAAAAATAAAAAAGCAATTATCCTCTACGGGCCTCCTGGAACAGGCAAGACCTCCCTGGTTTATGCACTGGCTAATGAAACTAATTCTGAAATTTTTGAGCTAAATGCTTCAGACCTACGAAATAAAGATAAACTTGCATCAATACTCTCACCAGCTACTCTTCAGTCCACCCTATCTGGGAAAAAAAAGCTGATACTAGTAGATGAACTTGATGGAATTGTTACAGCTGACCGTGGAGGACTGCAGGAACTAATAAGCATAATTAAGGATTCAGCTTATCCAATACTCATTACTGCAAATGATATATGGGATAGGAAATTTTCAGAAATAAGAAGAAAAGCCGAGCTAGTTGAACTAAAAGACCTAAATTATAAAATTATAACTTATATCCTGACAGAGATAGCTAAAAAAGAAAAAATTCAGGTAAATGAAGAGCTGATTAAAAGTGTGGCTATAAAAGCGCGCGGTGATGTTCGCGCTGCTCTAAATGACTTGCAAACACTGCAGTTAGTAACTAAGCCCTCTGAAATTGCAGAAAGAGATAAAAAAGGAGATATTTTTAATGTGCTTAAAAGAATATTTAAAGAGCCAACTTCAAGGGAGACTTTAGTGATTTATGATTCAATTAACCTAAATTTAGATGAGATTTTACTCTGGCTTGAAGAAAATATCCCTAACGAATATCAAAATGAAGAGCTTGCCCGGGCTTATGACGCTTTAAGCCTGGCTGATGTCTTTCGTGGAAGGATAAGAAGACAGCAGCACTGGAGATTTTTAGTTTATCAGAATATACTAATGTCAGCAGGAGTTGCTTCAGCTAAGAAAGAGGCTAAAAGTGGATTTACTCGCTACCAAAAACCCTCAAGAATACTTAAAATCTGGATGATTAACCAGAGAAATGCTAAAAAGAAATCAATTTCTCAGAAATATGCCCGCCATGTCCATGTCGGAACAAAAAGAATAATGTATGAATTTAAAATTCTTCTTCCTATACTTCAAAGTCCTCAGGTTCAGAAGGAATTAAAGCTAACTGATGAAGAAATTGAATACATAAATGCTAGTTAATATCAACTATAATTTATAATATGACTTATTTGGTGCATGCGTTCGCTACACTATATTTTTAATAATTCTTCAATACTGACACTAGAACAATTTTCTGTAACTAACATATTAATTAAAAATAAATTTAACCGCAGGTTGCATCGCTTCCACTTGCACTTGTACCACTCCATCCAAATCCAGGACTAGGAGCCTCGCTTGAAACAACTTCACTGCACTCTTCAGGAGCTGTATTAAAAGCATTGCAAATACTGGCTAAATAACTTGAAGGAGCCCTGCTTGAAGGACTTGCTTGTACACCATTAATAACTAGTGTAGGACTTCCACCAATGCCATACTCATCATTTAGATCCTTATCAACATTAAATAATGGAAAGCTTCCACTCAGCCACAATGACTTATCATTCAAGTTCTTGCTAACCTCAAATTCAGCATCAGCTTTCTGCACGCACGCATTCATCTTTGTCTTGTCAATTCCAGTTGTAGTTAAACAGCTTGCTCCATCTCCCTTATCTAAGAAACATTTCAAATAACTAATAAACTTGGCATTCTGCTCTTCCCTTATACAATACTGGTTTAGCTGTTCTTCCACTTCACCTTGAGAAGGATGCATAGCATAATAAACATACCTAACTGTAAAATCAATTTTATTTCCTAATAATTCAGCAACAGGAATAATTCCTTTTTCAGCCTGGGTTCCATAAGGGCAATGGCTCATTATAAACATCTCAACAACTGGCTTGTCAGATTTAGGAACAGAAGTCTGAGTATTCTGAGCAGAAGGATTTTCAGCTGTATTATCAACATTATCATAATCAGCAGTTCTTATCCATCCACCACTTGGTAATTTTAAAAACTCAAAGTCTTTAGTGACACTTAACTCAACAGGGCTCCCATCTAAGGTAAAAGCCATATTATAAATATCATCTTCCTCAACTACAGAAGTATACTCTAAATCAACACCATACACTCTGCTTACTAATTCAATAGTATCCTGAACTGCACTCTGGTCAGATATAACATTTCCAGTCAGCCCATTAGGTGAATAAAAATATAATGCAAGTAGTATTAAAGATGCAATTGCAAATACAAAAGTAGAAACCATCCAGGGATTTTGCTTCATCTTCTTTATAAATTCAGATTCCTTTTCTGCATGAACCTCAGCCTTTTTCTCTGCAGGTCTTATTTCTTTTACTTCCTCACCAAGAATATCATTATTGTCTTCCATTTGATTTAAGATTGCAAGAAAACTTTATTTAAAAACCTTACGGTAACCCTGAATACACAAAACCTTATTAAACTTAGAAAATATATTATTAAAGAGAAAATGCCATATGATATAATAGTGGGAAGAGATGATGCAGATAAAAAGAGGTTTGGAAACAAAGGGCTAATCTATCTTGGAAAAGGATATGTAAAAATGGGGCAGTATACCTCTTTATCTAATCCTATTCATCTTGATGTCGCCCGATCGCATGTAATTCTAGTAGCTGGCAAGAGAGGTTCTGGAAAGTCTTACACTCTGGGAACAATAGCAGAAGAAATATCTTCTCTGCCTAAAGAAGTAGCTCAAAACATTGCTCCCTTGATTTTTGATACAATGGGAATCTTCTGGACAATGAAATATAAAAATGAAAAAGAAAAAGAGCTTCTTAGTGAATGGCAGCTAAAGCCAAAAGAGCTCCCTATAACAGTTTTTGCTCCCCAGGGTCACTTCTCAGAATATGAATCACGCGGGATTCCAGTGGATAAAAAATTCTCAATCAAACCAAGCGAGATGAATCCAGAAGACTGGATTATTACATTTAATTTAGAAATGACTAATCCTATCTCAATTTTAATTGAAAGAAAAATAAACGAGCTAAAGGAATCTTCTCAAGATTTTGATATTGAAGATATTATTTCCCTAATCCAATCAGACTCTCACTCAGATAAATCAGAAAAAAATGCCGCTGCTGGTTTGTTTGAAGCCGCTCTCACTTGGAAAGTTTTTTCTGAAAAAAAAGAAAAAGGCACTGAAATTACTGAGTTGCTATCAGCAGGAACTACCACTATTCTAGACCTATCAGTATATAATTCAGTCGGCGCTTTTAATGTCCGTGCACTAGTTATAAGTTTGATTTGCAGAAAGCTATTCAACGAAAGAATGCTTGCCAGAAAAAAAGAAGAGCTTGAAGCCCTTCATCACGGAATCGATTATCTGGCTATAAAACAAAAACGTGAAACTCCACTAGTCTGGATATTCATTGATGAAGTTCACGAATTTATTCCAGAAACAGGAAAAACCCCTGCTACCGACGCTCTAATCCAGCTGTTGCGAGAAGGGCGTCAGCCAGGAATCTCAATGGTAATGGCAACACAGCAACCAGGTGCTCTTCATCGCGATGCAATTACGCAATCAGATATTGTAATCTCTCACAGAGTAACAGCAATGCCTGATATAAAAGCCCTAAATGATATGATGCAGTCATATCTTATTGATAACATTAAAAAATATCTTGATGACCTTCCAAATTTAAAAGGTTCTGCTATTATTCTAGATGATAATTCAGAAAGAATCTATCCTATGCGTGTTCATCCAAGATTAACTTGGCATGGTGGAGAAGCTCCAACTGCAATCCGGGTTGAACGAAGATTATAATTAAAGCTAGAAATTCTTATAAACCCTTAATACAAAAGTTAAATATGATCACTTATGAATCATTCTTTAATGAACACCCAACAAGCCCCCAAGCACTAAGCTATGCCCTAGACTTATTAAAACAAGCAGAACCAGACTCTAACTTTGTTAAGAAAAATGCTGAACTAATTAATGCAATCAAAGAAGGAAATTCAGACCATCTTAAAGAGTTTAAAGCAAAAAAGTATAATGCTCTATTAATTTATTCTGACGGTGAAATTATAGGGCATGCTGGATATCAGCATCACTTTCAAGATAATTTATCCCATCTAGGAATAATCCAAGGCTATCTAGTAGAAGGACATAGAAGTGTGTCAAATCTAAAAGCTCTTTTAAAAGGAATAGTAGAGCATGGCAGATTGCAAAAAGCAGACAGATTAAGATTTAGCCGAAAGCATAAATCAGGAATAACTGCAATGAAAGGATTGCGAAGGTGGAATAAAACATTCGGAACAGTAGTTGATATGGAAAACTGGTGGGCTTATCTGCTCCAAAAATCTGATGAAAAAATAAGACAACTCTGCCCCTCCTGCTTCAGAGATGTAATCTACATTGATGGAGTTTTACCATCACCAGTATGCCCTAAAGGCCATATTACCTCTAACACTAATTTAGTTACTCTAATAAATGGAGAGGTTAATTTTCCTCAGAAATCAAATTAAGAACTTCAACTGCCTTCTTTAAAGTCTCGTCGCTAGTTGCAAATGAAATCCTAAAATGAGTATTTCTCTCTGAAAAAACATTTCCTGGAACTACCAATAGCTCATTATCTAGGCATCTCTTCATAAACTTTTCAGAGTCATAAGGATACTCAATAAAAGCATAAAATGCCCCCTCTGGCTTTTCAAATTTATAATTGTTTTTCAGCCCTTCATAAATTATATCTCGCTTTTTCTTATATTCTTTAATCTTATTTTTTATGCTAATATCCATGGCTTTTAGTGCTGCATGCTGAAATGGTGTAGGCGCGCATACAAAATTATATTGCTGGACTTTTATTGCCTGCTCTACAATATCTTTCCTAGCTATTAGATATCCAACTCGCCAGCCAGTCATTGCATGAGACTTTGAAAAAGCATTTATAGTTGCTGTATTTTTGTATATCTTGCTTATCCTAAAATACGGAAAATCATAGCAAAATTCATCATAAACCTCATCTGAAATGACTAATAACTTATTTTTGTCAGCAATCTGGGCAATTTTTCTCATTTCATTTTCAGAATATACCTTGCCAGTTGGATTATTCGGGGAATTAATTATAATTGCCTTTGTCTTAGGAGTTATTTTTTTCTCTAAATCTTCAAGGTCCGGAGAAAAATCCTCATTGCAATTAACAAAAACAGGCTTTCCCTCATTTTGAATTACTAGCTGTTTATAAGAAACAAAATACGGATCAAAAATTAAAACCTCATCATCCTTCTCAATGATTGTTGTTAGAATTATTGATAAAGCTCCTGAACCAGCAGAAGTAATTATAATCTGCTCATTTTTTACGTCAATTTTTTCTTTTTCATATTTCTTGATTATTTTTTCTTTTAGCTCGTCAATTCCAGCAGTTTTTGTATACCTATTCTTGCCTTCCCTTATCGCTTTAATTGCCTCTTCCTTAACCTCACTAGGCACATCAAAATCAGGCAGGCCTATGGTCAAATCAATAGGATTTTTCAGCTTGGAAGCTAGCTCAAACATTCTCCTCACTCCGCTTACGTCCATTTTCATTACTTTTTTGCTTATCATCTCACTCACTAAATTAATCATGATTTATAACTATTTTGGTTGACATCATTAACAGTAATCTTTTTAAAAGAGGCCTTTTTAATAGCTTAATGGAAATTCAATCTGCTCTATTTTTCGGCGATGGGTTATATGGAATTGATAATTTATTAAGAGAGTACATAATTAAACAGATTCTGAACGCAAATCCTAAGTCTGAATTTGGAAGAAAAACCTTAAGTTTAAGATAAGAGCTTGAGAAAAGTGAAAGTCAAAATTTAGAAGCTTTCTTGAAAAATGGCTATGACTCAGTTTTATTTTATTCAGATGGTGAGATTATGGGGGACATAGCATTTCAGGAATATAAAAACAAAGAAGGCACTGATGGGCATGTTTTCTCATTTAATATTATAGAAGAAAAAAGAGGTAATAAACATGCAGAGCAGTTGATGAAGGAATTTATAGAATATGTAAGAGATATAGGAGTAAGAAGATTTAGGATGAGTGACAAGCATCAACTAGGTATTATGGCCACACTAAAAATATCAGAAGATGAAGTAGATTTAGGGGTAAAAGTTGACTTAGAAAAATGGTGGATTTATTTAAGCCCTACAAAACTCTAAACTCAACCCTGTACATATACTTGTAAGGTGCAATCTCACTAGCTTTCTTTATTTTTAATATTTTTATTTTTATCCTAGAGTGAGTGCTTTCTTTATAAATTCTCTCAAGCAATTTTCCAAGCTTGTCTTGCTTAGAAAAATCGTAAAAATAAACTAAAGTTCCTTTCTTAGTCATAGGCCAGATATATCGCAAGAAAGATTCTTTTAGCTGAGGTCTTGGCATTACTATCCTGTCAAATTTCTCGCTTAGCTTTAATTTCTTAACATCCTTCTGGATAACTTCAACATTGCTCAATTTATTCAGCCTTACATTTTCTCTTGCATATTTACTGCACTCTCTTCCTAGCTCTACACTTGTCACTCTCGAACCAGCTTTCTTAGCTATAATAATTGAATAAGGAGCCACTCCTGCAAATAACACTAGAACCTTATCTGATTTTTTGCATTGCTTAGCTATCTCCAGTCTCTGAAAGCTTAATCTCGGAGAAAAATAACAGCTCCCTATATTCAGCTTAAACCTGCAGCCAGATTCAATATGTATAGTCTCTAAAGTTTTATCCCCTGCCAGATGCCTAAATTTTGGAACTCTTAATCTTCCTTGAACTTTCTCGCTCTTTTCAACTACTGTCTTAATATTTTTTCTCTCTTTTAGTATTCCACTAGCTAGTTTTTTTCTTTGAGATAAAGTGCCTTCTAACTTCAAAATAGCTATTTTTCCTATTGTATCATAACTCATTTTATCTAAAAGTTAAAGCCATTTAAAAACATTTATAAATAATAGGAAACTAATATAATCATCAAAGAGGTAGAAAATGAATAAGTTGCTCTATTATATTATTGCGGCAGTAGGAGTAGTAATACTAATCCTAGGATTTACATCATCTAATATTCCTGTTCTGAAAAATCTTCCTCCAGCTTATACAATGATAGTGGGCTTGATTTTAATAATTCTTGGAGCAGTTTTTGCATCTCAGGGTTTCTCTGGAAAAGCAAGGCACAAGCAAAACGAAGTTCCAATTTATCACAAAAATAAGATTATAGGTTATAGGCGGGAAAAAGCTAAATAATCAAAGTTTTCTTAATGATTTCAATCTGGATTTTAGTCTTCTCTTTATGGAATAATAATCTCCTTTAGTTATTCTCCCTTTAATAAGGTCATCATTTAACTCATCCATATCTTTTCTTATTTTTCTCTCATAATCAATCCTCTTCCAATCTCCTAGTTGAGCCATTTCCTGATTTCTCAAAGCTCTCCTGACAGTTCCATCAGCTAAAAATAATATCAAGGCTAGAATGCCGGTAGCAAAATATATCCAGACTATATTTCCAAGCTTAGGATAAAACTCTATCCACAATCCAAAAAATACAACTGCAAAAAGCACCCATGCAAGCTTTCTGACAGTCGGGCTTGTAAAACTTTCAACAAAGTAGAAAAATATCAACATTGGCAAAAGTGAAGTTAAAGCCACCCCCAAAACCCCATAAGGCAGAATTATTCCGTAAAGAGTCTGCACACTGGATAAAAATCTAGTGGAAAGAATAGCTACTGCAAAGGCAATTATCCATATAACTCCCATTCTTTCCTGAAATGCGGGAACCTTATCAAGCACTACAAATACAACAGCCAGTACAATTAAAAAAAGCAAAAATCTCTCGAAAATATACTCTCCGCTTCCAAATAATATAGATAAAGCAGGTCCAAAAGCATCTTGCAAAATTTTTGCAAAATTTGCAGAACCTTCAGCTAAATTAATTCCAAGCTGGGCAGAAACCAGACTAGCTAATAAAACTATAAAAAATACTCCTGCAATTAACCCTCTTTTCATAAGTTTATTAGAAATAAGAAGTTTATAAATATTTTGAGTTATTTATCTGCCTATCTTAGCAAGCTCTCTTGTAAGCTTATTAATTCTCCTGTTTCTTTCTTCAATAGAGATAATATGAGAACTATAATCATCATTAGCTTCAGTAATTTTTCTTAGTATTTTATCCCTGAGCTCTTGTTCAGTAGCAGCTTCAAATTTTTCAAGATGTAATTTCTTAAAAAACCTCTGAATAGTTCCATCAATAACAGCCATAGCTACTGCAGCCAACACAGTAATTGGATAAATCCATCCAGCAAGCGAACCCTGTGCAGTTAGGTCATCATATCTAGTAAACCATAATCCAACAAAAATTACAGCAAAAAATATCCAAGCTATTCTTCTAAATGTCTTGTAAGAACTTCCACTAGGGTCCTTAAACCCAACATTAACCAGCAAGAAAAATATTACAAAAGGCAGTCCAGCTGTAACTGCAATTGCCAAAGCTGAATACGGAAGAATAATGGTGTCAATTAAAGCAGGAGTAGTTAACCATCTTACACCTAAAATTGTAACAGCAACACTTACAATAACAATCGCCCAGGTAGTTCCTTGGAAAAAATCAACCTGAGACAGCACAATCCAGATTATAGAAAATAAAATTAATCCAAGCAAAAGCTTCCCAAATAAATGCTCTCCCCCAGGAGACTCTCCCAATAATGGAGTGAGAATAGGATTGGCTCCTGCAACTACATCAGTAATTACCTTTCCAATTTTTTCAGGAATAGCATTGGTATTTACACTAGATGGAGCAGCAAGAACAAAACTTGCAACTAAAATTAAGCTAACTAAAAATAATGCGAATACTGCAAGCCTCTTTTTATTCATTTTATTTTAATCGTGTTTTGCTTCTTTATTAAAAGAAGGAACCTTTATAAATATTTCTAACTCGCAATCTTCATCACCTAAAATTGATGAATAAAAAACAAAAACATTTATAAATAACTCTATCGATAACTAATTAATATTAAAAGGAGGTTCAAAATATGAGCTGGAAAAAAGTTTATGTGTTCAGTATTTTAGCTTTACTAGTAATGCCTGTAGCAGTTATGGCAATTGGGTCAACTGTTGAATGGAGCTCACTTGGAGCAGGTTCTTGGCTCAATGCTCTGAAATATATTTTCGGTAAAATACCAGCAGACATATCTGATAATGCCATTAGCGCAGCAATAGTTACAGTTGCTGTATGGGGAATGATAGTGTTGACATTCGGGGATATCTTTGCAACATTCACTACTTTTTCAAAATGGGTATCCTGGGTAGTTGCAGTATTAGTCGGAATAATCGCTGCTAATGTAGGGTTTTCAGTAGTAATGATAGCTTGGGTAACTGGAGTAATGGCTTTTGCAGGAGCGTTCGCAGTCTGGCTTGCACTTGGAGCAGCACTAGTTGCTTTCGTTGCAGTTAATCTTGGGATAACTCGTTTGGGGCCATGGCTAATGAGAAGAAGAGCTATGGAACATGCATCTAAAGCAGATGCTGGAGGAACAAAGCTAGCAGGAACAATAAAAGGTCTAGGTGCAGCAGGAAAAGCTTTAGAGAAAATTTAATTTTTTATTTTTTTAATTTAGTTCTTTTTTTATTTAGTAGCAAGCAAAAGGTTTAAAAACTATTGTTTACTTAAATTAACAAATATAAATTTAAAATTACAATTGTAATTTTATATTAACAACAAACTAGTTAAATGAAAAATACAGATACGAAAGATAAAATTCTTGAATTGTTTTTTAGTTTTCCAACCAGAAATTTCCATATTAGGGAAATTTCTAGAATTTTAAAAATCTCTCCGCCAGCAGTATCAAAAGCACTAAAACATTTGGAAAATGAAAATCTTGTCACTGTAGAAAAAAAGTTTATTCACACAGTTCAAGCAAACCTATCTAATCAAGCATTCAAGAATATTAAAAGAATAGCTAACTTAGGAGCAATACACACCTCTGGATTATTTAATTATCTCCATGATAATTTCCCACTAAGTAATATTACTTTATTTGGCTCTTATTCTCGGGGAGAAGACATAGAAAAATCAGACATTGACATAGCAATAGAGTCGAAAGAAAAAAAATTAGACTTAGAAAATTATGAAAAAAAACTAAATAGAAGAGTAAATATAGAATTTATTAGTTTTGATAAGCTTACTAAAGAACTAAAAGAAAGCATTATAAATGGTATAATCTTATCAGGATATATTAGTATAAAATGAAGGAGTTTGAAGATTTTATAAAAACTGGTGATGTAAGAAAGCAGGAAAAAAATGAAATTCTAGCAAAAGCCCTAATAAAATCAAGTAAAAAAAGTGAAGGTTATATTAAAAAACAACAAATAAATGAAGAATCTGCAGAGCATATAACAGCAGATATTTATGATATTATTAGAGAGCTAATTGAAGCTAAGCTCTCACTTTCTGGATACAAATCATACTCACACGAAGCTAATATATTATTTCTTAGGAAATTCAAAGAATTTAGTGAAGGAGAGATTATCTTTCTGGACAATCTAAGAAAAATAAGAAATGGAATTAAATACTATGGAAAAGAAGTCAGCATAGAAGACGCGAAAAAAACCTTGCATTTTATGGTTTCTTTGCTTCCTAAACTTAAAAAGCTGGTTGAAAATGCTAAAAAATAATATTATTTTAATTTTGATTTTATTGTTGCTTCCTCTAGTCCTGGCTCAAGACTCCCCTCCAGGCCTGCCCCCAGTCCTAAATCAGGACCCTGGCAATGTCCTCGGAACAGTAAAATATGAAGGTAAAGTAAGCCTAGACTATCTGGGGCAGGAATTACAGAAAGCAATGTTAGAAAATAAGTATATTGCTGGGATAAACAGTTTTTTTTCTCAAAAAGCAGTTAGTTTTATTTTCTTCAAGATTCCATTTGGGCAAGAATATTCACTGTCATTTACCTTGCTACTAATTATAATAATATGGCTTTACTTTTTCTTTATGCTTGGAGGAATATTCAAAAATTACTCAAGTTTTTCTTCAGCAATTTCATATGGGATAACAGCTTTAATGCTAATTATAGCCTCTCAACTTAAAATAATTGAAACATTTGCTAAATTTCTAATATGGATAGCCCTAGGAGACAAGCCTTGGTGGTATAGTCTAATTTCGTTCATTATAATAGCTGCTGCTTTTATTTTCTTATACCAATTTATGAAAGTATTTGGCGACCAGATAAAAGAAAACCGGGAAAAAATGAAAGAAGCTATGCACAAAGCAGACATAGAGCTGGGAGCCAAGTCTGGAAAAGCGCTGACTAAAGCTATATCAAAATCCTAGAGAATAATATGAAAATAATTTCAAAATGCAATTTATGCGGCAGATGCTGTCAAAAATGGGGAATATCCCTAAATATTAAAGATATAAAAAAAGTAAATAATCTAGGATATAGCTTAAATGATTTTGTAGAAGTTAAAAATAGTGTAGCTAGATTAAAGCAGAAAAAAGGAAGATGTGTATTTCTAGAGCCAGATAACTCCTGCACAATCCACAATACTCATGGATATAAATCCAAGCCACAAGTTTGTCAGAGTTTTCCCCACAATGAACTAGTCTGTGGCATCCCCCAGATTTCAAGCAAAAAACTAGCTAATCCAAAACCAAAAAAAATTGATATATTTTTTCAGATAGATAAAAAATCAATCTCAACTCCTATTTTTATTGATTTAATAGGCAAAATAGATTCAAGAAAAACCTTGCTCGAATCTTACTGCAATTTGCTTCTGAATATTCTTAATCAAGAACAAGATATAATCTTAGATAAGATCAAAATAAAAAATTATAATATTAATTTACCAAAAAAACTTAAAAGAAAAATAGAAGACCCAATCCTGGTTTTCAGGTCAAAAAGTCTCTTTCCTTATTTAAACAAGTTCCTAAATAAAAGTATAAAACTAAAACTGCCAACTCAAGATTTTAAATTTAAGTTTGAAAATATAGAGATTCCTCAAAAAACAAAAAAGCAGTTCATTCAATATCTAAAAGCATCTGTTGAAAAAAATCAGATTTTCTCAAACTATCCTTCAAAACTAATAGTAATGCTATACTTTCTGCCTTATTTTTCAAAATCTTTGGCAGAAAATCAGAAAATAAATTTAATTCATACTGTTCATGCATTTTCACTTCTCAACGGAATGCATAGGTTTGGTGAGCTGGTCTATAACGGAGAATTTGGTGTAGAAAATCTTGAGAAAAATTTATGCCTATTAAATAGCTAAAACAGCGTCCTCTGCTTAGCTCTCTCCTTAGCCTCATCTAATTTGAGAAGCTGGTTATTGATTCTTTCTTCTGAAAAGTCCCTATCCATTAAAATTTTCTTTATCTTGTCTTTGTTGATTTTAGGAAAATCAACTTCAGGATTTTTCACAACTTCTGGCTGATGAAACATCCCGAAAATTTCCTGCCAGTCAAATCCATATCCCTCTTCATCCTGGGCTCTAATCTGCTCTGCAACTTCATCAAAAATTAAAACGGGTTGCTTCTTGCTTCTTACAAGAGCTAAAGCCTTCTTAGGCCCTATTCCCTTGACTCCTGAAGGATTATAATCAGTTCCAACTAGTATTCCAAGGCAGATTAGCTGGTCTAAATTAATCTCAAGCGAATTTAATACCTTCTCAAGCTCAATAATTTCAGGGCTAATATAAACAAATCCGCTCGCTGTCTTTCTTTTCTTAGCAAGAGTTAAATTCTGCAATAATCTCGGAGCTCCAAATAATAGCGAATCATAATCCTGCGAGCCAACTGCATAAGCACTATTTCTAGAAACTTCAGCTGCCTGTGCCTCAGCTTCACTAGGTGCCTGGATAACTGCAATTCCCATTGCCTTTAGCAACTGCTTGCTTTCTTCAGCAATTTCAGAAGTTAGCCTTACTGTCTGCCTTGCATACTTCCAGGCAGTTTCAAACTCCCCCTTCTCCCTAGCCTCCCTGTATTTTACTTCAGCCTTGTCCTTAATATCCTGCCTTTTTTTATTAGTGCCGTATTTCAAATCAGGCATCTTTCCGTCAAATACATAAACAAGTCTCATTCCCTCTAGCAATAAAGAAACATTCCTGTAAAATAATCCAGATAAATGGCTGGTTATATTTCCTTTAGAATCTTGCAGCGGAGTCCCATCTGGCTGTCTTATTGTACTCAAGAACTGATAAATAATATTGCTTGCATCTACAGCTATCAGCTTGCCTTTTAAGTCAGAAAGCTGAATTGCCTTTCTCGGAACTATCTCTGCAATATTTAAACCCATTTTAAAACTCCTCCACTCTGTGGGTTTAAATGCTTGAAAATTTTAATTTTCATTGTATTCAAACCCTTAAAATACTAGAATTCACGAATATAAAAAATTATCTGCATCTCTCAGTTTCTCTTTTTTGTCTCAAGTTTCTTGAATTAATTTCCCTTACCTTTTTAGGGCAGTAAACACTTGCAGTTTGAGCAATTTCTCTTCTCAAGCTGGTATAATAATCCCAAAGCTGAGCTCTGTTCATATCCTTATATGGTTTAACATTAAGTCCTGCTTTTTCAATAGCTCCAAGCCTTTGTTTTATCTCACTAACTCCTACTCTCTCTCCTCTCTGGGTTTCAGGAAACCTTGGAAGAGCTACTTCAGAAATCTTGCTCCAATAATCTCTTAGTAAATTTATATCTTTGTCACTCATTAATTCAAGCTCAGAGCATCCCTGCTCACTAAACTCTCTCTGGCCAATTCCAAATAAAGTAGGATCCTCAGGCTGAACACCTCCCTGAGTGCATAAAATATAATATCTTAAAGAGTCTCCGCTAAATAAAGCCTCTTTTCTTAATTCTGCAGTCTCATCATAATCATTTCTTAAATCCATTTTATCTTCTCTCAGCATTTCCCATAGTTTTATCTTGATAAGCTTTCACAACCTCTCCAAATTCTTTTTCAGTTTTTTCTCTGCAATTCTCAAAAAACTTATAAGCAAGAACAGCTCCTGCATTTGGCAGACTGCAAATTCTTCTAAACTCATTATACTCCCTCCCGCTAATTCCATATTCAGGAAGATTTTCAGGAAGAGGTTCACTAGCCCTTACCTCTTCAACCTCTTCAGGAGTCAGCCTGTTGAGTGATTCATAAACATAAAAAATAAAATCATCATAATCTGGAATTCTCTCTTTATGTTCTTTTATTTTTTCAACTAATCCATCTTCATCAAAAATAACCATATTCGCAATGCCGTTTAATAAAAATTCTTTGGCATTTTTTTCATAACAGTCCTCTTCAGGAAAAGTTTCTTCTATAAATGAATAAAACTTTGCAGATACTTCAAGCTCTTCTTTTGTATATTCTCCTGATCTAAGGTGAGACTTATAAGTATTCTTATCTTCAGGTCTAATCTTAAACTTTTTCTCTTCCATTTTAACCTCTAAACTGCTAAAAAATACACACATTTCTAGTTTAAAAACCTTTCTATTTGTAACTACTACTAAGTAACATTAAATAGAAATATTTATAAATCCTGTAGATAACAGAATAATATGGAACCAAAAAAAGCATTAGAAGGACTGCAAGAACTTCTTAATTTGCACCCTATAGAAAATATTTATCAAGTAATTATTGAATCTCCTACAAGAGGTAAACTTCCACCAGTAATGAGATATATAAAAGGAGTCTGCAGCTTAAAATTGCCTGAAGAAAGGACACTTTACTATATTCCTCCAGGAAACATTGGAAATGCAAAAAAACCAAGGCAAGAAAAAATTCCAAAAGTAACCGCTCCTGATAAACCTCATTTAATCATAGATGACACTATGGAAACAGGAAAAACTTTAGAAGCTGCTATGAGTATGCTTGAAAAACAAGGTGTAAATAGTGAGCAAATGTGGTTCTTTACTAGCTGTATAATGGACTCTCCAATTGACGATCAGATTCCAAGACTTGATAAAGCTAAAATTATAATAGCATATAGGAGAGCTCATCCCAGTATTAGGGATAAATATATAGTATAATTTTATATAGTTAAACTCAATTTACTCATTAATGGAAATCAGCTTCATTCCTCTAGATTACGATTACTTCGAGCTTGAAGATAAAAACTATGTTAAAATTTATGGACGTTCAAGCTCTGGTAAGAGAGTATGCATAATAGACAACTGTGATAACTACTTTTATGTTCTTTCCCCTAATCTAGAAAAGCTTCGCAAGAAACTGGAATCAAATAAAGAAATCTCTTCTTATATCAAGAAACTCGAGATACTAAATAAAAACTACCTTGACTCTCCAGTAAAAGCACTTAAAATCATAGTAAAATCCTACAAACATATAAAAGAAATTTCAGAATTCACAAAAATTGCAGACCCAAGTTCAAATAGAAAAGAAATTGACATAAGCATAATAACACGCTATATTATTGAGTCAAAAATTCTTCCACTAAAATGGTATAAAATATCAGGAAGACTAATGAATAATGATGAAAAATTCCAGGGAATTGACTCAAACCTGCAAGTTGATTTCTGTATTGAACTTGAAAAATGCGAAAAAATTCCTGACCTAGAGTTCTTGCCCAAGATTCTGGCTTTTGACATTGAAGCTGCAGAATTTGAAACAGGCAAAGGCGAAATCCTAATGATTTCCCTAGTATCAGAAAGCTTCAAGAAAGTAATTACCTGGAAAAAAACCACCTCAATGCCTTCCTATGTTGAATATTGTAAAGATGAGCGTGAAATGCTTAAAAAATTTGTTGAAATCATAAAAAAACAAGAGCCAGACATAATTGTAGGCTACTATTCAGACGGATTTGATATGCCTTACATAAAAGGGCGAGCTTCACACTATAAGCTAAGTCTTCCTCTAAATCTAGATAATTCCCAGCCACGCTTTTCAGGAGGCAGACTAAGAACAGCAAAAACAAAAGGAATAGTCCATATTGACTTGCTCAGGTTTATCCAGCCAGTTTACGCTCAATACCTAAAATCAGAAACTCTCTCCCTGAATGAAGTATCTTCCGAGTTGCTTGGAGAGAAAAAAATTGATATAAGCCATCTCGACCTAAATAAAAAAATGAAAGATAAGGACTGGAACGAATTTTTTGAATACAACCTGCAAGATTCTATTCTAGCTTACAAACTTACTAGAAAACTCTGGCCTGACATGCAGGAATTTACAAAACTAGTGCAGGAACCACTGCATAAAGTTTCAAGAAACACCCTCCCTCAGCACTTAGAGGATTTTATAATTCACAATACAGAAAAATACAATGAAATTATAGAGCGCTCTCCTATTCACGAGGAAATTGAAGAAAGACGTGCAAGAAAGCCAGTTGAAGGAGCCTTTGTCATGCAGCCAACTCCAGGACTATATGAAAATTTAGCTGTATTTGACTTTACCTCAATGCACACCTCAATAATTATCTCAATGAATATTTCCAAATCAACCTTGCTTGGAAAAAAAGAAAAAGATTGCTATGAATCTCCTGAAGTTGAATTTAACAAGAAAAAAACAAAATTCTACTTTTCAAAAAAGCAAGGATTTTTGCCTTCACTTTTCAACGAAATACTTGAAAAAAGAAAAAAATACAAGCAAGAATACAAAGCCAATCCAGACCCAATTACCAAGGCAAGAAGCAATGCCTTTAAACTATTATCAGCATCAGCCCACGGATATATTGGATTTTTTGGGGCTCGCTACTACTCACTAGAATCTTCAGCTTCAATACTTGCTTTTGTAAGAAAATTTAACAAGGAAATCATAGAAAAAACAAAAAACGCGGGCTATCAAGTTATCTACGGAGACACAGACAGTATTGCCTTTTCTCTTAATGAAAAAACTGAAAAGGAAACTCTGGAGTTTTTAAAAAAACTTAATTCAGAACTTCCTGGAGTAATGGAACTTGAGCTTGAAGGCTTTTTCAAAAGAGGAATATGGGTAACCAAACGAACTGGCGATTTTGGAGCAAAGAAAAAATACGCCCTAATTGACTCTCAAAACAAGTTAAAAGTCCGCGGATTTGAAACAGTGAGAAGAGACTGGTGCATGCTAGCTCGGGAAATGCAAAATACAGTATTAGAAAAAATTCTCAAAGAAGGAAATGAAATATCCTCTCTTGAATACGTAAAGGAAATAATTGCCAAAGTCAAGTCTCGTGAAATTGACAGGAAAAAAATTCTAATAAGAACTCAGCTAAGAAAGCCCATTTCAGAATACAAATCTATTTCACCTCATGTAATTGCTGCAAGGAAAATGCATGCTAGAAACTTGCCAATTTCACCAGGTAGCTTAATAGAATACTTTATAGCTGAAACACGTGAAAAGAAAAAGCTGGTCCGTGATAAAGTCAAGCTTCCAGATGAAAAAGGAGAGTATAATATTCAGTACTACCTGGAAAACCAGATTCTGCCTGCAGTTGAAAATATTTTGGATGTATTTAATATAAACATAAAAGAAATAATTGACGGCAGAAAGCAGACTAAACTAGACGGCTTTAAAGCTTCAGAACTCAGAAGCTGAAACGCAGTAAACTAAATTATATTTATAATTTAATGGATTTTTCCCTTTCTGAATCTCTCTTCTCGCTTGACTAACTCTGTCATCAAGCTCTATATTAATCATATTAATCTTGTCTCTGGCTCTGCCCTTATTGCCCACAGCAACTCCTTTTTCAATAACTCTCTCCAAAGAATTAGTGCCCCTATTATAAATATCAGGATAAAAGAAAACTTTTCCATCCCTAACAAAAATAGTTTCATAACTTAAATTAAGTTCAATCTCATCTTCATTTTTTAAAGTGTCAAATAATTCCTGCATATCTTCTATTCTCAAGCCTATACACCCATGAGAAACAGGAAATCCAACAGTCCAGTAGTCAGTTGTGGAATGTATAACCTTCCCTTCATCTATAAATTTATTTCCCCTTTTCATAAGCATCTGAAGTGCCCTCATCTTCTCATAAGGCATCCTGATGCTTCTTTTTTCAGGCTCAAGATAAGAGTACCTAATAACCTTTCCTTTCCTTTCACCTTCAAGATATCTAAAAAAAATCCTCTCTCTTTTTTCACCAATAATTCCCTCCCCTAAAGGAGTAGGCGAGTCAGACTTCCCAACTCTTACTTCAAATTTTTTAACTTCCTCCTCACCATTATAAACTGCTAATTCATAAGAAGGGATATTAATTCTTACACATAAGTTTGAAGAAATATTATCAGCAAAAGAGTTTATAGGATTAAAAATAGATGCAAATGCTAAAAACCCTGTATAAACTAAGTGCTGGATCTTCATGCTCTTTTCAATAATTAAACTGATTAGGCGTTTATAAAAACTTATATTCTGCTGATTATACTGCAAAATACAAGCGCAAATTTTAAATAATCGAGAATGCAAGCAAACTAATGAATATATGCGAAAAATGCAAGGGAACAGGCCAGGTAAAAGAACCAGATGGAACAATACATACATGCTGGAAATGCCTTAATGAAGGTCGCCTGGATAATCACAGCAAAAGAGTTAAGGATTCTGGAATAAAAGGATAAAGAAAGTTTCCTATATTATCTTGATTTTCTTAAAAATAAAAAACAATAAAACCCATATTGAAATAATAAGTATTATTAAAAATGCGAAAATATTAGAATTATTTTGTGCAGGAAGAAGAATATTCATACCATAAATACTTGAAATTATTGTAGGAATAGTTAAAAATATGGTGAATATTGTAAGAATCCTAATTACCCTATTAAGATTTATTGAAAGAGTAGTAGAATAATAATCTCTCATATTGGATATTGACTTTAAAGCAGCCCTGCAACTATAAAAGGTCTGCTTTAAATCATTAATCAAATCCTCAATAAACTCTTGGTCATCTTTAGGAAATCTCAAACTCTTATTTTTAAGTAGTTTATTGTAAATATCTATTAAAGGAGCAAAGCTAGAAAGATAATCATTAAGTATATCTTCCTGCAAAACCAAGTCAAGAATATCTTTGTTTTTAAGATTTGAAATATAATTCCTATCTTTTCTAACTTCTCTTAGAATCTTTCTTGTATTAATATCATAATTCTTAGCTACTAGAGAAAGCAGCCTTAAAACTAAGCTTGACCTATTGCTTGTAAGAAAATGGACTTTTCCTTTTTGAATATTCTCAAAAATTTCAAGATGATATTTACTTATAGTAACCACATCAAATTTAGTAATAACAATTAAAAAAGAAGAAGTGGCCTCATCTGGAACCTGTGTTGTTGGAACACTTAAATACAGATAAATATTTCCACCCTCATCTTCAAACCTTGGATTTTCAAAAATATCTAGCCCGTCAATAATATTTTCTTTTTCAAGATTAAATTTATCAACAAGTATATTTATCTCATTTTCATCAGGTTCAACCGCATGAACCCAGCATCTTTTATTATAATCTTTAATCTTACTGGGAATTTTTTCGCCATTCACCTTTTTATAATAACTTATCATGAATAAACATCAAAATTAGTATATTTAAAAGTTTCATTAATTTATCTGTAAATAGCAAGCATCCATCTCTTGATTATCTTTCTTGGTTCATCCTCTTCCCACCATCTTTTTAAAAAGTCAGATTTCTTTACCCATTTGTATTTTTTATCATAAGCAGGATCAGATAACAAAAATCTATTTTTATCATACCCAATTACAACTGAAAAATGCCCCCCATGATATGCTTGATAATCAACAATTATGGGAATCCCTTTCTGAATAAACTCCTCAATGTCTGTAATTTTAGCATTTTCTTTTTCATAGAAATCATATCCCATCCTCTTTAGAGCTTTCCTGAATCCTTTGTGATATGTGCCACTTAGATTACATCCAGTTTTCTTGATTAAAGATCTTACATACCTTTTATCATCATAATAATCCAATACTATCTTGAGTGAAGAGGGCCCGCAGCTCCAGTTATTTATTTGCTTGTGGTGTTTAACAGGCAGAATTACCCTCTCGTTTCTTAAATGAAGTTCTGCTAAACTTGCCTTGACATGAGCCCTATTATAATCCATTTCTTTTCTCATTAGTTTAAACTCAACAATTTCATGTTTAATTATTTCATTTTTTTCAAGTTTGTTAGAATTGTCAATCCATATTTCATCTAAAGGAATATAAAGGTATCTTAAACCATGACCTCCTTGAGTAAAGTCAAAATCAATGAATTGTCTTATCTTATAGCCATTAACAAAATATATTTTAAATCCATTTCTTTTCCCAGCTCTCCTTAATTTAACCTTAACAGGAAGTTTATAATCCTCCTTTAATTTCTTCCATTTTTTAAAGTCATGTAATTTAAATAAGCTTAGTCTTTCCTGCTCCCTCATTAAATTTATTTCATCCATTTTATTTCAAACCCATCTATATACTTAATTCTCATTAAACAAAAAAAATTTCGCCGTATTTAAAGCTATGTAAAGCAAAACCTTAAAACCCATAATTTCCTTGACGTCATATGGACCTTCAACCAAAAGAATTGCTCGAGCGAAGAATGAGAAAACTTATCACAGATTATGACTCTTGGATAGCCACTAGTAAAAAATCTTCTCCAAGTACAATTAGATGCAATACTCTTAAAATCTCGCCTGAAAAACTAAAATCCAAGCTAGAAGCTCGCGGCTGGAAACTCTCTCAGCCCTATAATAACAAAGAAATAATGAGAATTACCTCTGACCTTCTCCCAGGAGAGCTTGGAAAAGCAGAAGAACACCTCCTAGGATACTTCTATGTCCAGGATATCTCAAGCATGATGCCTCCTCTTGCCTTGAATCCAAAACCAAACGAGCTAATACTAGACCTGACTGCAGCTCCTGGTTCCAAGACTACGCAAATGTCAGCTTTAATGGAAAATTCAGGAACAATCCTTGCTAATGACAAACAAATGAACAGAATCAAGATTCTCGCTTCAAATCTTGAAAGATGCAGCTGCACTAATGTAATAGTAACAAGGCATGATGCTATTCAGCTATGCCAAAAACTAGCCAAGCTCGGGGTAAAATTTGACAAGATTCTTCTTGACCTAGCCTGTTCAGGAGAAGGGACTATTAGAAGTTCTCCTAAAACATTTATTATGTGGAATATAAAAATGATTTCAAAACTCTCAAGAAACCAGAAAAGAATTGCCTCTTTTGCTGTTCCCCTATTAAAAGACCAAGGAACTCTAGTTTATAGCACTTGCACTCATGCTCCAGAAGAAAATGAAGAAGTTGTAAATTTTCTTGTAAAAAATTTTAACTTAAAAGTTGAAAAGCTAAATCTTCCAATTAAATCAAGGCCAGGAATAGTAAAATGGGAAGGTTCAAGCTACTCGCCGGAATTAAAAAACTGTGCAAGAATTTATCCCCAGGATAATGATACAGAAGGATTTTTCCTTGCTAAGATGAGAAAAGCAGAGGTGTCTTTAAAATGATACTTATAATAAACAATCAAAGCAAATTTATAAAAGAATTTGAAAAAACATTTAAGAAGTGGAAAGTAAAATATAAAATAATAGGGCATAAAGATAGAACTGACTTACACAAAGTAAAAAATATAAAGGGAGTTATTCTCTCTGGAGGAAATATAGGCCTTTATTATCAAAGTCTAATAAATGATTATATACCTCTAATAAATCTAAATGTACCTATAATAGGATTCTGTATGGGACACGAGTTAATAGGAGTAGTTTATGGAGGAGCAATAAAAAAACTAAAGGAAAAGCAAGACAAAATAGAAAAAATATTTTTAGATAAAAAAGATCCTTTATTCAAAGGTTTAAAAAAAGAAATTTTCTTAAAAGAAAAACATGTCAATTGTATAAGTAGGCTTCCAAAAGAATTCAAACCCCTCGCTCACTCAAAAACTTGTAAAATTGAAATAATGAAACATAAAAAAAGACCAATTTATGGATTTCAATCACATCCAGAAGTTTCTAATCCAGACGGATTAATAATCCTAAAAAATTTCTTAAAAATGTGCAAATAAAATGATAATCAGAAAATACCAGCCAACAGATAAAGAGCAAGTAAAATTAATAATTAAGGAAGTTCTTACTGAATTTTTTGAAAAAACATTTATAAAAGAATGGGAAAATTTTGAAGAATATTCAGCTTTCTATATTGCAGAAGATAATGGTAAAATAATAGGGACAATTGCTATGAAAAATCAGGGAAATAATATTGGAAGATTAAAACGAATGTATGTAGACAAAGAATACAGAAAAAAAGGAATCGCTCAAAAATTATACGACCAACTTGAAAATTCTGCAAAAAATCAAGGAATCAGAAAAATCTCACTAACAACCCATAAAACAATGATGGGTCCTGCAAACAATTTCTACAAGAAAAATGGATACAAACAGCTCAAAGAAGTCAGCTATGAATTATTTCCTGAGCTTAAAAATGAAGATGTAAATCTAGCAGAAGTCATAGCTTACGAAAAAACCTTAAATCTATCTCAAGGGAAAGTTAGCCAAGACTTCAGAAATGAAAACATTTCTGAGAGTGCTCGAAAATCCAAAGATTTCCGACAAAACCGTAGGTTGTCAGGCATATGAATATTGAATTTATCAAGCGCGTTGAAAAAGATGAAATCCTAGCAGAGCTTAGTGAAAATTTCGGAATAACTAGCCTGCCTTATCTGCTAATAAAAACAGGCAAAGAAAAAGTAAGGGCATATTCAGGCTCTTTAAGTAAAGAGGAAATTCTAAAGCTTGGAGCTTCAATAAACATTGAAATTCTCGGAATCTATCTATTCAAACGCGAAAATGACGGCTTAAGGCTAAGTTTTGACGGAACCTCTCTGTTAAAAGACCAGATAACTAAGAGCATTATCGAGCTCAACCAAGAACAAGCTCACGACTGGCTAAGAGGGCGCGATATTTATCTTAAAACAGAAAAACAGGGAAAAGTCATATTAAAATATAAAGATAACTTGCTTGGTATGGGTAAGCTATCTCAGGGCAGAATTACAAATTTTGTGCCAAAAGAGCGCAGAATCAAAACTCCTTAGTGTCTCTATAAATTCATGCTTATTCTCGAAAAAACCAATACTTAGTGTAAGTTATACAATATGTATTCTCTAGAACAATAATCTTTATATAGTGTAAAGTATACACTATAGTAAGTGTAATAAACACACTAAGATAAAATGAAACAAGAATCAAAAAAACCCTGGATAAGTAAACACGAGGAATATACTGATAAGTACTTTCTCAGAAGTAGAAATATACTTGAACAAGAAGGAGTAAATCCTTTAGTTAGGTATCAAATATTTGCAAGAGCAAAAGGAATTACAAAAGGTTTAGGTGAAGCAGTTGAATTTATTAGAAAAAATGCTCAGGAAAAAGTAAAAATTTATTCTCTTAAAGATGGTATAGAATATGAATCTGGCGAGCCTTTAATTAAAATAGAAGGCCGAGTTCAAGACCTTGTAGAACTAGAAACAGTCTATCTAGGGCTTATTTCTGCAGGTCTTACTGGAAAAATAAACCTAGAGCAAGTAAGAGAAAATGCAAGAGCTATAGTGCAAGCAGCTCAGGACAAGCCCCTCTTATATTTTGGAGCTCGCCATTTTCATCCTTCACTAGACGAGCAAATAGCAAGAATTTGTTATGAAGAAGGTTTTTCAGGCTGTTCAACCGACATTGGAGCTAAAGCTTGGAATTCTAAAGGCATAGGAACAATCCCTCACGCACTGATACTAAGTTTTGCAGCTGATATGAAGGAATTTCCAGAAAAATATGAAACTAATAATCCAACAGTAGAAACAGCAAAAGCATTTGACAAGTATATTTCACAAGAAGTGCCAAGAATAGTTCTTATTGATACTCTAAACAGAGAAATAGATGACTCAATAGCAGTAGCTAAAACTTTGAAAAGTAAGCTAGCAGGAGTAAGAATTGACACTTGTGGAGAAAACTATGCTCAAGGCTATACTGAAATTGAGGTTCCAAAATGCATTGAAACAAAAAAAGTGTATGGTAAGGGAGTAAAAATAGCACCAGTCTGGGCATTGCGAAAAGCTCTCAATAGAGAAGGATATGAAAATGTCAAGCTAACAGTTTCCTCAGGATTTAATGCAGAAAAAACAGCTGATTTTGTTAAAGCTGACGCTATCTACAAAGAATATTCTGGCATAAACTTATTTGACTCAATTGGAACAGGAAGTCTTGTTCCTGGAGTAATTATGGCAACTTCAGATATAGTAGCCTACTTTAGCGAGAAAAATAGAATCTGGGTTCCTCACTCAAAAAAAGGGAGAGATGAAAGAGAAGCTAAATTTAAAGGAGAAAGCGAAAAATGAAAATCTTTTATGATGTAGACACACAAAACGACTTCATGAATAAAGATGGAGCTCTGTATGTTCCTGACGCAGAACTAATAAAGCCAAATCTAAAGCTACTAACTGATTATGCAATTAAAAATAAAATTCCTATACTTGGAAGCGTTGATAGGCATTTTGGAACAGAAGAATACAAGGAAAAAGAGCTTGAACTTGCAAGATGGAAAGGCCCATTTCCTGACCACTGTATGGCTGGAACTTATGGGCAGGAAAAAATAACAGAAACAAGAACAGAACAAGGAATCTACTTTGAAAAACAAAGCTATGACATTTTTACAAATCCAGAATTTGCAAGATTCTTAAAAGAAAAACAAGTAACAAAAGCACTAGTCTACGGAGTTGCAACAGACTATTGTGTAAAAGCAGCAGTTTTAGGAATGCTTGCAAGAAAAATAAAATGTTATGTAGTTGAAGACGCAATAAAAGGAGTATTTCCAGAATCAACCAATCAATCTCTAGAAGATATGGCACAAGCTGGAGCTATTTTTGTAAAAACTAAAAATATACTCGTGGGGATGTTAAAATGAAAAAAATAAAACTGGCAAAAATAAATCCAGAAACTGCATGCAGGGAAATTGGAGATTTTATTATCCAGAATATAATTGAATCTGGCAGGGTTGGAGGGATAATAGGGCTAAGTGGAGGGGTAGACTCAACAACCACAGCAGCACTGGCAAAAAAAGCTTTTGACAGCTGCAAAGAAAAACAATTAGAGCTAGTAGGATACATACTTCCTTCAAATGCAAACTTTCCAAAAGACAAAGAAGACGGAGTAAAAGTTGCAGAAAGGCTCGGAATTAGATATGAGATAGTGAATATAGAGCCTGTAGTAAGGGCATTTGCAAATACTAACCCACTGTCTATGAATTCTAAATATCATAAGGGGAACCTAATGTCAGAAATTCGGGCAGTAATACTTCACCAAAAAGCAGCAACTGAAAACAAGCTTTTGCTTGGAACAGGAAACAGGGATGAAGATTTTGAAATTGGTTATTATACTTTATTTGGAGATGGGGCAGTTCATCTAAGTCCTATAGGAAACCTTCCAAAAAGACTTGTCAGGGAACTTGCCTGCTATCTGGGATTTCCAGATTTGGCAAATAGAACGCCAACAGCAGGACTTTATCAAGGGCAAACAGATTTCAAAGACTTGGGATATGATTATGATTTAACTGAACTAGTTGGTGAAGGGCTAAAACAAGGTTTCTCTCATCTAGAACTGGCTGTCCACCCTCAAGTAAAACTACTTGCTGAAAAGCAAATACATCAATATGAATTTGAATTCAAATACAAAAAATTTCAGAATGCTCAAGAAATAATGAAAGATATCATGTTCAGAAGAGAAGTTGCTGAAGCAAAATCAGAAATTATTCATCCTCCAACTGCACCAGTAACTCTCAATTACAATAATGGTGAAAAAAATGGCTTATGAAAAATTCAAAGAATACCTAAGAAGAGAATATCGTGGCCCGTATTTAGCCACAGATATAGTAATAAGATATACTAATGGGGAAAAGCAGGGAATTGTTTTAATTGAGAGAAAAAATCCCCCTTTTGGAATTGCACTTCCAGGAGGAATAGCTGAAAGGATTCCCCTTTATGAAAATGCTCTAAAAGAAGCTAAAGAAGAAACTGGACTAACCATTGAATTAGACGCTCCAGAATTCCCGCTATGCGTACTTTCAGAATTAGAACAGGATCCAAGAGAGTTTATTGCAAGTGTGACCTATACTGCAAAGGGATATGGAAACCTAAAGCCTAATCCAAATGAAGATGCAAAAAGAGCTTTTCTCTGTGAAGAGAGCAAACTTGAAAATCTTCTTGAAAAAAACATCTGGGCATTCCCCCATCACAGAAAAATTCTCAAATTTTACCTTGAAAGGAGGCAATCTGAAAAATCAAAATGAAATTTGGAAAAGTGGGATTAATAGGAAGATTCAAGCCACTCCATAAGGGAGCTGCAATAATGCTTGAGTCAGTCTGTGAAAATTCAGAACAGCTAATAATTGGAATAGGTAGTTGCAACAAATACAATTCAAGAAATCCTTTCACAGCAGAAGAATCAGAAGAAATGATAAAACTCACTCTAAAAAATTACGCGAACTATAAAGTTATCCATATTCCAGATTTTGCGCATATTCCAGAGTATGCTGATGGGGGGAAATGGAGGGAATATGTAAAAGAAAAATTTGGAAACTTAGATTATTTTGTAACTGCAAATCCATATGTTGCAGAATTACTGCAAGATTCCTACAAAATCCTGCATCCTTCACTAATAATTCCAAAAAGAAAGCATGTAAAATTAAAAGCAACTCAGGTAAGGCTTGAAATGGCTTTAGGGGACAGCTGGAAAACACAAGTTTCAGAAGAAGTTGCTGACTACTTAGAAAAAAACCAAATAATTGAAAGATTTCGCAAAGAATTTGGATTAAAGACAATAGCAGACCTAATCCAAAACAAAATAAACCTAAAGGAAAACGCAATTGAAGAAAAAAATTACGCAGGAGAAACAAGATGAAAATTGGAAATTATAATGTACTGAAGCAAATAGGGGAAGGTGGATTTGGAAGAGTATTTCAGGCAGAGCATTTGATACTTGGAACAAAAGCATGCTTAAAGCAAAACAAAATAAGTAGTTCGCTTGATGTTGAACTACTAAAGCACGAAGGTAAACTACTCTGGAAACTTGATGAACACCACTCAATACCAAGTATAAAAGATTTTATTCAGCTAGACAGAACAAATGCTGTTCTTGTAATGAGTTACATAGATGGCAAGACTTTGGAAGACATCACAGAGAAAAATGGTCCGGTGCATCCAGAAGATGCGTGCTGGATAACAGAAAGACTGCTTGGAGCACTATATTACACTCATTGCTATGGTGTAATTCACAGTGACGTAAAACCACAAAATGTTTTCATAGAACCTCAAAAGCATGATATAAAGCTTATTGATTTTGGTCTCGCAAGCTACAGGCCCAAAAGTACAACACGTTCTCCAGGATACACTCCAAGATATGCTGCTCCAGAACTAATAGCAGGAAATCCTCCAATTCCAGAAACAGACTTATATGGTGCAGGAATTGTGATGCTGAGGGCTTTAGGGGGAGATATTGCAAAAAAATCCTTTAGAGGCGACACTCCCGAAGAAATAGTCGAATTCTGCAATCACCTTCTTAGATATGATCCTCTTGAAAGACCAAACTGGGAAAAAGAAAATCCAATTATAGTATTATCTGATATTCGCGAAAAAGTTTTCGGAAGAAGACACTACCGAGACATCAAAAAAGTGAAAGGAGGTGCATTGTAAAAAAATGTATGCATGGGGAGGAGATACAGATGATTGGAAAGGTTCAAAAGCATATGACTTTGGTTCAGCAAGAGCAAGATACGACAAGATAGCAGTAGACGCAGGCCCAAGGAGTTACATGGCAAGATCAACACCTGATATGGCTCTAGTAAATCCAAAAGGCAAGATAATCACAAGTGAAAGCGAGAATCCAATAGTAATTGCAGTGGATGTAACAGGTTCAATGGCAACCTGGCCAGGAGAGATTTTTGACAGGCTGCCCTTGTTATACCAGACACTTTCAAAATATCGTCCTGATTTAGAAATCTGTTTTGCAGCAATCGGTGATGCAACATGTGACAGCTATCCACTTCAGGTAAATGACTTTGGAAAAGAAGCAGAGCTTGAAGCTAAGCTAAAGGCATTAGGTTGTGAAGGTGGGGGTGGAGGCCACATAACAGAAAGTTACGAGCTTTTTGGTTACTTCATTCAGGAACATTGCAAAACTCCTAAGGCTAAATCTCCGTTCTTACTAATTTACGGGGACGAAACTTTTTATGACAAAGTTGACAGAAAACAAGTAAGGCACTATATTGGCGATGATTTACAGTCTGAACTTGAGTCAGCAGAAGTTTGGAGAAACTTAATGCAAAAATTCAATATCTACTTTATGCACAAACCATACGGTCATGGCAATGAAAGCTCAACTACTAAAGAAGTTGGTGAAAACTGGGGCAAAGTGCTTGGAAGAGAAAGAATAATTGAACTCCCATACGAAGTTGAAGGTGAAGGGGGAATAATTATTCCAGGAGCACAAAGAGCAGTAGATGTAGGTATGGGCTTGATTGCTAAGTTGTGGGGAGAATACACTGATTTTAGCATAAATCTTGACGCAAGACACGACGATCCAATGATAAAGGAATCAGTACATAAATCACTAAGATATATTGATGACAATCCGCCAGCATTATCTGTAATGTCCAAAACTGGTTCAAAGAAAACAAAGTCATTGCTCGACTAAAAATTTTTTTTTATTTTTTTTGTTTTTTAAATTTTGTAAGAAATTAAAATCAAATCATAAAAAATGGCACAAAAAATAGCAATAGTTACAATGCCTCCATATGCACCCTATATAGACGAAGTTCTAAAGCACAGCATAGTTGGCGGAATAAGATTAAACACAGTAATGCCTATTAAAGACAGCTTAGAAGATACTCTCAAATATCTGGATGAAAAAGCAAGTGAATATGAAAAAGACCTTTGGATTGACTTAAAGTGCAGGCAATTAAGAGTAAAAAACTATGGGGTTCCTCCATTCACTGAAATAGAACTAAGCCATAACATAAGAGTTTATACTCCTTGCAAAGCATATTTTTCTGACAGAAATGAAAAAGCCACAGTTCTGGAAGTTGAAGGCAACAAACTAATAATGCAAGAAGGCCCAAGAAGAGTTGTAGGCCCTGGAGAATCAGTAACAATAGTTCATCCAACACTGGAAGTTGAAGGATACTTAACTGACACTGACAAAAGATATATAGAAGCATGCACTAAAATTGGAATAAAAAGATATATGCTTTCATTTGTAGAAGGAAAGCAGGATATTGAAGAATTCAGGAAGTACAGCCAGGAATCAGAAATAATTTCAAAAATAGAATCGCAAAAAGGGCTTGATAACCTTAATGAAATCAACACAAGGCTAATGGCTGCTCGTGGAGATTTATATATGGAGCTTTACTGGCCCCATAATATAATACCTGCATTAGAGAAAATATTAAATAGAAACAAAAACGCAGTAGTAGCATCAAGAATACTATCTTCACTTGCACTAAATCCAGAACCATCATGCGAGGATATATCTGACTTGGATAATTTATTAAGAATGGGATACAGAAATTTAATGTTCGGAGATGAAATCTGTCTTAGAAAAGAAACAATAATACCTGCACTAAATGTGCTTGCAGTAATGTCACAGAGGTACAAATCTTAAAATGAAATTTCAAAAAATTTTAGTGGTATATAGCGAAAGAAAATCAGACAAATGTCTTGAGGTAATTGAAAAAGTAAAGGCTATTTTAGGAGCAAGAAAGTACACACTTGCGAAGTCGCACGACCTAA
Source organism: archaeon (assembly GCA_043810775.1). Taxonomy (GTDB): domain Archaea; phylum Nanobdellota; class Nanobdellia; order Pacearchaeales; family GW2011-AR1; genus JBDRJD01. The sequence goes on along the minus strand of JBDRNU010000025.1, from coordinate 13,927 downwards.
CTGAATCTTTATTCAAGGAAATTGATTTAGTAATAACAATAGGGGGAGATGGAGGGTTTATTCGTGCCGCAAGATTTCTTAAAGAAACTCCAATCATAGGGATAAATGCAGAGCCAGAATATAGTGAAGGCGCGTCAGCTAGCTTAAAAGATGATGAAATTAATTTCCTTGGTGAAATTCTAAACGGAAAATATAATCTGATTAAAAGGCAAAGGGCTTTAGTAAAAATAAATGGCACTCATCTTAAAGAGCTTGCTCTGAACGAGGTTTTTATTGGCACTGAAAAGCAATTTGCCACTGCAAGATATTTGATAAAATACCGTGGAAAAGAAGAAAGGCAGAAAAGCTCAGGAGTTCTTGTTGCAACTGGCTCAGGAAGCAATGCCTGGTTTAAATCAGCTGGTGGAAAGCCTTTTCCATATGATGAAAGAAAACTAGCATTCTTAGTCAGAGAGCCTTATTCAGGAAAAAGAGTATTCAAGCCACAACTTCTTTCAGGAGAGATGCTTGAAAATGAAAGTATTATATTCAAGTCAGATAGGTATTCGGGAGGAATCATTGCACTTGATTCAAATACAGTTTATAATTTCAACAAAGGAGATATAGTTGAAATTTCAATTTCTAATCAACCTCTAAATGTTATTGATATCAAAAAATGAAATGTATACAATGCCCCAAAGTTTACACTGAAAAAGAAAAAAGTATTTTTTTAGCAGGAGGTATAACTGGATGCGCAGACTGGCAGTCAAAATTCATTGAGCTGCTAAAAGAAGAAAATATTGTTATACTAAACCCCAGAAGGGAAAAATACGCTGAAAACTTTCCAGACATAGAAAAAGAACAAATTACATGGGAATTCAATCATCTCAAGCTTGCAGATGCGGTGATATTTTGGTTTCCAAAAGATACCCTCTGCCCAATAACACTCTATGAGCTAGGAAAAGTGTCAGTGTTTAATAAGCCTATTTTTATAGGAGTTGACCCGGAATATTTAAGAAAGTCAGATGTAGAAATACAAACCAATCTAATTCGCCCGGAAGTGCAAATAGTATACTCTTTAGAAGAGCTATCTTCTCAAGTTAAAAAATGGATAAATTCAAAAAATTAATCTTTCTTTTCACCTGCAATAATCATATTAGTGCAAGGGTAATCTTCTTCAATTAATTTATTATTTCTTAAAGTGTAGAAATTAACTTTTCCTTTATACTTTTTTTCAATAATATGGGGATTCTTAAATTCTTTACTGCCCCTAACTATATTAAATCCAACTTTCATTAATTCTTTTTTCCAATCATTAAAACTCCAAAAGCCAAATTCTTCATGCATCTCACTTTTCCAATTATCAGTATATGACATCTTGCTTATATACTCATAAGCGTCAACTAGCCTTAACTTAATCAACTTCTTTTCATTTATTTTTACTTCTTTGAACTTTATTTTTCTTGTAAAATCTTTGGCAAATCTAAAAAATTTAGAATAAGTAGACATTTTCTCAATGCTTCCTTCCTTCTCCCCATCTTTTTCATTTAATTCCATATAAACAATTTTATTGGGATTTTCAGGACCAACAACATCTCTAATAACTATTCTTCCTCCAAAAGTTAACTGTTTATAAGTATTTTTTAGCAGTTTTATCAATGCCGCCTTATTAAGGTAAGAATAAATTTCATGCAAAATAGAAGAATAAATAAAAGTATTTATAGTGCCTTCTTTAAAATTCTGGTCAAGAATATTCCTTCTGTAAAAAAACACAAACGGGCTTGGATAATCCTGCATCCTGCAGTACTCATAAAATCTCCTAGTAGCTTCAATGCCAATAATATCTGACTCATTAAATTCCTTTGCAAGATAATTAATTAAAGCACCTGTCGCACATCCAGCATCAACGATTTTTCCTTCCCTTACAAAAACTTTTATATCATTAAATTTAAATTCAATTGATTTGTCCATTCCATGAGCATAAGTATTATAATCCCTTGTCTCAGTTATATCAGCATCCTCACCTAATAAAGAATCATTATAAACTTCAATAATCAAGTCTCCAAGATTATACTCCAGATAAATATCTTGTGAAGATTCTGAAGTATACTTCTTCCAAGAAGAGTCATGTCTCCATTTTTTTCCTGATTTAACAAGCAGCTTTATAACTTCAAAAGGTCTTAAATCAATATATTTTTCACTCTTTTTATTAATTAGTTCAACAGGAACATTAGAAAAACCTTCTTTTTCAAATAATTTAATTACAGCAGGTGAAGAACAAGCAAGTATTGAATTCTCAGGAGTATACTTTTCTCCACTTTGGTAAAAAATTTGGCTTAGTACATATCTAGCATATTTATTAGTATACTCAATATCAGGTATTGCATAAACTTTAATTTCACAAGGGAGATTACTAGCTAGCTTAGTAATCATCATTACCCTCAAATAAAGAGGTATTGGGTTTCTTCTTGTGTTCTGATGATTAGAAGAAGTCACAATAAAAACTATTCTATCAACTTTTTTTCCATTTACACCTTTATCAATTAAGTCTCTTAAATATTGATGTTGAAATCTAGTGAGTATGTGATGTCTTCCAGGAAATAAAATACTTACCATTACAAAAAAAAGAATTAATATTATTTAAACATATACTTAACATTTATAAGCTAGGATAGTGTATAATATACATGATAATAAAAGTCTCAAATGACCTAAAAAAAGAGGAAATATGGGCAAACGGGGTAGAACTTGCAAGCATTATGGGAAAAGATAGGATTAATGGAAAAAGAGCTCTCACCTATCCACCAAGCAAAAAAATCTATGTCCACACATTTAAAAATCCATTGCTAACAACAGATAACTATCAAATATCAAGGCTAAACCCCACACTAAGAGATACCCTATTTGCTTTATATTCAAACAAACCGAGAATTATTGAATATGATGGTGTTTCTGTGTCATGGGATTACACCCATATAAATGTCTGGTGCCCTTCTATTGACACACTATTATTTGCAAGAGCTCTTAAAAAAATATTTGAAAAAAGAAATAAGTTTGGTAATTGTATTGAAATCGGATGTGGCTCTGGATTTTTGAGCAAATATCTCTTAAAAAAATCTAAAGTAAAATCTCTTTTAATTAATGATATCAACCCATATGCAATAAAATGTGCTATGGATAATATTAAAGATAAAACAGCTGCTTTTTATGCTGGTGACGGCCTTAAGAAAATAAAAAACCACAAATTCGACTTGATTATCTGCAATCCCCCATATGTGCCGAGAATTGATGATAAAGGAAATAATCCTTATGAAGGAATTGGCTTGCTCAATCACCTCATATACTATGGGCAAGATTATTTAAATAAAAAAGGAATATTAGTTACAAATATTTCAAGCTTGTGCTGGGATGTTATATTAGAAAATAAGCCTAAAATGAAAATGAAAATTATTGACTCAATGTATGTTCCATTAAAAGTAAATAATATCTTAAATAATAAAAAATGGATTAGCTATCTTCAGAGAACAGGATTGCAGAAAAAATACAAAAAAGGATATGAATACTGGCATAAAATAAATATTGTTACATTTGAAAATCAATAAAAAATGGCTTATGAAAACCCAAAAGTAACTGTAGATCTGGTTGTCTTCACAATAAAAGACAATGACTTAAAAGTTTTACTGATAAAAAGAGCTATAGAACCTTATAAGGGGAACTGGGCAATTCCCGGAGGATTCCTTAAAATAAATGAAACAGTTGAAGAAGCTGCTAAAAGAGAGCTAAAAGAAGAAACAGGAATTGAAACAGTCTACCTAGAACAGCTCTATACTTTCAGCCAGCCAGATAGAGACCCAAGAGGAAGAGTAATTACAGTGACTCATCTGGCCCTAGTCAATTCCTCTGAGTTAAAGCTAAAAGCCTCTTCAGATGCAGCCGAAGCACACTGGTTTTCAACTTACAAAATTCCAAAATTAGCATTTGACCATAACAAGATTCTTGAGTATGCAATTAAAAGACTAAGATGGAAATTTGAATACACTACCATTGCATTTTCGCTTCTTCCTGATAAATTCACGCTGACTCAGCTTCAAAAAACATATGATATTGTCTTTAATAAAAAGTTTGACAAGCGAAATTTCAGGAAAAAAATACTCTCCCTGGGAATTTTAAAGCTAACTAAACAAATTAAAAAAAATGTCTCTCACAGGCCTCCAAGATTATACTCATCTAATAAAAAAATAGGTGAAATTATAGAAATTCTGAAAATTTAAGCCTCACCATAAGCCCTGTAAACTTCCCCCTTATAATCTTCGAAAAACTCTCTCGTATTAAAATGCTTGACACCATTAATCTGGTAATCTAAATGTGCATTTCCAGGAAGAACATCATCTTCATGGCCAAATCCTAAACTGGAATCAATTCCTCTAGCTATTAAATGAACTTTTTGGCCTATTTTTTTAAAATCATCTTCACTTACTCTTTCTCCGTAAACTCTTTCATAAAGATCTGCATTGTCTTTAAAATTAACTTTTGAAAATTTACATAATCCATTCATATCATAAAGAAGAATTTTTGTACCTCTCAAAGTATTATCTCTCCACTCTGGTGCATCATTTGCAGCGTCAGGATATATAAAGCATTTATAAGTATCTATTGAAGTGTGAGGGCCTCCAACTGCAAAAGAATATCCTGGATTTACATGGGGAGGATACGCAGCTAGTTCAACTCCCTTGACTTGAAATGCATTGTCAGCCCTGTTTGAATATTTTGCAACACCCCACATTAAAGGATGATGTCCTATTCCAATTTCCTCAGTCAAGCTACTTGCAAGCTCAAAATCCCCAAATCTTTTTTGCTTTTCTAATTCATAGCCTAGTGAAACTCCTAAAGAAATTGAATCTAAACCAAGAGAATCAGCACGGCTAATTAAGTGCATTATCTGATTAATATCATATATCCCTAAATTTGGACCAAGAAGCATTCCAGGCTCAAAATCTAGCTTGCCTAAAACTTGCCCATCTTTGCTAATTTCCTTCCAGCAAGCTACTCCACACCCATGGCATGCCTTATTTTTAATTTCATATCCTGCTTCTTCTAAACTTTTCCTATAAAGCTTCTCTATTCTTGGATCAGAGCCTCTTGAAAAATTATCAACAATAACAGCATTTAGCTCTTGCATACTTACAATATTTCCTTGAAAAGTTCCTTCCTTTCTATATTTTAAAGTCTTCTGCCCAGTTGCTATTTCTTTATTTAATTCTTTAACATCACCAACATCAATCTTACTTTCATCGCCACTAACAACTACTGCTACCAATCCTTTCCCACCCATAACAGCCCCCATTCCACCCCTTCCTGCAAATCTCATATGCTTGCTTCCTTTCTTAATTTGATTATAAGTTGAAAAAGCAATTCCTGCATAATTCACTAAACTCTCACCAGCAGGCCCAATTGCCATTATTCCAGAATTAGGGTATTTTTCAGCTAATTGATAAATTTTTTCTTCAGTTGTCTTTCCAATTAAATCAGATGCGTCTTCAAAAGAAGCGTGATTTCTGTCAATAAACAAGTAAAGAGGATTTCTTCCATTTCTTCCAGATATATTAACTGCATCAAAACCAGCTCCCTTTAATGCAGGTCCAAACATGCCACTTGCTGTAGAATAATAAATTCCATTTGTCCTTTTAAGGCTTGTTTTCAAAGGGCTTAAAGCAGAAACATAAGTTCTCTTTGCTGTCATTACATTGGTGCCTGTTAAAAAACCAGTGTTAATGCAAAGAAGATTCCTAGGGTCATGTGCTAGCCTTAAATCTGGATTTCTTGCTAAATTTTTCCCAATATCCTGAATTGCCTTTCCAAAACCTCCTAGCTTTTCTTCTAAACTAGCCTCTTCAACTGGCTTTTCAGCTAGCTCAATACCATGGTTATCTAAATCCACATTTAGTGTTCTAATTTGTTTTTTTACCATCTTAATTTTCTCAGAATAAGCTTCTGAGGCGCTGCACCTCAATTTAGCTATAAACTAAGTCTTTTTAAAAGTTACTAAATTGAAAAAAGTCATCACCGTTTATGAGTAACTTTTTAAACCTAAATCCTATAGCTTAAAGTGATAAAATGGAAAAAATACCTATATCTTACCTAAGCAATTATACAGTTGGAATAATTCACTTTTGGGATTTTAATAGAGGTTCAGGATTTATTATTCCCCTAGATGTTATTGCGAGCGAGTTTGAAACTGCCAAAGATCTTGAACAATACTTAATTGAAAAAATGGCTGAACAAAGAACAGAAGAAATAGCTTCCTCATCAGAATACAGCCCATTTGCCAGCTGGAAAAATGTTCAATGGAAAAGAGATAGTAAAGGAAATAAAGGAAACGTAAGGCTTTTTAAAGGTCAAAAAGTTTTACTTACATACGAACAACAAGAAGGACAGCATAAAAATGGCAAGCCAAGATATAAGGCATGGCATGTTGTCCCAGCAGATTATATAGAATTTAATGGAAAAAATGAATCAGACTCAAATTCAGGAATTCAAGAAAGCAGGGCAAATTGCCCGAGAAACTTGTAAATATGCAAAATCAATTATAAAAAAAGATATTCCTTTACTTGAACTTGCAGAAAAAATTGAATCTAAAATCTACGAACTTGGAGGCAGGCCAGCTTTTCCCATTAATCTTTCTATAAATGACATTGCTGCCCACTTTACTCCTTCTCCTGGAGATAAAACAAAAGCTTCAGGATTGCTGAAAATTGATTTAGGAGTCCATATTAATGGGCAAATTGCCGATACAGCATTTTCTATTGACTTAGAAAACTCTGAAGAAAACAAAAAGCTAATTGAAGCAGCTGAAAAAGCACTTCAAAATGCTCTCTCAATAGTCAAGCCAGATACTGAAGTAAGTAAAATAGGAAGCATAATTCAAAAAACAATTGAATCATATAATTTTACCCCAATAAGAAACCTGTCAGGGCACTCACTATCTGCCTATAAAGTCCATGCAGGAATCACAATTCCTAACTGTGATAATAACTCACATGTTCAGCTTGAACAAGGAACTTATGCAATTGAACCTTTTTCAACTTCAGGACAGGGAATAGTATACGAAGGCAAGCCTTCTGGAATATATCGTTTTGACAAAAGAGCAGCAGTCCGCGATTCTCTTGCCCGTGATATAATGGACTACATTGAACAAGAATATAAAGGCCTTCCATTCTGCACTAGATGGATAGTTAAAAAGTTCAGCTCCAGAGCCTTGCTCTCTCTCAAGCTAATGGAACAAGCTAAAATAATTCATCAGTATCCTCAGCTAATTGAAAAAGGCCACGGAAAAGTAGCTCATGCAGAACACTCCTTCCTCATAACTGATAAAGTAGAAGTAACTACTATCTAATTATTTGTTAATTCTGATATAATGCACTAAATAATCTTGTTGATAATGCAAAATTCAATCAATAATTGAGCCAAACTTATAATGCCTCACCCTACATCTCTTTAAGTATTTTTTATTAATAATTGTTAAAATATTGCTATTTATTGCCAGTTCCATCAGCCTGCCTTTCTATATATCCACACTTCTTACAAGTAAAAAGGTAAACATTTGCCTCATCTCCATAAAAAGTGCCCATATCAGTAACATCTGAAAAACTATGCCCACACTTCTTGCAAGTATGGGGAAATCCTGAAAAATCCTTTTTCTTATCAATAACTCCCTTGCCTTTTTCAGTTTTCTTGATAATATTATCGTTAAAAGTCATTGAAACCTCTTTTTCAAATCCACAAATACATTTGCCAATAATTTTTTCTCCTTCTCTAAAAATCTTCAATAACTTCCCGCATTTTTTGCAAATAGGCATTTTTATCATATTTTAATCAAGAAAAATCATTTTTAAATCTGACTATGCAAAAAAGGAAAGCTTTTTAAGCTTATAAAAACTACTAGGTTTACCACAACCCGGATTTTTAGACAGATAAAGATTTTTTTCTAAATTTAAAACTTGCCATCAAATTTAGTAGCCTGTATATCCTTATCATCAATGTAATGATAACTCCCACCTCTTGGCTTTCCGCAAATCAGCTGATGAAACTTAAATCCTCTTTCCTTCAGCCACCTCTCAGTTATTTCCTTCAGCTCATTTCCTCTCGAAGTAAAAAAAGTAATTATATTTCCTTCATCAAACCATTTATTTATCTGCTCCTTTGATCCAGAAATCTCGCAGGCTGTTACCATCCTTTCAGGCTCTTCATTAGGAATATCTTCAGAAACAACACCATCAATATCAATTATAAAATTTTTCACGCCCTTTTTCAATCTGGGGCTTGTTCTCTTTCCATTAGTTCCAAATGATTCATCTAAATGTTCTGGATAGTCTGTCATTTTATCCAAGATAAGCAGGCCCGTTCTCTAACGCAGCTCTAGCTGACTTCAAATAATTTTCCTCAAGCTTCTTGTATTTCTCCAAAGATTCCTTGCTTACAGAAGCTCTGACTTTTTTCAAAGCCTCTTCAAATGCCTTTTTATTAACTTCCTTGCTCTTGATATCTTTCCTTAAAGTTAGCATAGCAGCTTCTCTAACCAGAGATTCAATATCTGCCCCAACATATCCCTCAGTCTTATCAGCAAGATGATTTATACTTACATCTTTAGCTAAAGGCATATTTTTAGTGTGAATTTTAAGAATCTCTTCTCTTCCCTCTTTAACTGGTGGAGGAACTAGCACTATCCTGTCAAATCTTCCTGGTCTTAAAATAGCAGGGTCCAGCATATCAGGTCTATTAGTAGCTCCAATTACAAGAACATTTCGCATTTCCTCTAAGCCATCCATTTCAGCTAAAATCTGATTTAGCACTTGTTCAGTAACTCTATGATGGCTTGGGTCAGCTCCTCTTCTGCTCGCTAGAGAGTCAATCTCATCAAAGAAAACTATGCACGGAGCAACTTGTCTTGCTCTTTCAAAAACCTTTCTAACACCTTCTTCAGATTTGCCAACCCACATGCTCAATAATGAAGGTCCCTTCACTTGTATAAAATTAGCTTCAGCTTCTTTAGCAACTGCCTTGGCAAGTAAGGTCTTTCCAGTTCCAGGAGGCCCATATAATAAAACACCTCTTGGAGGTCTTATCCCCATTTTAATAAATGAATCAGGATGCTTCAATGGCCACTCAACTGCTTCCTTAAGTTCTTGCTTTACTTTATCTAAACCACCAACATCATCCCACCCTATATTAGGAGTTTCAACAAGAACCTCCCTCATAGCTGAAGGTCTGACTACTTTCAAAGCATCATCAAAATCTTTTTTAGTAATTCTTAATTTTTCAAGCATCTCCTGAGGAATCTCCTCATCTTCTTCTAATTTCAGTTGTGGAAGTAGCTTTCTCAAAACATTCATTGCAGCTTCTTTAGCTAGGGCAGATAAATCTGCACCAACAAATCCATGAGTAATTCTTGCAAGTTCTTCTAAATTCACACCTTCAAGAGGCATACCCCTAGTATGAATTTTTAAAATTGATAATCTTCCGCCATAATCAGGAACAGAAATCTGAACCTCGCGATCAAATCTTCCTGGCCTTCTCAATGCAGGATCAATGGCATTCGGCCTGTTTGTAGCAGCAATTACAACCACCTTGCCTCTTGACTGTAATCCATCCATTGCAGTCAGTAACTGCGACACCACTCGTCTCTCAACCTCTCCAAAAGCTTCCTCTCTTTTAGGAGCAATTGCATCTATCTCATCAATAAATATAATCGCAGGAGCAGTTTTCTCAGCTTCTTCAAACTTATCTCTTAAATTCTTTTCTGACTCGCCATAAAATTTGCTCATAATTTCAGGCCCGTTCAATAAAATAAAACTAGCTTCACTTTCATTTGCAACTGCCTTGGCAAGTAAGGTCTTTCCAGTTCCAGGAGGCCCATGTAATAATACTCCTTTAGGTGGCTCAATTCCAAGCCTGTCAAAAATTTCAGGATGTTTTAAAGGAAGCTCAACCATTTCCCTAACTTTTTTCACCTCTTCAGATAAACCTCCAATATCCTCATAAGTTACTTCTGGAATTTTTTCTTCACTAACTTGAATAGCCTTGCTAGATAAATGTAAATCAGTGGATTCAGTAATTACTACTGGCTGATTCGGAGAAGTATTAACTATTAAAAATCTCACCTGACTTAATCCAGAAAAACCCATACCACCTATCCCTCCTCCAAGAGCTTCAAAAATATCCCCGAATAAATCCATTTCAGACATTAAATCGCGTCTTCTTTGTGTGCCTCCAAGAACAACAATATCTCCCTTAACTATAGCTCTCCCCAATAATCCCTGCTTTAAATTTTCAGGGTCAGTCTGCACAATCATACCCTTTTGAGAAGGGGCAATCACCACTTTCTTAGCTTCTCTTATTTCAGCTTTTTTAACAACAACTATTTCAGAAATCCCCGCCCGCGCATTTTTTCTAATAATCCCATCAATTCTTATTATAGGCTCCCCAATATCAGCAGGATAAGCCCTATCCACAATAGCAACAGTCTCCTTGCCCCCTTTTATAGAAATAACATCTCCCCTGCTTAGCCCAAGTTTTTTCATGACATCTAAGTCAATCCTAGCTATGCCTTTGTATGCATCATCCTGCAAAGCTTCTACAACCTTTAATCTCACTTCATCTTTAGATGTCATTTTCATCCTCCTCGCCAAACATTAAGCTTAATCTCCTGGCATTACTAAAACATAATCTAACCATATCATCCATTATCTTTTCCTGTTCATGCATAAACTCAACTATTTCTTTTGGAATTGATACAGTATAGCTATTTCCTACGAGTCGCAATTTGACTTTATAATTCTTTCTCTTTAAGTTCACGAAATTTTTATATTCAGCCTCATCTTGAGGATGTATAATTTTTTCCTTGCACCTCTCACACTCAAGGGCTCTAATCTTAAACCCATCTTTAAATATTTCTATAAGTTTCATGTCCTTATTGCACTTGGTGCAAATTATCCTGTGTGAAAATAAGTCTGCCATTTTTTATTTTTGCTCCAAAAGAATGAATAATAATAAAAAAGTAAACATAAAAAACCAGGTTTCAGTTGAAGCATCATAAAATTGGAATATATAATAAACTGCTAAAGCTATAACTGCACTAATAATAATATTAATTCCTCCCTCTTTAATTTCCTTTGTTTTATTTTTATTTAGTTTCATCTGAATATAAGCTGCATTCTTAAAGAATGCAGCGGGAAAGGAGGTATGTATATACCTTATGTATACACAAGAAAGATATACTATTTAAATCTTTCGATAATCATTAACTAACTTTAAAAACCCACATTCCTAGTTAATAAAATGAATGGCAAAAAAAAGAGGAAGTCTTACAGAGATGAAGAAAACCCTCTTAAAAAATTCTGGTACTTTGTCTGGTGTGAAGATAGCTTAGCAAGCTGGATAGTATCTTTAATTCTTGCTTTCATAATTGTAAAATTTATTTTCTTTCCAGTTCTATCATTTGCACTAGGCACTCAGCTTCCGCTAGTGGTTGTAGAATCATGCAGCATGTATCATCCGGGCAATTTTAATGACTGGCTTGCTGAAAATAGTGAATGGTATAATAATATGAATATTTCAAATCAAGAAATAAAAGACTGGCCTTTTAAAAACGGCTTGAATAAAGGAGATATTGTAATTGCTTATGGCTATGGTTCAATAAAGCCGGGGCAGGTGATTATATTTCAAGCTAGAAGAACTCATCCAATTATTCATAGGGTAATATTAAAACAAGAAAAAATTACAGGAAATTACTATTCCACCAAAGGAGATAATAATTTCGATCAGCTGGATGATGAAAAAAACATTCCACAAGACGCAGTTATAGGCAAGTCACTTGTAAGAATACCTTATATAGGATGGATAAAACTGTTTTTTGTTGACATTTATAGGGGAGAACCAATATCTAGTTGTAGCTAGAAACATTTATAAATCATTAAAAATAAAGAAAACGATGGAATTTTGCCCAAAATGCGGTTCAGTCTTTATTGAAAAGAGGAAAAATTTCGGTTGCGCAAAATGTGGATATACCTCTAAAAGCAAAATAAAAATTGAAGCTAGCGAAAAACTTCAAGAAAAGCAAAAAGTAGGAGTAGTTACAGAAAAAGACACTGATGTATTCCCAGTTACAGCTGCCTCTTGCTCAAAATGCAACCATAAAGAAGCTTATTTTTGGACAACTCAAACTAGAGCAGGTGATGAAGCTGAAACTCGTTTCTTTCGCTGTACAAAGTGCAAGCATACCTGGCGAGAATACAAGTAATAGTAATAAATTAATAATATAGGATTACTTGTGTTCAAGTAGAGAATACAAGTAAACCTTAAATTTATAAATTCCTTATCCTAATTAATATTGACATGAAAAGTATGAAAAAGGGGTCAGCTGAAATTATAATTGTCTCAATTATTCTTATTGTAATTATACTAGTTGGAATAATACTTATATTCTACAATCCTAAAGACAATGATCTTGGAAGTATTTTTAATAAAGATACAGATGAAAACCCATATAATCCTGAAAATAATCCAGAGCCAATAACTGATGACTCAATAATAAATACCAGCAGTGGTGGCGGAGGTGGTGGAGGTGATAGTGGTGGAAGCTCAACTGATGATATCAATGAAGACCCTTGCATAGTTGAAATTCCTTATATTATAAAGAGTTTTATAAAAAATCAGGTATGCAACCTATATGACGGAAGCATATGTATTGACAAAACTATAACCTGTTCAGCTGAAGTTAAGAATTTTGATGATGAAATATCTGGCATAATCAAAATAGAACTAACTTATTCAATAATAGAAGGTCAGGAATTATATAGTGAAATACTATCAACAACTCTAGACCCAGGACAGCAAAAAACAGTACAAGGAGAATATAATGTTCAATCAACTGGAATTGACGGAAATGCAAACAAAGAATTAGACTGTATTTACCATACACTAGAAATCCCAACAAAGAAAATTTGCTAAAATCTATTAAGTATTTGCTCTAATCCTATTTTGGACCAGCTTTCTAATAATCCTTTTTTCTTTTAATTCAACAGCTTCTTCAACTGGTATAAACTTAGCAACCCTCATCTCATTTTTTTCAGACCATAAAACTTCAGTTGCATCAGTTTCAATTAAATAAAGCATGGCAAAGTGCAGTTTCCCAAAAGCATCTTCATCATCATTAATATATCCCAAAGCATTAATTTTAAGATCTCCATTAACTCTCACCTCTTCTCCAAATTCTCGCAACATCCCTTTTTCTATAGAACCATCAACCATATCTCCTGGCTCAATATGACCACCTCCACCTAAAGACCACTGCCATGAAGGTCTCTGCATACGTGCACCAGGATCCTTTTCCCGCTGATAAGCAAAAATCAATTTCTTGTCAAAATTAGCTAATAATGCATAACCTACTGCCTGTTTATAAGAAAAATTGCTTTCAGCCTGGCTTCTTAACAATGCTTCCCAATTTTCCAAAATAATTTTTTCATAATCAAAAGAACCTCTGGCTAAAAAGCCGTTAAATGCTTTTTCAGGAAAAAGCTTGTCCCTAGGAACTACTAAAATTTCATAATCCTCATCACTCATAAAACTCAATATAAATTGTATTTTTAATAATTGTGGTAATTAACAACATATTTTTAAACTTAATATTGCTCGTCTTCTTAAAGGGAACCTTTGGTGCCCTTTATGGATCTGTAGCTCAGCTTGGTTAGAGCACCGGACTCTTAATCCGGGTGTCGAGGGTTCAACTCCCTTCAGGTCCATTTCAGCATAATATGGTAGCAATGCGCAAAGAGCTTGAAAAAGAGCTGGCTAAATTTAAAAAATATCTAATTATAGTAGAAGGCAAGCGAGACAGGCAGGCACTTGAGGAAATTGGATTTTCCAATATATTTGTAATTAACGAAACTGGCAA
>JBDRNU010000024.1:0-18410 GCA_043810775.1 archaeon | reverse complement strand
CAGCTGCAGCCATGATTTGCCCATTTGGAGCAAAGAACTTATGTGAAGACACCCTATTCTCTTGGACTTGTCCGTTAACATCTTTCATTATCAGAATATGGTCTGCCCAGCTTACATGATTTGGAGTTAGAAATACTCCTTGATTATAGTCATAGGATTTGATTAGTTTTTCTATATTATCTATGCCTTCACTTTCCACTTCCACATTAATTCTATTTAAGAGAGGCAGGAGAGCTGTTTCTATTAACCAGAATCTCCAATCTCCATAATTTGGATTGTAATCGCGAACTTTACCCATATTTTTATTTCTAGGAGCAAGTATAAAAATCTTTATAATTTACTTATAGTGGCAGATAGAGAAGAATTGTAGGAAGCATTAAAGCTCCCATTAGTTGAGTTCTTCTTATGTTAGTTAGTATGGCTATTAAGCCAGTGCTTGATGCAACTATAAAAACCAGCAATCCCAAAATTCCTGAAAATATTAGGCTCATTAGAGCAAGCAGAATAAGAATAAAAATTGAGAGCTTTTTGTAATTAAATAAGATTATTTTCTTGGCGAAGATTTTTGAAAGATAGATAGCAAGAAAAAAAGAGGCTAGTGCTGAGATTATAATTGTAATTAATATAAGATATAATTGGTTTAAAGTAAGTTCAGTAAGCTGGGCAATAGTGAGTGCAGCTCCTGTTCGTGTCCTGGAAATTACAAACAGGGTTACAAATGAGAGCCCCATAACTATTGTATTTATAGCTCCAAGAAGTGACAAAAATTCTTTTTTATTTGTTTCTCCTAAAATATCAGAACCTATTACAGCTGCCTGACTTGAGCCGAGAGAAGGAAGAAAGCTGCAAACTGGCGCTGATAATATGCTTGCAATTGAAATTCGAAATAATTCAAGTTTAGTCAGCTTTATTTTTTTTATAGCTAAGATTTTTTGTCTTGGAACTTTTGATTTTTTTCTTATACTTGTGATTAGTGAGGATGAGCCGAATAATCCTGTTAAAAGCGGGAGAAGAGGATTATTAATATTAAGATTTAGAGTTGATATTCCCAAAAAACCTGCCAGTATAAATACTATTAAAGCCCATATTATGTTTTTCCCTTCTCTAGTGAGAAGATAGATTGAAGCAAATATCAATAAGAAGAACATTCCGGTTGTTAGATAGGCTGAAATTCTTGGAAGGATAAAAATAAATAGCGGTGTAAAAATGAGGATAATTGGAATTGCAAGCAAGCCACCATATAGTGTATAGATGACTGCTTCATATCCCTGACCTTTATTTAGCAGTTTGTGACCCGGTAAGACTGAGAGTCCAGTGTCTTCATCTGGGGCGCCTAAAAATATTGAGGGGATGAAATCCAGAAATGTATGGGTTATTGCCATGGCTACAATAAACACTATTAATGAGTTTAGAGGAAAATAAATTAGAAGAAATGGAGATATTGCAAGCAAGGAGATGGCTACTAGATTAATATGTATACCTGGGATTAAGCCTGTAAAGGTGCCTGCTAAAATTCCAAGGATAATTGCTAAGGTTATTTCTAAAATCATCTTATAATTACATAAGGTTTATATATTAAAAATCATTTTGTTCTGTAATTAAAAAAGGAGGGTAATATGGATTTGTTAGCTTTACAAGATGCTGCATTGTACGGCACTGAAGAACTTAGTTCAGGTACTTTGGGAGCTCTTATTGCTTTAGGAATACTAGTATTCTTACTTTTACTTGTTCTATTGATTGCTGTGTATGTCTATATGTCTTTAGCTTTTGCAGGAATTGCGAGAAAAGCAAAATACAAGTCTCCAGCGATTGCGTGGATTCCTATTGTGGGCCCTGCTATAATCTTAAGCAGTTCAGCTGAAATGCACTGGTGGCCTATACTTCTTTTAATAGGAGCTATAATACCAGTTGTTGGTTTGTTATTTGGAATTGCATTTACAGTGTTCTTTACTATCTGGACTTGGAAAACCTTTGAGAAGATAAAGAAACCAGGATGGTGGGCTATACTTTGCTTGATAACTCCACTTAATTTGATTTTCTGGGGAATTGCTGCTTGGAGCAAGTAAATTTTTTCTTTTATTTTATATTTTTTATTTTTTCAGCTTTAATTTGAATTTTATCGTTATAAATTTCTAGTGTTCCTGTAACTTCAACTTCACCCGAGATATTTTCTTTACAGAAGCAGGTTACCTCTATTTTACAAGAGTCTTGTTCTAGAATGAAAATTTTAAAGTCATTGTGTGATTTTTCTAGAGAGATATTACCTATAATTTGAACTTGTTGCCCAATATCAATGCTTGTGATTTCACTACAGTATGTTAGTTTTGGCTGCTGAAGATTTGAAATTATAAGTAAGATAAAAATACCTATAATTGAGATAATTATACAAATCATGAATAAATCTTTTTCTTTCATTATGATAGATTTATAAATTTAGATTTATTAATTTTAGCATGAATAAAAGGGGTTTTATTGGAATAGTTATTATTGGAGTTATAGTCCTTGCTTTTTTAGTGGGGGCATATTTTGGGATTAAATATTATATTAGGTATGGTGATGATGTTGAAAATATTGTCTGCACTGAGGAGGCTATGATATGTCCTGATGGAACTGCTGTTGGAAGAGTTCTTCCTGACTGTGAATTTGAGGAGTGTCCTGATGTTATAGTTGTTGATGGAGAGAGTTGTGTGCAGGAAGGGGGTTCAATTCCGGTAATTGAGAATCCTCCAGAGTGCTGTGAAGGGCTTGACTTGATTCCCCCTCAACAAGAAGAATGGGTAGGAATAAGCGGATTTTGCACTGCAAATTGTGGTGATGGGGAGTGTGGAGAGATTGAGACAGAATATAATTGCCCTGTGGACTGCTTGCTAAATCAGGCAGCATAAAGCTTAAATACTTCTTAGTTCTAAATTTATTATGGCTCTAAATACCAACAAGTTTTATTTTTGGTATTATTTCTTTAGTTAGAGCCTTCATAAATTTTTTTTCTGATGATATGATGGCTTCTGATAAATATGTCCTACGTTCTGAATGCCCGGCAGGGCTTTATGATAGCGTGAAAAATATTTGCATTCAGTCTGAAAGTTACTGTTTTTGCACTAATGGAGTGTTGAAGCCAGCAGATTGTAATATAGTAATGTCTTTTATGGCTAATTTAGATGCTATTATTGAGAGAACTATGGTTAATTATGATAAAGAAAAAGCTTTAATAAGGGAAAATGATAAAGAGTAACATGGATATAGAAAAGAGATTTGAACTTATAAAGAGGAATACTGCAGAATTATTAGGAGAGGATGATTTGAGAAGTATGCTTAAAGAGGGAGATAAAATAAAACATTATATTGGTTTTGAGATTTCTGGAAAAATTCATTTAGGAAGCGGTGTTGGTAGCATGTTAAAAGTAAAAGACTTTATTGACGCTGGAGTTGATTGCAGTATTTTTTTGGCAGATTGGCATACTTGGATTAATGACAAGCTTGGGGGTAATAGGGATATTATCAAGAAAGTTGCTGTTGGTTATTTTCAAGAAGGGATAAAAGCCAGCTTGAAATGTGTAGGGGGCAATCCTAAGAAGCTTAAATTTGTGCTAGGAACTGACTTGTATCATAATAATGATGATTATTGGGCCACTATGATTGATGTAAGTAAGAATACTAGTTTGTCTAGGATGATGAGAAGTATAACTATTATGGGTAGGAAGGAAGGGGAATCTGTGGATTTTGCAAAGTTAATGTACCCTCCAATGCAGGTTGCAGATATTTTTATTCAAGAGTTGACTCTTGCTCATGCAGGTTTGGACCAGAGAAAAGCCCATGTTATTGCAAGAGATGTTGCCTTGAAATTGAAAATTAAACCTCTGCTAAACAAAAAAAAGCAAAAAGTAAAGCCTGTGGCTGTTCATCATCATTTGACTCTTGGATTAGGCAAGCCATCTCAGTGGCCTGTTCCTAAGGATAAACTTAAAGATTTGCTTTCTGAACTAAAAATGAGCAAAAGCAAGCCAGATAGTTGTATATTTATTCATGATTCAGAAGATGAGATTAAAAGAAAAATTTCTAAAGCTTTCTGCCCTGAAAAAGAAATTGATTTTAATCCCATATTGGACTGGGTCAAGCATTTAATTTTTCCAGTGAAGAATAATCTTGAAGTCAAGAGAGATAAAAAATTTGGAGGAAATTCAGTTTATAATAACTATATTAAATTAGAAGAAGATTTTGCAAGTGGAAAACTCCACCCTTTAGACTTGAAAAATGCTGTTGCTGAATCTTTAATTGATATTTTGGAGCCTGCGAGAAAGCACTTTTCAAAAGGCAAGCCAAAACAGTATTTAGATGAACTAAGCAATTTAATTTAAATTTTATTTCTTGTGAAACTCAACTATATCCTTATCTTTGAGTATGTGGGAGAGCCCGACTTTTTGGTTTGGAAATTTAGAGGAAGGGCCTGTAACTCGTGTTTCTTTAATCTGACTTGATAATCCATGGAAAATTTTATCTGCAACCTGCTTGACTGACGAATTAATAGGGATTATTACTGGCTCAGAATCATAAGACTTGCCCGGCTCTTTTGTATAAATTCTTATTTTTCCAAATGAGAGAAATATTTTTTCTTTTAGATTCAGCAAATTTTCCTGTGTTTTTGCTGAAAACAGCACGAATTCCTTTTTCTTGGATTTGAGGGTTGCTTCAGCTTTTCTTATTTCATTATTATCTAGGAGATCGATTTTGGCAAATATATAAATTTTTTTCCCTTTTGTTTTTTCAAGAAAAGACTCAATTTTTTCTATATCTGGAATTTTTTCAATTACTATCAGCAGTAAGTCAGCTGTGTTTGCAAGGCCCTGGTCAAACATTTCATTTTCAATTGCAGGCATGTCTATTAGCTGTATTTTTACGCCTTCGTAGTTTAAAGTGCCAAGTATGGGCTGTTTAGTTGTATATTTATAATGGGCAATTTCTGGATGAGCATTTGTTAGGATGTTGAGTATAGAAGATTTACCTGAATTTGCCAAACCTATAAGAACTGCCTGCATTTCTGCTTTTTTTATTCCTATTTTTGAGGATTTGGCTTTTTTTGACTCTTTTTCATAAGCATACTTAAGTTTTGCAAGTCTTCTTTTTAAGTCAGCTCGCAGATTTTCAGCTCCTTTATGCGATGGAGCAAGTGATATCATCTTTTTTAGAGCTTTGATTTTTTGCTCTTTTGTTTCTGCATTTAGATATTCTCCTTGAGCTTTAATAAAATGTGGTGATTGGTTTGTTGATGCCATTTTCCTTTAGTTATATAGAAATGTAAATTTAAAAATATGCTTATGCGGCAAGTGCTTTTGGAATGAATTGCACTTCATTATGGAGAATTTCTTCTAAGAATCTTCCTTGACCTTTAGGGTCTTTTGTAATTTCTTTTAGAATATTATCCCTATCAGCAAGCCTTTTTCTAAAGCAGTAGCTTGCAAGACTGTCAGCAAGGCTTATAACAAAATTTGTTGAAGCTGTTCCATTTTTTTGTATTCCAATTACTGCTATTTTTTGAGGGCAAATTCCACTTCCTCTTGAAATCTCCTCTTCAATAAGTACTTTATGACTTTTTCTCAGCTCTCCATCAATGCAAACTTTTAGGAAGTGCGGGTCTAGGTGAAATGAATCAATAAGCTGAGAGTAAACATCTGTTACTAGGTCGCATCTTTTGTATGAATCTAGGGTTTCTTTTTCTACTGTCAAATATCTAAAATCTCTATCAGGGCAATTCAGTACTTCTCTTAATTTTTCCCAGTCTGTTATTCTTTGCATATGATCATATATTTTTGAATCAGCCTTTATTCGCCTAGAAACAACAGCTACAAAATATTCAGGGGATTTTCCATGATTGGATTCGTCAATTCCTGCTATATATTTTGTTTGGCTGGATACTTTACCCATATTAAAAAAGCCAAAATAAAGTATAAAAACTTTTATAGTGTAAAATATATAGGTTTTAGATGAAAAAGGCGTGCGTATTATTTTCTGGAGGAAAGGATTCAGCTCTGGCTTTGTATAGGGCAAGCAAGAATTTTAAGATTGAGTATATTCTTAGCATAATTCCCATAAATAAAGACAGCTATATGTTTCACAAACCTGATTTGAAGCTGTTGAAGAAACAGGCTCAGATGCTTGGAATAAATCTTATTCTTGGAAAAACCAAGGGGGAAAAGGAAAAAGAGATGAGTGATTTGAAAAATTTAGTTTTAAAAATTAAGGATAAAATTGATGTTATTGTGATTGGAGGATTAGCTTCAAATTATCAATGCAAGAAAATAGAAAAGCTAGCTAGAGAGCTTGGGCTGGAGGTATATTCTCCATTGTGGGGTTATGATGCATATAAATTATGGGGAGAGCTTCTTGATAAAGGATTTGAGGTTATAATTACTAAGATTGCTTGCGAGGGAATTCCTCAGGAGTATTTAGGAAAGCCAATTGATAGCGTATTGCTAGATGACTTAAAGAGATTAAGCAGGAAATACAAATTTAGGTTAGATTTTGAAGGCGGTGAAGCTGAGACTGCTGTCTTAAATATGCCTATGTTTAAGAAAGGTATAAAAATCAATTATACTATAGTGAGTGAGGGAGAGTATAGGCATTTTCTAAATATTAAAGGGGTAAAATGAAAATAAGAAAAGCTAAAAAAGAGGATATCAAAGGATGTTTAGAAATTCAGAAATTAGATAAAAAAATCTCTTTTCAAATTGAAGATTTGAGAGGTGCTTTTAAAAATAAAGATGTCATTTTCTTAGTAGCTGAAGATAATAAAAAAATAATTGGTTATGTTTTAGGTTATATAGACCCTTGTGCAAGAAAAGATGTTTTAATCTCAGAATCAAGAGTTGATAAAAGATTCAGAAGAAGAGGAATTGGCACTAAACTTGTAAGTGCTTTCTGCAAGGAGTGTTTTAATAGGAATAAAAAAGAGGTTGTCGCATTAATTAAGTTAGAACATTTAAAATTTTATCATGGTTCATGCAAGTTTAAAAAAAGAACTAACTGGATTGATGTATCAAGAAAAAAATGAACAAACCTGAATTTTACAAAAAGAAGCTGAAAAATGGACTGACAGTTTTATTTGAAAAAAGAAACCTTCCTGTAGTAAGCATTGCAACAGCTATAAAGTTTGGCTCTGGATATGAACCTATTCTAACAAAAGGTGCAGCTCATCTAATTGAACACATGACTTTTCAGGGCACAAAAAACAAAACTCATGAAGAAATTGCGAGAGAGGTAGAAAAAAAAGGGGGAATAATTAATGCTTCAACAGGAGAGGAGTATACTTTTTATTTTAATAAATTACCTTCCAAGCATTTAGATATTGGTGTAGATATGGCTTCAGATTTAATCTTGAACCCTTTATTTAACAAAGAGCTATTTGAAAAAGAAAAAAAAGTAGTTTTAGAGGAAATAAAATTATACAAGGACAATCCAAGATTTTATGTGATGGAGAAAATTAAGGAGATGCTTTATAAAAAACCTTTTGGGGTTTTCGGCGCGGGTACTGAAGAGAGTGTGAGCAATTTAACCAGGGGGCAAATTTCTGAAATTTATAATTCAAATTATTTTACTAATAATATGATTTTATGCGTAGTTGGAAAAGCTGATTTTGGCAAAATATGCGAGCTCGCTGAAAAAATATTTCCGAAAAGAATAGGTAGTATTAAAAAAATTAATCCTATGAAAATAAATCTTCAAAATGTTGAGAAAAGAAAAGGTATAGACCAGGCCAACTTTATATTTGGCATGCACGCTCCGAGGAGAGTTGATAAGGATAGCTATGCTTTTAGAGTGTTTTTAATGCATTTAGCTGGAGGAATGAGCTCTGTTTTATTTAATGAAATTAGAGACAAGAGAGGCTTGGCTTATTCTATATGCGGAGATATTGATACTGGAGCAAGTTATGGTTATTCCACTATTTATGCTGGCACTACTAAAGAAAATGTCAGCAAGGTCAAAGAAATAATTTTAAGAGAGATAAAGAATGTAGGAAATTTGAAAAGCAGTGATTTTGAAGAGACAAAAGAGCAACTAATTGGTTTGATGAAACTATCAAGTGAGGATTCTTCAAGTGTAATGGAAATGTTAATGCAGGAAGAAATTGCCGGAAGGGCTGAAAAGTATTATAATTATGAAGAAAATATGAATAAGGTAAAACTAGCTGACGTTAGGAAATTCTCTAAGCTAAAGAGTTACTCTGCTTTTAGTTTAGTACCTGAGTAGTTTTATCTAAATTTTCTCTTAGATTTCTTATTAAAGAAAAGATAGCTAAATATAATCAAATTTATTACTAGCCCTGTTATGCTTCTCCATTTTCCCTGTATAAGAGAAATAACTGATGTTAGTATTCCGAGACCTGAAAATACTAAGGCAACCACTAGTGCCCATTTTTTTGTATTCCATAGCCCCTTACCTACTAAAAATCCGAGAACACCCATTACTATGAATGTTATTGCCATTACTACTAAGATTGTTGTTGTGATTGCTTGGGTTTCGCTTACAACTAAACTGAGAATAGTTGATTCGGTAGAGTCGCTGAAAATACTAAATGCAGTTAAAATCAACAAGACTGCCATAACTATCATAAACAGTGCTGCAATGCAATAAATTATTGAGATTATTCTTATTCCCAAAGGTAACTTATTTTCCAAATTTATTTTTACTTTTTTCATTTTCTGAAATCTTACGATTTTGACGTAAAAAATTACTTTGATGAATAGTTTATTCTAAGCTTGTTTATACCTACTGCAAGAACTGCTAATGCAAGTAGCCAGTTAAAAATTTGTCCCAGCATTACATCTTCTACCATTACACTAAATAAAGGTAGGACAAGTTCTACTATTAGTAGCAATCCTATAAAAGTTACAAGCCATGCAGTGATTTTTCCCATTTTTTGCCTCCTTTTCTTGCTTTTTAAAGTAAATATATATTTAAAAATGTTTAGTCTGTTTAGATTTATTCAAATATCAAGAATATTTATTATTTTACACTCTTGAATAATAAAAATTTAAAAATGAATACTAATTTCCAAGTTATTAAGGTTCCGGGAATAAATGGATTAGGAAAGACCAAAGGGACTAGAAATGCCGGCAATGCAATTTTAGCTGAGCTTAGGAATATTAAAAGCAATGAAAAAGGCAAGCCTATTAGTGTAAGCTTACTTGATTTAGAAGAGGCCCATGTTGATAATAATAATCTTGAAGAACAGGAAGAGCTGATTTATAAAAACTCAAAAGAGGCTTTTGAGGGTCAAGATAAGGTGATATTCTTGGGTGGGGACCATAGCATAACTTATTCTATTGGAAGGGCTTTTTTTGATTTTTGGAAGGACCAGGGAGAACAAGTGTGTTTGATTGTTTTTGATGCTCATGCTGATTGCATGCCCCCTATTAAGCACCCAACTCATGAAGAATGGTTAAGAGCTCTTATTGAGTATGGGTTTCCTGCTGAAAATATTCTGCTTGTCGGGGCAAGAAACATTGAGCAGGAAGAGTTAGTTTTTTTAAATGAAAAGCATATTAAGAGAATAGAGATTCAGTGGCTAAATGAAAATTTAGGTGATGTTACTGATTCTATAATGGAGTTTGCAGGAAATAAAAAATTGTATGTAAGTTTAGATATTGATGTTGTTGATCCGGTATATGCTCCAAGCACAGGTTATTCAGTAGCAGGAGGATTGACCAGCAGAGAAATAATCTATATAATAAAAAGGCTTAACTTGAAAAAGAATTTGAAAGCAGTGGATATTGCAGAAATTGACTCTGAAAAAGACAAGAAAAATAATAGTGTGACTATTAAGCTTGGAGCTAAAATTTTAGCTGAATTGCTGTAAAATGAAAATTAAGAAACCTGACTACAACCAAGAAGATAAAAAAGATTACTACGGAGTTCATGCTATAATTAAAGACAGCGAAGGAAAAATCCTTGTGCAGAAGCATATTAAGTATGGCTTCTGGACTATACCTTTGGGAAAAGTTACTCCTGGGGATGATGTTGAAGATGGATTTAAAAAAGAGATGCTTGAAGAGTGCGGAATAAGGGTAATAAGGATGAAAAAAGTAAATGAGAGAAAAGATATTTATATTATTGATGGAAAGAAAGTAAGAGATACGAAGTGCCAGTTTGAAGTGCTGGAATATTCTGGAAAAATTGAAAATAAAGAACCAGAAAAGCATTCTGAACAGAGGTTTATGAGTGTAGAAGAAATTAAGAAGCTACCTTATTTATCAGACGGGACAATTCTATATTTAGAAAGTTTAGGGATTAAGAGAAGTGCGCTTATTAAGTAAACTTTTTAAATAGCAAATCATTTAGTGTAAAAAAGAGGCAAAAAATGTTTAAGATTAATAGGGTAATCTGGTTGTTAATTTTATCAGATATACTTATAGTTTCAAGTTTTGGGCTGATTGGCCCAATATTTGCCATATTTTTAAAGGAAGGCATATCTGGGGGGAGCATAATTGCTGTTGGAACAGCTGCAACTGTTTTCTGGGGGACTAAGTCTGTACTCCAATTGCCTTTTTCGATATATCTTGATACAAGAAGAAAAAAATTAGGTTTTCTTTATGCTGGCACTTTTTTAATAATTGCTGTGCCTTTTTTATATGCTTTTGCGATAAATGTTTATTGGATTTATGCAGCGCAGGCAGTTTATGCCATAGGGGCTGCAATGGCTGTTCCTACATGGCTTTCTTTATTTACCATGCATGTTGATAAAAAGCATAGAGGGTTTGAATGGGGCTTATGGAGCACTTGTATTGGACTAGGCACAGCATTGGCCGCTTATATTGGGGCTGAGTTAGTTGATGTTATAGGATTTAAGGGATTATTTTTTATAGTGGGTGGCTTTTCATTTTTAGGATTTTTAATTTTACTTTTATTAAGCAAAAAAGGCGTTAAAGAGATTAATTATTTAGAAGAAAAACTTCATCTTCACAGAGGCGCTAAAGTAAAGCATTAATAAAAAATATAATTTTTTAAGCAGTCAAAAAATTACAAAGTTTTTTATATTTTAGTTACTTCTAATTCTTACATATGAGGGCTTTCATAAGTATTGAATTAAGCGAAAAAGCGAAAAAAGAAGTTGAAAGAGTCTCTAAGCTAATATATGATTCTGATATCATAAGGGGCAAGTTTGTTGAGCCTGAAAATTTGCATTTAACCTCTAAGTTTTTAGGTGAGTTAAGTGAGATTGAAGTTGATAAAGTTAAAAAAGCCCTAGGAAAATTGAATTTTAAGAAGTTTAAAGTCAGATTAAAAGGTGCTGGTTTTTTTTCACCTAGTTTTGTAAGAGTATTGTGGATAGGTTTGGAAGGGGAGCAACTTGAAAAATTACAAATTGAGATAGATAATATTCTTGCAGATATATTTCCCAGAGAAAAAAGAATGTCTTCCCATGTAACTGTTGCAAGAGTCAAAAAAATCAGAGATAAACCATCTTTTATAGATTTTTTTAATAACTTAAAGGTGAATGAAATTGAATTTGAGGTAAGCGAAGTTAAATTTAGAAAGTCTACCTTAACTGAGAAAGGACCTTTTTATGAAGATATTTTAAAAATAAAGCTAAAATAATTAGAAATATAAATAAGAAAGACTTTTAGTCTTTATATATTTTTGGTAATCAAAAATAGTCTTTCAAGTATAATTTTATTTATATATTCTAAAAGTTTATTAAAATTTTAATGGAAGAATCATTTATTAGGAAAGATATTATATCTATAAATGAGTTAACAAAAGAGGAAATAGATTTTATTCTTGATTTGGCCGGAGATATAGAGAAAAATCCTGCGAAATATGATAATATTATGAAAGGAAAAATAATGGCTCCTTTGTTTTTTGAGCCAAGCACAAGGACTTTCTCAAGTTTTCAGTCAGCCATGCTCCATATGGGTGGAAGTATCCTGGATTTTGATGTTGAAGCAAGCTCTATTAAGAAAGGCGAGACTTTAACTGACACTGCAAAGATGATTGAGGGATATAAGCCAAGTGTTGTTGTAATGAGGCATAAAAAAGACGGTTCAGCCAGATTAGTTGCAGATATAATGACTTCCCCAGTAATTAATGCTGGAGATGGCCAGAACCAGCATCCTACTCAGACTTTGCTTGATTTGTACACTATTAGGGCTGTCAGAGGAGGAATTGATAGTGTAAAAATTATAATGGCTGGAGATTTAAAATATGGCAGGACTGTGCATTCTTTAGCTTTAGCTTTGTCAAAATATAAGGAGTGCGAGGTTTTTTTTGTGTCTCCGGAAAGCTTGAGAATGCCTCATTTTTTGTTAGATGAATTATCTAGGTTAGGGCTAAAGTATCGGGAATTTTCACTAGATGACTTGAAGAGAGTTCTTCCAGATGCTGAGATTTTATATATGACTAGGATTCAGAGGGAGAGATTTCCTGAAGGGCTGGAAGGTGAAGAAGAGTATTTAAGAATAAGCAATAAATACCACCTTACAAAGCAAATTCTTGGCAGTGTGAATTTAAAATCTGGTTTTAAGATTATGCACCCTCTTCCGAAAGTAGATGAAATTGAAAGAGATGTAGATGATATGACTTATGCTCATTATTTTAAGCAGGCTGAAAATGGACTGTATGTAAGAAAAGCGTTAATTGCCTTGGTTACAGGCGCTTTAAAAAATGGATAAAAGAATAATAGGATACATTGAAAACGGGATTGTTATAGATCACTTACCTCCAAATGTTGTGTGGCGAGTTGCTAGAATTTTAAGTGCAGACAGCCAGAAGCTTGGGAGAATTTCTTTAGGAGATCATTATAAGAGCAACAGGAAAGGTGAAAAAGGATTTATTAAAATTGAGGCTAGAGAATTGAGCAGTGAAGAGCTTAATTTAGTGGCACTGATTGCACCTGAAGCTACAATCAGTATTATTAGGAGCGGACAGGTAGTTGAGAAAAAGCAGGCAGTTATTCCTCTTGTATTAAGAAACATTGTATATTGTGCAAATTCTAACTGCATAACTAATGATACTAGCCAGAAAGTTAATTCTTTAATAAGATATAAAGGGGGCATGTTTAATTGCCACTATTGCAGTGCTTGCTTTAGCGGAGAGGAATTAAAATTAAACTTGCATAATTAAAAATGAGTGAGGTAGATGTTAACCATAGGGAAATTGACAGGAAAACACTAGAAAAACTAGCTGAAAATTTAGCCAGTGATTTTATAAAGGTGGCTGGTAAGATTCAGGAAAAAAGAGTATTAAGACTACACAATGCAACACCAGAGATTTTAGAGAGTCTGAAAAAAGATGTAATTAATTATTTTGGAGAAAGGGGAGTTTCAGACAGATATTCAGTTACTACTAATGGAGATATTTCAGAGGCTACTTATAGTGTAGATGTTGATTATTTTATCAGGCGCCTTTAGTCTAGTAGAATTTATCAGTTAAACTAAAGATTTCTGCTTTTTTCCCTATTTCTTTTTTAAGGTCTTCTAGAGGAGAATTTATTATTTTTTTTAGTGTTTTAAATTTGGAAAGAAGCTTTTTTGCTGTTTTTGGGCCTATTCCTGGGAATCCTTCGAGAATAAATTGCAATTGTTCTTTTTGGGACATTACTCTTTTTTTGGCACGAATTCCCAGCTCTGATTCTTGCTTTTTTGCAAGAATATAAAGAAATTTTGCTGTGTCTCTGTAATCTTTTGTGAAAATTATTGGAACCTGGTATTCAAGCAAGATAGATAATAAGAAACCACGAATAGCATTTGCGTGCACTCCTTTACTAGAGTCGTCGTATAATTCCTGATGGTCAAGGCCTTCAATTACAAGCAGATAGTGGGGATATTGCTTGATTTCTTCCAGCTGTCTAATAAGCCTTTTATTTATCATGCTGTTGACAAAATCATTTACTGTTTTTCGCTCAATTGCAGTGTTTTTGATGATAAAGTCAGCAACAAGCAAATTGGTGAATTCTGGCTTTGCTCCGAGCTCGAAGAGCTCGGCTATAACTAGCGAATTTTTTTCGCGATAATCTGCAAAAATTGGCGAGATTTTAGGAATCATTTTTTGATTTTTCCCAGTTCTTTTAGTATTTTTCCCACAACTTCTTGGATTGTGAGATTAGAGGTATTAATAATAATATCATAATTCTTCTTGTCGTGGTAATCTATATTGTAGATATTTTTCCACCTTCCTTCTAACTCCAGACGTTTTTTAATATTTTTCCCTGTTTCTTCTAGATTTATATTCTCTTTTTCATCATGCCTTTTATGAAAGAAAATTCTTTGAGCAGCAATATTTGAATCAACGTCAAGAAAGATTTTAATCGAGTCTGGAATAAAATAAAATCCTATTTTTGAATCAAATATGAAATTATCTTCTTTTTCCCCTATTTTAATTACTTTTTCGTCAATTTCTTTGTCAATTGAAATATCTTTTTTAGCTATCTCACTTAGTTCAAGCAGTGATTTTTTTCTTTCTTTAGCCAGGTCTCTCATCATCTGCCCTGTATAATAAAATTTAAGATTTAATTTTTCTGCCAGGATTTTTGCAACTGAGGTTTTCCCTGCTCCATGCTTGCCTGTAATTGTAATTTTCATTTTTCAGCTATTTTCCAGAGTGCTTCGAAATACTCTTTATGGTTTTGAGCCATTAGTTCAGATTCAATTTCTACTGCAAATGGCTCTTTTGTCCATGACTGAAGAACGACTTTATTTCCATATATTAACGTTGCTGTGGGAGATTCTAGATTTATTGGCATAAACTTATGTTGTGCCAAAGGGAGAGTATGCTTGAATTTTCTTGCTTTTTCCCTTGCTGTTTTTGTATTATTGTAAATCATTCTTGCCTTGATTTTCTTTTTTATTCTTTCTCTATGCCAGTTTTCCATAAAATAAGGTATTACCTCAAATGATGAACGTGAACTTCCGTATGAGAAAAGCTCCTTTGCACCTGAATTCAGCATTTTATTCATTACTGTTTTCATTCCTTCAGGTCCTTCATAGATTTCAACTTTGGGACGTTTGAAGCCTTTTATTTTGTTGATTTCTTCTAGTTTGGGCATTATTTCAGTGATTGCCTGCTGCTTTTCTTTAAGAATTCGTGATAATTCTTTTGGATCTGAAGGAATAAAATATTTTTTACCAGCTTTTATTGAGTAGGATTCTAACCCTAATTCAATTAGTCTTTCAAGAAGATCATAAACAAGAGTTCTTGGAAGATTGCTTTTGATTGAGATGTCAGAGGCTGTTGCTTCTCCTAATTCAAGATTTGCTAAATATACTTTCGCTTGTTTTTCACTTAATCCGAATTTTTGAAGCTCTTGAATCATATAATTTATCTTTAATTAGACTTTTTAAATCTTGCTAATCTGACGTAAATTTTTTACGGCAAAGATTTAAGTAGTGGTTTAAATGTTACTATTTTAGAGTAAATAAAGTACTAGAAAAAATGGAAATAAATTTATGCGGAACAAGGAAGAGTGCAGAAGAAGAATTTAGTAAGGAAGCTGCAAAGATAATTGCAGAAGGGTTGCTTGAGTTAAGTGGAAGTAAATTTCTAACTCTTGAAACAGGAGGCACTATTGGATTTCCAGAGCAAGTTGTTTACCATGCAAGAAAAAGGAACATTTCTACTATTAGAAGAGCGTATACACCTGTTTCAAATAAAGAAGAATGGGATGAATACAAAGCATTAGGAATCGGAGATATTAAGTTATATGATTACATAAGCTTTACACCAAAGCCAAGGCAAACTACTAAAGAAAATATCAGAGCAAAAGCTATGGATAGAATTAATAGGATGCTTTCTAGCGGAGACGCAACAATTGCATATACTAGGGCTGGAGAACCATGCACAACTAAACTAGAAACTCAAATTAGTGCTCACTTAGGAATCCCAACTTATGTGTTAACACCTGGGAATAGAAAAGAACTGCAACATGAATTTGAGGTAGTTGAAAAATCTCCTATTAAAGTTTATGATGATCCTATTGAACTGCTTGGTGAATTAAATAAATTAATAGAGAAAAATGGATAAAGAAATAATAGGTAAAAAAGACTTGCCTCTTTTCACAAGCGCTGTAAGGGTAAACCTATCTTATGTATACTTTAAAGAGGGTATGCAAGATACAAAGGCAACATTTGAAGTAACAATAAGAGATTCAGATAAGAGAAATTACTATGTATTGGGGGGAGTCCACTCAATAATTGATTTTTTGAAAGATATGAAATTCACAGAAGACCACCTAGACTATTTTAAAAAAGTTTATGGATATGATGACGACTTCATGCAATATCTAAGAAAATTCAGGTTTAGAGGAGATATTTGGGCAATGCCAGAAGGTTCTATCTGTTTTCCAGGAGAACCTGTAATGAGAATAACAGGAACAGTAATAGAGCTTTCTTTAATGGAGCAATTTGTAATCAACACCATAATGCACCAAACAATGCTTGCATCAAAATTTGCAAGAGTGAGAACTACTGCAATGAATTGTACGATTGGTATGACTCATGTAAGGTCTCATGGAATAGAGTCAGGAATTAAAGCAGTTAGAATAGCAAAAATGGTAGGTCTTGACTCATCTTCAATGACTTTTCACTCATTTAAAAGTGGAGATTTAAGACAAGAAAGCTGGGCAGCTACACATTTCTGCATCCAATCATTTGATAATGAGATTGAAGCCTTTAGGGCATTCACAAAATACAATCCAGAAAGAAGCATGATATTAATAGACACTTATGATTTTGACAAAGGATTAGAAAATTTTATTCAAGTTGCAAAAGAAACAGAAAAAACAGGAAGAAAACTAAGAGCAATTGCCCTAGATAGTGGAGACCATGTTGAACAAAGTATCAAAGTAAGAGAAAGATTAAATAAGGAAGGATTAAACTACATCCAAATTATAGCAGCAGGAAATTATGACGAATATAAAATCAAGAAAATGATTAATGCCGGTGCAAAAATAGACTTGTACATAGTAGCAACAGAAGTGGTAAATTCAACAGACGCTCCAAAACTAGAAGTTGTATTTAAGATGGTTGAACTTGAGAAAAACAATAAGATTGTGTATAAAATTAAGCTAGCATCTGAAAAAGTAAGTTATCCTGGAAAAAAACAAGTCTGCAATTTTATTAAAGATGGAAAAATAATTCATAGGCAGATTGTTCTCGCCGAAGAAGTATCTGATAATCAAGGACTTCTAATAAAGATAATGGATGAAGGAGACTTGCTTATGAAACTTCCTTCAACAGACCAAATAAAACAGCATTTCCTAAGTCAAATACCCAAATTCCCCCAGGAAATATTCAATATATCTGAAAAAGTAGTGTTCCCAGTTAAAATAAGTGATAATCTTCAAGCTCTTTTTGAACAAGTTAAAATAAAAAACCAAAATGGAGAAAGTTACGAAAAATAAAATGGGATTAGAAGAATTGCAATGGGAAAGAATGAACTCTTTTGTAAGAAGTACAGTGAGCCTAATTAATAAAAGCGATTTATTAGTAGGATATCATCTGCAAGAAGATAAATATCATGGAAAAATTATCCCTCATCGTGCTGAAATAAAAAAAGGTTGCCCAGATGAGCCTATTATCCTATCAACAGGGAGTAGTTTTGAATATTTATTAAATGAGCTCCAAACATTTACCTATGATTCAATAATGAAAAAGAGCAAGCCTAGATTATCACTTAGAGTAAAATTACTTAAAAGAAAACCTTATCAAGAACTTGTTCAAGATAAGAATGATCTTTTGTCAGGATATTGTGATGTCCATAACCTTCTTATTGATAGAGAGAGCAAAATAGAAGATTTCCAAAAAGAAAATGAAGGATTAATACGAGATTGTAGTGACCTTGGTCGTAGATTAGGTAAAATTGTCTCTATATTAGGTGAGGAATAAAAAATGGTAAAAGAAAAAGTTAAGGAAAAAACAACAAAGAAAACTAAGAAAATGAATTTAGGGTATCTTAGGCAGAGAGCATACGATATCATGGACTGCGGACCAGAATGCTTTGGAAGTAACAGGCCTGAGGAATTTGATGAAAAACTTTCCGATATATGTGGGACTCTTGATGAAGATCTGAAAAAATATAATACTAAAACTCTTAAAAAATCATACAATGAAACTGCTGACGAAGCAACAGTTGGAATCTATAAAGATATGATTAATTGTTATCTTGGAGCTATTACTAATAGAGATAATATACCTTATTTAGAAGCTAAATCTAAACTCTGGATAGTTTGGGTAGCAAGATGGCGAGAAAGACTAGAGGGTCTTTTAGAGGAAATCTGAGATAACTAAAATGGCAGCTCCTCCAACAAATTCAAAGGACATTGCAATTGCAATGATAGAATTCTACCAGCAAAAAGATGAAGAAGGCCTGAAGAATCTAGTTTCTGATTTAGAAGAACTTGCAACAAAAGAACTCAAAGAAGGGCA
>JBDRNU010000023.1:0-26213 GCA_043810775.1 archaeon | reverse complement strand
TCTAAACGCAACTAATTTCAGAGCAAGTGACAACTCAAGCACTGTCTGTACAGCAGGAACAGGAATGATAAGTGATACCTGGGCAAATGTGCCAAGTATTTATCTATATAAGGGAAATAACTCAGCAGGTTTAGGAAATGTATCAAGTCAGTACTGTCTTTATAATGTACCTTTAGGATTAACAGCAGGGACATATACAGCTTCAGGAACTCCACCAGGTGCAGGAACCTCGTGGTCAATTGACCAACTATAAAAATGAAAAAAATAAATTTAACACTTGGATTTTTATTTGTAATAATGGCTTTGACAACTATAGTGACAGCTAACATAGGAATAGTAAAACCCTATTCAGTTGAAAATCCTCTAAAACTAAGTGCTGGCCAAACAGGAACAGTAAACTATGAACTACAAAACTTGATTAGTGAAGACGACATCAAAGTAAGAATAACACTTACAGATACCTCGGAAATTGCAAGTGTTTCTGAGTCAGAAGTTTTGGTTTTGAAGGGTACAAAAGATACAATTCTTCCAGTAACAGTAACAATTCCAGTAACAGCAACAGCTGGGCAGGAATATATGGTAGACCTAGAACTTACTGAAGTAGTGGAAAAAAGTGCAGGAGTAGTCTCAGTAGTAATGTCTAATGTTGTAAGTTTCAAAGTTCTTGTAGTAGAACCTGAACCTGAATCAACAATCGACATGTCCACACTAATAACATGGATAATAGCTATCATTATAATTATAATAATTATAGTGATAATAGTTAAAGCACTGAAAAGCAAAGGAAAAGTCCAAGTAAAACCAGAGAAGAAATCTGCAAAAAAGAAGTAAATAACTTTAAATAATTGTTTTTTTTATATTTTCTATGAAAAAAGAGTGGTTTATTATATTTTTCTTATTTATAATTTTAGCTGCTAGCCCTGAAATAAAAGGGCAAACTGTGGATGTTAATGTCTCTGTAACTATTATTGACCTTCAACTAACTATTATTTCAACACTAAATCAAACTTACTCAGTTTCAAATATAAATTTTAATATTACAAGTAATGAAAACCTGAGCTTTTGTATGTATACTTTAGATGATTGGATTAATAATGTTACAATGGAGAGGAATAATGTAACTAGTTTTGGATATGCAACCACTCTTGCAAATGGGCAATATACTGTTAAATACTGGTGTAATAATTCAGTAAATCTGATAAATAATTTTGAAAAAGTTACATTCGCAGTTAGTGTTCCTGTCGGAAATGATGATTCTGATGACGATTCCGGAGATGATTCTGGAGGAGATGATGGAGGTGGAGGAGGTTCAGACTTTCCCCCTTCAGTAAAGAAAAATGTAACAGACCAGAACACTACTCAAAATATTACCCTCCCTTTTGGTATGGATTGTATTCCAGGAGCATGCAATCTAAGTATTAATAAATGGTGTAATGATATTGGCCAGTGGATTGAAATACTTGACTACTGTGAAAAATGCCAAGATGACTTGGACTGTGAAGAAGAAAAAGAAGGACCAAAACACTGTGAAAATGGAATATGTGAAAAATCACTGGGAGAAAATGCCTTTTCCTGCTTCAATGATTGCAAATATGATTTATTAAAAAACCTTGCCGCACTAATAATTACTCTAGTATTATTAATCGTATTAGGAATTAAAAAACTAAGAGAAAAAGAAGAGCCAGTTGAAAAAGGAAAAATAGTAGAAAAAGTAGAAAAGCAGGAAAAAGAAATTTCAAAAATTGCAAGAATATTCAAAAAACCATTTAAATCAAGAGTCAGAACAGAATATGAAATTAAAGGAAGAACCGAATCTTCTTCCAAATCTATAAAAGAAGCAAGCTATAAGCCAGTTGAAAGAGTTGAAGAAATAAAACCTCAAGTTAAAAAGGAAACCTTGCCAAAGCTGGCAATTTCAAAACCTAAAGAAAAATATAAGGAATTGTTAGGAACAATGCCCCAAGCTAGGGCTAAATCAAAATATGTTTCAAAACTAAATCCTTATGTAAAGTCAGCAATGAGTAAAGGGTACTCAAAAAGTCAGATAAAAAAGATTCTACTTTCAAAAAACTGGCCTAAAGATATTATAGAAGACGCTCTTGAAGAAGTTTAGTGTTTTCTCTTTCCTAATTTTAATTTTACATAACCTGTTCTATCTTGTTTAGCAGTATTTTTCATTATTTTCCTTAAAACAAAATATGCAAGAAATCCTCCAATACCTATTATAAAGATAACTGACAAGATAGTGGTATTGCCTCCACCCAATATAGCTCTTCCAGTTAAGCCCCCACTACCAACTAAAATAGACTCTGATACTAAATTAGAATTATCACCAGAAACTGCTTGAATATGAGCTATAAATTCTCCAATTGAATTTGGAGGAACTTCAAAAATAGCTTCTCTTTCAATCTGTTCACCAGCTTTCAAACTTACACTATCACTTCCTTCAGTTAGCTTAGTGCCTTTTGGATCTGTCAACCATAATTTAATTTCCAAATCTTGGTCTAATCCAGAATTCTCCTTCAGCAAATATTTAATAGTTATTCTGCCTTTATCCTCAGATAAACTATTAATTTCAATACTAAAAGAACTCTGAATAACATTAATATTAAAACTTACTTCTTTCTCCCCCTCCTTGCAATCAACTTTCAAATAAGAATTATACTTCTTTTCATCAGCATCACTCGGAACACTTATTAAAAACTGAAAGCTAATTTCCTGGCCCTGAGCCATACTCTCAACCGAGTTCGAAGATATCCAAGTCGCAGTTTCCCCGCTTATTTTCAGCCTGCAGTCATTAAGAAAAGTGCCCCCCATATTCTTGATATTAGCTGAAATTGCTTTTTTCTCGCCAGCCCTCATTGTAACCTCACTAACTAAAGATACTAAAAGCTTTAATCCCCCTTCCTGACTAATTGCAGGAACAGCTCCTCCTCCACCCCCTCCACCAGAGCTAACTCCACTGCTTCCGGAATCGTCATCGTCTCCAGTAGAAACAGATTGGGTTGTAAAAGAATATGGGGGATAAGATTCCTGAGGATCTCGTGAACAGCTTGATTCAGTACAGCTTTGAACCTTGTAAAAATAACCTGTTGAAGGACTCAAACCAGTTAAAGTAATAGAATGGGAAGTTAGTGAATTATTTGAATTTATTTCACTGCCCAAAGAAGTTGTAGTCCCGTAATAAACACTTGAATTAGAAGGAGAATCAGTATTCCATCTTATAATTACTGAACTCAAAGTAACAGAACTAGCTGAAACATTTGTGATTAAAGGTACTGTATACTCACTCCAATGAATAGTAAAATTAATTAGGTCAACAGGAGTAAAATCATTTTTCTCAATATCAATCATAAGTGAAAGATTCTTCGAGTTTAGTCCAGAAATACTAGATCCATTAACAATATAATTTCCAATAGGATCCGTACTCTGCCAAGCAGAATCTCCAAACTTATATTTTAAAATTACTGGAACTCTTTGCCCCTCTCCTTTTGCATTTTCAGTATTATTCTCAACCCATGAAACTCTAAAACCAGTAATATTATTTGAACTAATAATATCTTTAAAAACAAAGTTGCCGAACATATTTGTACTATTCATACTCATCTTATTATTATTCCAGTAAATATTGCTTGTTGATAGTATTGAAGAATTATCTGAGAAATTTTCAAATAAAGTTTTATTAAAATTTAATCTAATTAACAATTGATTTTTAACTAAGATATTATCAGAATTATTTGAAAAAACATTAATTGTATTACTTCCCTCCCTTAAAGTTAAGTACTCTTGGTAAGCAGAACAGCTTCCACATAAAGTTATGTTATTCCCCCCGTTTAGATTATACCATAAACTAGCTTCTTGATTTAAGCTCACATTTAACAAACGAGTATAATCACTTGTATTTGAATTATTTTGAAGGGAATGTATAGTTATTGTTGTTTGAAGAGCTATTTTTGTGACCCATATAGGATTGCTCCAAATCTGTTTATTTTTACTATCCACTGCCTCCAACCTATAATAGCCAGAAGCAGAAACATTTTCAGAATAACTAAAACTGCAGTCCTGCTCTGAAGCACAGTCTGTTTTTGTGCTTATTGCAACTCCATTTTTAATCAAACTTATATTCTGAATTTTATAGCTTGAATTAGTCGCAGAAATTGTGGCATTTACACTAATAGAAGAACAGTTCACACTTTCCCCCATATGATGCCCTCCATCTTCATCACAAACTAAAGCAAAAGGTCCTATATCCATACTAGGTCCCTGGCTTGAATAAAAATATCCTATCCTCATTGAATTTATATAATCTTGTTTTGTAAATTGAGGCATATAAACTTTAGTCCATCCATATCCTAAATCAACACTAACCTGGTGCATATCATCTGCAGCAACACCAAATATTTTTTTCCCGGTTTTTAATACCTCATCCCACTTTTTAACAGCATAAGGATCTGGAGTTAACCTTTCAATAACCTTATTATAAATTTCCATAGCAGTATAGTCTTGCAAAGAAGTTAAATCAGAAACACTCCATATTGTTGAACTCCAATTAGGATGAGCAGCAATTGCAAATCCCCCCCCACTATTTGCAGCATTTACAGCATTTTGCATATTAATGATATTATTATTATAAGGCGAACTTACATTTATCCTAGTGATATGCTTCGTTGAAGTCCACTCTTCAGAACTGACACAAATAAAATTAGCACTTAAATTAGTAAAAGGTGTGCAATTTGTTACATATCCGTGGTCAGTTATTGCCAATATGCTATATCCTAAATTTTTATACAAGCTTACCACAGTTGCAGGGCTGCTATCTCCATCAGAATTTGTAGTATGAGTATGTGTATTTGACTTTGCCCAAAAAGGAGTATAAGTTGAAGCTAGGCTTATATTTCTTGCTTCACTTATGGCTGAATTAATTCCATCAGAACAGTTTACTTGCCAAGAGTAATTTCCATTAGATAAGATAGCAGATAAAATAGTATTCAAGCCTGAAACTACACTTGAGTTGCTTGCTTTTTCAATATTACTTATTATTAATATGCAAGACAAACTTGTAGCCCTATTATCACTTACATTAAAAATAAAATCTGCACCTAAGCTCGAGCTTATGTGATTCTCTTCTGGAGAAACTATATTTATCGTCGGTGCCTGAATATCCCCTATTATTGTCCTATTATTAGAAGCAAAGGAACAATTCCCATCAGCACTGCAAAAATAACAGTTCCACTTTATTGCAGAAGAAATTTCATTTAAAGTGAAAGTTGATGTATTGCTTGTCCCTGAAATCTGTCTTGCTGGCTCAACTTCCTGCCAGCCAAACTTATCATAATAAGCAGTTACATTGACAAGCTGTGAAGTCGAAGAAGCAGAACAGGTGATATTTATATTATTATACTGATTAGTTAAATAATTATCTTCTGGACTGTCTAAAGAAACACTCAACTCTCCTAAAGAATCATAAAAAAAACTGACATTATATAATTTAGCGCTTGCTTCTGTAAAGTAAGCCCTATACTGTACATATCTTGAACTACTTAAATTTAAATTAGAAGCAGAATTATAAAAACTTGAATAATCACTCCAAGAAGAATTATCACTGCTTATCCTTAACTGCAAATTAACATTTGAAGTAACTGTATTGCTATTAGTGTAAATGCTCTGAATTTCACTTGCTCCTAGAGATTTATTTGCTATAAAAGCGTCATCTACAACCGCATTTAAATAATAAACAGGTGTAGAGCCATTTAAATTTCTTCCAATAAATACAGGATGAGTATTTGTAATAGGAATAGCAGTTGCATCACTAGCCTGAGCTACCTGGCTTCCATTTATATAAAGAGTCATTGTATTTGCACTCTCATTAAAAACACCTACAATATGATACCAAACTCCAAGTACAGGAGTCCACTGATACCTTGTCTGATAATTAGCTCCAGCACTATCTTCATAACCCCAAGTTGTCCCTATTCCAGCCCCCCACCCCATATTGTTATCTAAAGTCAGGAAAAAATTATGATTTAAATCAGCCGGGCTATCTCCTGCTCCTCCCTTTGCCATTAGTCCCTGCCACTGTCCTGTAGATGGCAAACTAGTAAAATTAACCCATAATCCTATAGAAAAATCAGAATTCAAATCTAGACTATTATGATCATTAATCTCAATATACTGATTAACTCCATTTAGATAATATCCAAACCCACTCTTTCCAGCTACACTTGTAGGAGAATTTATTAGCATTCCATTGTTTATTCCATTTTCATCATTTGCATTTCCTTCTAAATGCATTAACAAAACATTTCCTTGTTGAGTTGTAATTCCCTGATTTTCCTGTTGTGTTAAACCATTCCAAGAAATATTAGTCCAATTTACAATGCTTCCTGCATCTTTTATTGAAGATTCATATGTTCCAGTTGTTGGCTGAGATTCCTGCTGGGAAGAAGTATTTCCTTTTTGATATAACCTAAGAATTTCGCTTGAATTCAAAGCTTCATTCCATACAGCAGCTTCATCTATTAATCCATCAAAAAAGTTAGTATAAGTTGCAATAGTTGGAGCTGGATTTGCACCAATTGTCAAGTTTACAGTAGGCAAATCAGATATGCTTCCACTAGCAGCAACAGTCTGCTGCCTTACTCCATTTAAGTAAAAATCAACTGAACTGCCATTATAAGTTACAACAACATAATACCAGGTGCCAGCAGATAATCCACTTAAACTTACACCAACATTTTTATAACTTCCACCAATATGAAAATAAGTCTGTATTTTTCCATCACTTGCCTCATTAGCTAGCAATCCATATCCTCCACCCTCATTCTTGCATATAATTGAATCCCCATTAGTTCCAGTAGGTATTGAATTAAATTTTATCCAAGCTGATAAAGTTATATTCTGAGTTATTCTCACTGAATTAGAATTTCCCACATCAATATAATCATTAGTTCCGTCAAAACTTCCTGCATTTCCAAACAATCCACTAGCAGTGGTTGCTCCATTTCTTGCTGTTCCATGATTATTTCCAAGAACATCAATAACTTCTTCAGAACTTCCACTCCAAGAGCTTGAATTCATTCTCCAATAAGAAACTAAACCAAGCTCACTTCCACTCATCTCAGTTATATCATTGGTAATATTCGCAAGAGAATTATTCCCCACCTGGATAAATCCAGAAGTATTGTAGAAAGTATTATTATAATTCCCAGAAAAATCACTTTGAATCAAATCCTGAAAACTTCCTGCATAAACTAATACGACAAAATATATAATAACAAATACCAAAATTCCTCTTTTCTTCATCTAAGACTAAATAAAAACATATTTTTAAATATTGTTATTTCCTAATATAAGGGAAAATGAAAATCCCAATTACATTTCTTGGAACAGCTCAGGCTATTCCAACTGCAAAACGTAATCATACCAGCATTTTACTTAGCTATGGCTCTGAAAAAATCCTAGTTGACTGTGGAGAAGGCACTCAGAGACAATTCAGAAAAGCCAAGTTAAATCCTTGTAAACTAACTAGGATACTTATTACACACTGGCATGGCGATCATATTCTTGGATTGCCAGGATTACTGCAAACTCTTGCCCTGAATAACTATAATAGAACACTTCATGTCTACGGCCCAAAAGGCACAAAGCTCAGATTTAATCTGATTTACAAGATGTTTGTATTCAAGGAAAAAGTAAAAGTAGAAATTCACGAAGTTTCAGGAAAGTTTCTTGATACTAAGGATTTTTACATTGAAGCAGAAGCAATGTCTCACGGAACTCCCTGCAATGCTTATACCTTTATAGAAAAACCTAAGCTAAGAATAGACAAATCCAAGGTAAAAAAATAT
This sequence comes from archaeon, assembly GCA_043810775.1. Classification (GTDB taxonomy): domain Archaea; phylum Nanobdellota; class Nanobdellia; order Pacearchaeales; family GW2011-AR1; genus JBDRJD01. The sequence goes on along the minus strand of JBDRNU010000023.1, from coordinate 18,366 downwards.
AAATTGCAAGGGAAAATAATTTCCCAGCTAGCTCAAGGCAAAGATATTACTTGGCAGGGTAAAAAAATAAAAGCTTCAGACCTAACCTACTTGCAGAAAGGCAGAAAAATTACATTTATAATGGATACACTAATGAATCCCTCTGCACTAAAAATTGCCAGTAATTCAGACTTGCTTATTACAGAATCAACTTTTCTTGCTAATTCAGAAAATGGAGAAGCCCTTGCCCGAGAACATAAGCACCTCACAGCCAAGCAAGCAGCAGAAATAGCAAAAAAATCAAAATCAAAATCCTTGATTTTAAGTCATCTTTCTCAAAGATATGAAAATAATGAATCAGCTATCCTTCAAGAAGCTAAAAAAGTATTTAACAATGTAAAAATAGCTCACGACCTAATGTCTATTGAGATTTAATGCTATGAAATATCTGTCAGATGCTGAAGAAAAAAAAGCTATTGATTATATAAATCAGGCAGTTAAGATAGCTCTGAGTTCTACCTGCTTGCGCGGGAAGTGTGGAAGCATAATTATCAAAAATGATGAAATCATAGGGGAGGGCTTTAACTCTCCTCCAGCTGAAAAAGAGTCACAGAGGCAATGCCATAAAAATAAAGATGAATTCCATAAAAAAGTTGCAGATAAAACCTGCTGTGTTCACGCAGAACAAAGAGCTATAATGCAGGCCCTAGTTAAAAATCCTCAAAAGCTTAAAAATTCAACACTATATTTTATCCGTCTTGATAAAAACAATCAAATTGCCAAAGCTGGCAAGCCCTACTGCACACACTGCAGCAAGCTAGCTCTTGATGTGGGAATAAAAGAATTTGTACTGTGGCACGAAAAAGGAGTTTGTGCATATGACACTGAAGAATACAATTCACTTTCTTTCCAATATCAAGAATTCTAAGCTCCATCTAAGATTAAAAACAAAGAAGCAAGCCCGTGCGAAATTAAATAGGCAAACGCACTTACTCTTTTTTCTCTGAAGCAGTAGATGCAGGTGATATAAAGATAATTGTATCTCCTCTTAAGAAAGTCAAGCCTATATTTCTCCTAACTTCATTATTCTGCATCTCCTTAGCATTATCCATTACCACATTAATATGTATGTCAAATGCTAGTAAAGTCCCTACTAACTGCTTGTCATTCTTCAACTGCACCAAGACTTCCTTTCCTTTTGAACTATTCAAAAGATCAAGAGGTCTCTCAATACCGTTAACCATGACTTTAACTCTTCTTTTTAGTTTTTAAATGTATCTAAAAGCTATTCCAAAAGGTGTTAGATAGCCTCAAGAATCTTTGATTTACTTTACATAGGAAGATTTTTAAAGCAAAAACCTGAACTATATCTAAGAAAAATGGCAAAATACGGGCGAAAAGCTTCTGGTGGTCGTTATCACAAGCAAAAAAAGAAAAAATTTTACTCAGCAACTAGAGTTGCCAGAGTAATAAAAATAGGAAAGCTTAAAAGAAAAACCCTGAGGCTAAGAGGGGGCAATAAAAAAGTAGTTTTACTATCAGCTGACACAGCAAATATTCTATGCAAAGATAAAAAAGTCAAAAAATCTAAGATAAAAACAGTTCTTGAAACTCCTTCTAATCGTTTCTTGGCAAGGCAGAATATTCTTACAAAAGGTTCAATAATTGACACAGAGCTTGGTAAAGCAAGAGTCACAAATCGCCCGAGTCAAGAAGGACAGGTAAACGCAGTTTTAATAGAATAAAAGTCTCTTATATTGACTTTTTCTAAGTGACACAGAAAGCTTTATAAAAGCTAAAGGATTAAATTTATAAAACTTGCTAAAATGAATGCTTATATAAAAAGATGCCCTGAATGCAACAGTATTCATCTTACTTATGATGAGCAAAGGGGAGAGGTTATCTGTAATGATTGTGGCCTAGTAGTAGAAGAAAAGATGGTAGATACTGGTCAAGACCCACACGGACAGTTTGATAAAAGCGAGAAAAAAGGTCGTGGTGGAGCTCCAATGAGCATGCAAAAATTCGACAAAGGCCTTACAACTAATGTAGGCGAGATTTCTGATATTTATAAACTCGAAACAGGCCAGACTCGTAAATTTCTAAGGCTAAAAAAGTGGCAAGAGCGAGTTTCTACTAGTATTGAAAGAAATTTAAGATTAGCTATGGCTGAACTTAGAAGAGTTGCCAGTTTCTTGAATCTGCCAACAGTAGTAAGAGACGAATCTTCAAGAGTTTATAATTATGTGCTTCAGCGAGGTCTAGTCAGAGGTCGTTCAATGGAATCAGTAATTGCCGCGTGCATCTACGCAGCCTGCCGATCTTACAATATCCCTAGAACTCTGGATGAAATTGCAAATGCTTCTGATGTAGAAAGAAAAGAAATCGGAAGAACCTACAGGTTTATAGTAAGAAAACTTAATATTAAAGTAACTCCTTCAAGCCCTAAAGATTATATCTCAAGATTTGCCTCAATCTTGCATCTCTCCCCAAAAACACAAAATGAAGCTCTTAGAATCTTAAAAAAAGCAGATATATCTGAACTAACTTCTGGAAGAGGACCAGCAGGAATTGCAGCTGCTGCATTATATGTTGCAGCCCTAATCAATGACGAAAAGAAAACACAAAGAGAAGTTGCTGACGTTGCAGGAATAACAGAAGTGACAATTAGAAACAGATATAAAGAACTAATTGACCGTTTAGAGCTTACAGAAAAGCTTAGGATTAAAGAGGCTGAAGAAAAACTGAAAAAGAAAAAATAATCACTCTTGAAGCATATTCAAGGGAAAATATAAAAAAACCGTTAGGTTGTTTTAAAATGGCTAAAAAAGAAGAATCAGCAATGTCCAAGGAAGAAGAAATTGGTTATCATAAAGGTTCTTTATCTACACTAATCAATGAGAGAAACGAATTGATAAAGATGGCTCAAATTACAGAACAGCTAATGCAGGCTCATCTTAAGCGATTGGAAGAACTTGGGGTAAAAATACAGCAGAAAAAATAAAAAATTATTTTTACTGATCTAATTTAAATTCCTTAGCACGATCAAACATAAGTTCTAAATCAGAAACTTCTAAATCAGCTAAGTTTATAATATTAAATTGTAATTGTTCACCGTTTCTTGCATATTCACCAGCATTCATCTTAACAACCTGACCACAAGGTGAAATTACTAAATTAGGAAAATAACCACCATTACCATTAGTGTCAGCAATAGCATCAGCATAAACTGCTCCAATGCACTTAGCCCTAAATACTATCCCACTATTTTCAGCACTAATACTAACTACCTGCTCTGAAAATCTAGCTGCAGGATAATTCATAGATAAAGCTAAAGCTCTCTCTACCTGATTCCTCGTTAAAGGCTCTTTAGATACTTCCTCATAATCTCTTAGTCTTGAATTTTCTTGATTCATTTTAGCATTCCTTTTATTAAAGCTTCATAAAAACAAGCCTTTATAAAGTTTTCGATATTGTGATTACTATATAATAGTTACAAATAAGCATTTCGTAAGAAAGATAGTTTTAAAACTTATTGAAATTTTATAAATTTAAGCGGGAGTGCCGGAGCGGTCAAACGGGCTAGGTTTAGGCCCTAGTGGCTTAGTGCCTGCAAAGGTTCGAATCCTTTCTCCCGCATAAAGAGATGAGAACAGAAGGATAAAGGATACAAAACCCGCATGTGGTTTTGAGTTCGAATCACTTAAACTTGCGAAAGTTTAAGTCCCCGAGAATTCGTAGAATTGTCGTGGGCTTTCTCCCGCATTTTTATTAGAAAATGCGCTCTATCAATGCCCGCATTATGTTATCTTTAATATACCTTCTTCTAGAAATAAAATTTAAGAATCAAACAACAGAGGATACCCCATTACTAATAGCTTCCGCAACACTTGCTGTACTTTTAATTTTAGTTAGGTCAGCTTGATTGCAAAGAAATCCTACCTCAACCAAAACAGATGGCATTTCAGTATTTTGAAGCACGTACAAATCTCTATATTGAGATTGACTATCTTCTTTCACCCCCCTATTTTCAAAACCTAAATTAGAAAGTTGTATTAAAATAGAATTTGCCAGTTCTAAATCTCTATTATTACTATAATAAACTTCAACACCTTTTACATTTGTGCAATCCTCAGCAGAATTTGCATGAATACTTACGAAATAATTAGCATTATTTTCTTTAGCGATAGTTACTCTATCTTGAAGATTAACACTAATATCCCTTTCTCTAGTCATAATAACCCTATACCCTGCTGTTATTAATTCATTCTTCAAAGCTGATGCAATCTGAAGATTAACATCTTTTTCCTTAGTTCCATCAATAGAAGAAATAGCACCTAGACTATCTCCACCATGCCCAGGATCAATTACTATGACTTTTTTATTATCTTCTTTAACAGACCCACCTAAATCACCACCCCCAGTAAAATCTAAAATTTCTCTAGTAATTTCAGCTTTAGCCATACTAGCAGAACTAGAAATATCACTTTTCCCCCAACTTTTCACATTACTGCTTTTAGTAACTTCAACCGCTGGACAAAAAAGAGTACAACTACTACTATCAACAATAAACTTACTAACAAGCTCTTCAACTCCCCTTACATAACTATTTTTATTTGCTTTTAATCTAGTCAAAAAAGAAGCACTATCCCCATAATCATTTGTAGCTATATCTAATTCATCAATTTTATACCAGGGTCCGTTTTTATTAGTAGCAAAATACCATTCACTATCAAACTTATAAAACAAGTTTCCACTAACTTTACCATCTTTATATTCAAATATAGACACACTACTAACAACCGGAGTCTCAGTAGTCCCGCTAATAGTCGGCTCTCCCCCAACCACCCCGCTGCTTGGCTTTCTTGCTTCATACAACTTGCTAGTATAAGCATCATAAAGCTTATACTGCCAGTAAACAGCTTCAGCTGCAACATAATTATATGAGTGAGCTTGAACATCATCTAAACTTGCAATCATATTATTAACTGCAGTAATAGTCTCAGCATCACCAACTTTCTTTCTTTCATTTTTAATATCAAAAAACAAAAGTTCAGAATTATCAAAAACCTCTCCAACCTTTTCCATTGTCCAGATTTCACTCTCATCAATCACAGTTTTAACAGCCCCAGTATCTTCAACAATGCTTGAAGCAATATTCTTGTTCTTAATAACATCTTCAACACTTCTCTTGTCAAGCCAGCAAATCATTTCCTCATCATCGCAATAGCCAACTTTCTTCCACCTAGTCTCTTCAACGCCAATTCCAGGATTCTTAGTAGAGCAAATCCTAACAACTCCTTTTTTCTCAAGTTCAGGATTAATAGCAGTATCAACTCCTTCCTGAATATTAGGCCTTAAAGCTCCTAGCAGAGAATTCTCTCCGCTAATACACTCATCACTGCCCGCAATATCCTCTTTATCCAGTTGCTCCTGATAATATAAATCAGAAACATAATTCACAGCAAAGCTTGTCGATACCTTGCCAAAACCGCACTCATCCTTTCCATTTATTCTAACACACAGCTCCTGATATCCTGCTGGAGCTGTAAAATCCTTAGTTTCGCTAGTGCTTGAACCTCGAGGAGTATATCCAGTTCTTACTACAATAGTATCTGAAACTCCAACATAAGCATAATCAGGAGGAGTCTTCAAATAAACCTGAAAATAAGCTCCATCATCTTTTCCAGCATAAATATGATAAAACACCTTATACTGTGAAGTAGCTGGAACAGTAGCTTCTGAAAATGGAATCTCATCAAACCAGGCGCTAAACTGAACAGGGCTGTCTGGCTCTAATAAATTATCAAAAAAATCCTTGCTAGCAGGATATCTGGTAGAAATAAAATTCTTGCAAATCTCACTCCCAATATCATCTGTGCTTCTTGCATTAAATGCATTCCAGGAATTTACCCCATACTCCTGCTTCATCCAGTCAGTTCCTTTTTCTAAATCAGTCCAGGCATCTTCAACAGTTAAATACTCCCCGCCACCCCTAGATCCCTGCCCAAACGAATACTCTATTAGCTTGGGAATCAGCGCATCCATAAACGGACCTATCTGCCTCCAGAAAAACTCGCACAAATAAATACTATAAATCTCATCGCAAACCCCAACCTGTCTTCCAGTATTCAGGCTTTCCTGCAAGCAGTCTCTATGAGCTTTTAGTATTGAAACATAATTTTCCAAGCCTGCATGAATTCCACTTAAACAAACCGGAATAATTATTCCATCCTTAACATTAGGCAGGCATAAAGCAATGCTTCCAATTATTCCAGACTGAATAACATTATCAACTCTATAAGCTCCCCCTAAATCACATCTGCTGCTAGGGCATAATACAGGGTCGCAAACATTAAACAAAATATGACAGTCACTAGGGCTCATAAAGTCCTGGCATCTTACATAATCAGTTGATTTTCCAGCAGGATTAACTCTTACTTCCTGCTCAAACAAGCTAAATCTTGACCTCCCATAATTTCTATTTGCCTGATAAATAGCCTGAGAAGCATCAGTAACTAACTGCTTGGAAGCCTCATGGCTCAATCCAAGTATTTTCTGCCCAGCATCTAGTCTCTGGTTAATGTCATAAGTATAACCCATATCATTGGCAAAATCAGGCTGTCCATCACTTCCAAGATTCTTAATAGTATATCTTTTCAAGTCTCCTGCATCAGTATAAGCCTTTTCACTAGCATATCCCCCCTCATCAACAATAACATAAAATCCAGTCTTGCTATCATAGAACTTTGGAATAGGCACAACATAAGCTAAATTCTTATGCTTTCCACTTGGATAATACTCTACCCTGACTCTGTCAAGCCAATCAAACTGCTTCTCACTTTTTGCTTCTGGGTCAAAAAGACTATCTTCATCTGCTCTAATTACTCCTTCTTTTAATTCTAGCTGGGTATGAATTTTGCTAATTTCAGCATAAGCATTTTCCTTAAAATCTGTGCTAGCATCGCTGTTTAATACCTCTTGATAAGCTTTTAAATCTCTTAATTGTGTAGTGCTTGCTTTTTGAAGTTCTGTATCTTTAATTGTAATTGTCTGACTTCCCAGAGAGAAACTAACAGGTTTATTTGAAAAAAAACTTGTTCTCAAGCTGTCAGCAGTTGCTCCCCTGTCAATAGCATCACTTCCAGGAATTTTATTATTATTTTGAGTATCAATAACTGCCTTATTCACCCCACCAACCCCTCCAGTTCCATCAATTATCCTTGTATATGCATCAATATCTCTCTTAATATTGGCTTCTTCTCCTACTAAACAAGCATCCATTGCCCCCCTGTCACTGCCAACTTTCTGCTCGCACTTTTTATAATAAATAGGCATAACCTTCTGCCTTGCAGTAGCTCTTCCGCCAGTATTAGCAATAAAATTCTTTACAAACAAGACAGTAGAAGTAGCCAGACAAACTCCTTTCATTCCCTTGACAACATTTCCTAAATTTTCAGTTATTTCTTCCCATCTTTCTATGCTGTCATTTAAATTATTAATCATTTCCTGAGTCTTCTCAGGGCTAAGCTTAATAGCTCGCTTTTCAATTCCAATTTCAACTGTAAAATCAGATTCAGAATACTCATTAGGCATCTTAGAAATCAGCTTCACCTTCGCAATTTGCTTGTAATTAATATCTTCCAGTGTAATCTCATATTTAAATTCCCCATCAATAAAAGTCCTGCTTTTTTCAGAAAAGCTCAGCGTAAATTGTTCACTGTCACTGGTTCCCTGCTTATAATAATACAAATCAACCCTGTCAGCATAAAGCTTCTCAATTCTAAATCTATTGTCTGCAAACATCACATTTTCAGTCACTTGCTTATCCTTGCCTTGAATAGTAGTGCTTCCATCTTTTATAACACTAAAAGAAGCATTAGAATCAGTTGGAAAAGAAACTCTCTTCAGCTTAATAAAATGCTCATCATAGCTAGTGCTTGGCCTGCAAACACTGTCTATTAAGTCATTTTTCTCAATCTCATCAGCAGCATTGCTTCCTGGAAACTCATCAATAACATCTTGATAAATATCCATAGCATCTGCCTTTAATCCTATCTCATCAGCTAATCTTCCTAATTCAAGCAAAGCTTTAGCAGCCCAAATCTCTCCTGTCTGCTCATCAATTGCACTTCCATATAATCCTCTAACCTCATAAGCATATTTTTCAGCAGCCTCATATTTCTGCATAACCTCTTCTGAAGGGTTTATATTTTCACACTTATTATCCTCACTTACAACTCCATTATCAATTTTATTTTCATATTCCAGAGTATAAGTTTTTCCAGCACAATAAACTTTTACATTTCCTTTTTCTCTCTGCTTATTTTTATCATACACTATGCTAGTAACCTGGCATAAGCCATCTAAAAATCTCTCCCCCTCCCCCACCCAAATATCATCTCCATCTACTTCAAGCCTTGCCTTCTTAATATTAGCCTGCAAGTCTTCTAGCTGAACCTGAACTCCTGCCTTGCAGTAAAATCCTGGCAAGTAAACTACTTTAGAAGTTTCGCCTTTTTGCAAAGTTAAAGTGGATAATCTAGTATCTTGGTCGCTATAAATTGAAATTCCAGCTGAAGTTCCATCAATCCAGTCAGCTCTTAAATATCCCTTGCCCTTAAAAAAAGAATTTTCCTTATAGCTATCTCCAGTCATCCAGTCAAACTCAGGGTCAAGATAAAAATACTGCTCTCCAGCTCCAAAAAATCCCTCAGCATCAAACTGGATAACTCCTGTCAAATTCAATCTAACTGAATCAGGCATGCCCTCTTCATTCTGAATTCTTTTCAATAAGACAACAACATAACCCACATCATTAATAAAAGGATTATCTATCACTCCCTGCCTTGTGTAAATTGCCTCCCTGTTAGGATGAAAGCTCACTCCACTAACATAACTGCTGTCATCTCCAGGATTATTTTTAAATTTAACTGACTTAATCTGGCTGACATCAATCAAAGGATTAATCTTAACAACATCCACCTTGCAAAAAACAGGAACACTCTGTTCCTCTAGCAAGTCACTTCTCACTACAGAAGGAGAACAAGAAAAAGGCCTTACACTCATAATAAAATCACTTGTAGCCTCGCACTTATCAGGGTCAGTAATAGCAGGCCAGTACAAGCTCGCATACTGTTGTGAATATCCAGAATACCTATTCGGCGAGGTAAACTGAGCCTGAGTTCCAGCAGTTGAAAAACTAGTACTCGAAGAGCTGGAAGCATAAGAAGTTAAAGCACAAACAGCTCCAACCTGAGCAATTAAAATCAAAGCCATAACTAGGAAAATTCTATAACTATTTATCTTATCTAACAACATTTTAACCAAACCCAATATCCACTCCTAAAACTTCCACTAAATTATAAGCGTCCTGCAAATCATCAATACTATCTGGAACAGGAATACTATCAACATTAATCTTAATCTTGCCAGTCTGTAGCTGTGACTCAATTAAATACTCCTCCTGATTTCCTCCTCCAGAGATACTATTTGAAATCTCCTGAGACTCAGTATTAACATCAAAGCACTTTTCTTCACTAACTCCAAAAACTCCCAGCAATCCCTCCTTAGGCACCTCAGTGCAAATCTCTTCATCTAATCCAGGAATAGTAACTTTCGAATCACTATAAGCATAAACACTTATATTATACATCCCCTCAGAAAGTTTTACACTATCCTGGTCAGGATAAGAAACTGTCTGAGTATTATCTTCAGAAACAAAAGAAATAATAGCTCTATCCTCACTAATCTTCTCATCAATTGTAAATTCAATCTCCAAATTATATAGCTTGTCTAACACAATATTTACAACTCCATCTTTATTAGTTGAAAAAATTTCCCTGTTGCTGGCATATCCCTCTGCATTAGCATAAACAAATCCATTTATGCACTGTGGAAAACTACCAACAAGAATTGCATCACTTCCTTCAATCCTGGTGCTTCCAATATCACAGCTTGCTCCAAGACAATTATAAATTACTTCAGCTTCAACTGGCTCCAGATTAACATCATAAGTATAAACTGTAATTTCCTGAGTTTTATACTTGCACATTTCTGGTTCAGCTTCTCCCAAAGTGCTTTCAACAGGCAGGGCTTCCCTTTGTTTATTCTTATCAATAATTACAGCAACAGGAAACTGGAATAATTCCTCGCCATTGTAAATCTGTATCATAACTGGAAAATTCAAATCATATACAAAATGATAAGGCACATAACAAAATCCTAGTATCCCTAAACCTTCTTGCATCCCAACAGGCTTTCCAATCAACACACCATTATTGCTTTCCCACACCTCAAACCTAAAAGGCCAATCCTTAGAATAAAGAAAATTTATATTGCTATCAACATTTACACCAATATCATGGACAAAATAATCATGCTGTTTCTTTGACAGTGAATAATAATCTCCTTCTAATTTTATAGCCATTATATTACTTTCCAGAGCTGCCTTCAAATCTTCTTCAATCTCAGTATAAAGCCAGACTTTTGGGCTGCAGCTTAGCTCTACACCATCAACAGGAGCATATAATCTCAAAACATCAACAGCATAATTTTCAAGAAAAGCCTCTTGTTTTTCACTATCATAAATTTTTGTAGCAAGACTGTAAAACCTTCCCAAACTGCTGCTTATATCTTTTTTATGCTCCTTTATTACTGCAGACTCTTCTCCATAGCTCATTGAAATAGTTCTGGCTAGATTAACACTTATTTTATTATTACTTATGGAAACATCTGTATTTACACTATCTCCAACCTCAATATCAAATCCCCTAGCTGTAAACTCACGAAAATCACACTCACCAATATTTTCTTCAATATATTTCTCCAAATCACTTTCCATAGAGCTCTTAGTTGGTTTCTGCTCTTTTATAATATTATTTCCAGAAACATAATACCAATAAGGAACACCTGTACCATAAAAATTAAGCTGGGATGAAAAAGGCCTATATTCACTTCCTGCCTCAAATTCTGGCAAGTAAATATATCCTCCCTGCTCGCCCAATATTTCAGCTCCTGTTCTGCCTAAATCATCAATGCAAGAAAGATAGTACTCTTCAACTGGCTGGAAAACAACTGGAATTTCATTTATAAATAATCTGTCTTTTAATACAAAATAAGCTCCAATAACACATACTATTACTATAGCTATAATTACAAATACTGTTATTTGCGAGCGTTTTGAGTTGAGTATATTTTTATTATAATCACAACTCAGGGCGCGAGTTCCTCTTTTTCTACTATACATATAAAGTTTAAGATTAGACTATATTTAAAGTTTATTAACTAACTCTAGGCAGGAAGTAAAGTTTATAACCTTGAATTTCTAACAAATTCTAAGGGCCTGTGGTCTAGTGGTTATGACGCATCGTTGACGTCGATGAGATTCGCAGTTCAATTCTGCGCAGGCCCATGAACCTATCCTAGAGTATAATTAAATTTAAAAATAACTAAGATTAGATAAAAAAATGAAAAAAGGAAAATATTTTTACACTTCTGAATCAGTAACAGAAGGACATCCAGATAAAATTTGTGACCAGATATCAGATTCTATCCTAGATGAATTTCTAAAACAAGATCCAAACTCAAGAGTAGCTATTGAATGCCTTACAACAACGGGCACAATCCATGTAGCAGGTGAAGTAACAACTAATGGATACGCAGATATTCAAAAAATAGTCAGGCAAACTCTTAAAGAAATTGGTTATATAGATCCTCAATTTGGAATAGATTATGAAGACGCAGGTGTCTGGGTATCCATTCACGGTCAAAGTCCAGATATAAGTCAGGGCGTAACAGAAAATCAAGGCCAGCATAAAGAACAAGGGGCAGGAGATCAAGGAATGATGTATGGTTATGCTTGTAATGAAACACCTGAATATATGCCTCTGCCAATAATTCTTGCTCACAAACTAACAAGAAAATTAGCTGAAGTAAGAAGAAACGGAGAAGTGAAAAGTCTAGGCCCGGACGGAAAAAGCCAGGTTACAGTAGAATATGAAGATGAAAAACCAAAAAGAATTGAAGCTGTAGTTATTGCGCAGCAGCATAAAAATGATATTGAAGAAGAAGAACTTAAAAAAGAAATCCTAGAAAAAGTCATAAAACCTGTATGTGGAAATATGCTCGATGAAAACACAAAAATTCATATTAATGCTTCAGGTAGATTTGTAATGGGCGGTCCAGAAGCAGACACAGGCGTTACAGGAAGAAAAATTATTGTTGATACCTATGGTGGAATTGGAAGGCATGGAGGAGGGTGTTTCTCGGGAAAAGACCCATCAAAAGTTGATAGAAGTGCTGCATATGCAGCAAGATATATAGCTAAGAATATAGTTGCTGCTGGTCTAGTCGATAAGTGTGAAATTCAGCTAAGTTATGCCCTGGGAGTAGCAGAACCAACTTCAGTTCATTTAGATTGTTTTAATACTAACAAAATACCAGAAGAAAAAATCATAGAACTTATCAAGAAAAATTTTCCTCTTAAACCAGCAGATATACTAAAGCAGCTCGACTTAAAAAGGCCAATTTATAAAAAAACTGCTGCTTATGGTCACTTCGGAAGGAGCGACCCAGATTTCACTTGGGAAAGATTAGACAAAGTTGATTCTCTTAAACAAGAATTAAGCTAATTTGAGCATTAAAAACCTTTAAAAAGCTAATTTTTCAACTATATTAAAGGAGATTCCAAAATAATCAAGGTTCTTTTGGAGGCAAATGAAAGTTCCTAAAAAAACTAATAGATACTGCCCTTATTGCAGGAAAAAAACAGAACAGAAAATAAATCTAGTTAGCACAGGCTCTAAGAGAGGAACTCTAAAAAGGGGTGCTCTTAAAAGAGCTAAGAAAAGGGGGCTTGCAAGAGGAATGGGAAATAAGGGAAGATGGGGAAGTAAACCAGCAGCAACTAAATGGAAGAGAAAAACAAAATCTACAAAAAGGTTAGTTTTAATTTATACTTGTAAGGAATGCAAAAAATCAAAGCAAGCTAAAAACTCAAGAAGAGTAAGTAAAATTCAAATAGAGGACAAGGTTGCAAAACAATAAAAATGATAATTAAATTTAAGCTAATTCAAGGGAAAGTTAGCCAAGAAAACCGTTAGGTTGTCAGGCATGGCAAAGAAAAAATTTTTAGAAGTTCAGATACCACTAATAAAAACTGAAATTAAAGTTTTAGCTGAAGAGCCAAAAGATGTAGAAGGAAGAAACATTAAGCTTGATCTAACTAGGCAGCTAAGGGGGAAAAGTATTGAAGCTACTTTTAAAATAAAAATTGAAGATAAAAAATTAGTGGCAGAAACAATTAGGCTTCTAGTCATGCCTTATTTTATCAGAAGAATGATGAGGAAATCTACTAGCTATGTGGAAGATTCATTTGAAACTGATGCCAAAGACTACAAAATCAGAATAAAAACACTACTAATTACACGAAAAAAAGTTCATAGAAGTGTGAGGAAAGCCCTAAGAATAGCTACTAAAGAATATCTAATGGAATATGTAAGAGATAAAAAAACCGAAGAAATATTCTCTGAAATTATATCGTCAAGACTGCAAAAGCCAATGAGTCAAAAGCTAAAAAAAATCTATCCTCTTGGCTTATGTGAAATCCGTGACATTAAAAAAGTTGGAAAGCAAAAACCAGAAACAGAAGTTAAAACTGAAAAAATTGATTAAACTAGTTTATTCTAAATGGAAAATTTAAGTGTATTACTGTTAAAATGCCCTCACACAGGAAACAAAGAAGAAGATGAAGTAGTTCAAATTCTTGAAACTGAAGGATTTAAAATTCTTGAGAGAGCAGAAATTAAAGATTATCTTAGCCTAATTCCAATAATATATTCTGATGGCAGAGGAAATCCTCTTAAATTTGTTCAAAGGGATATTCAGTCTAGAATAAAATTATACGGAAATTCTCAAAAAGCATCTGCTTTTTTATTGACTCATTTAATCCAAAATACATTTCAAAGTATAGATAATTTAGTAGGTCCCACTTCTTTTGAAAAATACAAGAAACCAGAATTTTGCAATACCCTAAGAGCAAGATTCCTTGGCCCAATGGTACAGGAAACCAAAGAAAATGGAGAGCCAATACAAATAAGAATTGACGCTTTTCATTGTTGTAGAACTCCGCAAGAATTTTTAAGAGAAGCTAAAATATATTTCTCTCAAGAAATACTTGAAAAATATAATATACTTTAAACTCTAAGATAATAAACTTGCTTCTGCCTCAAATTGGCTAATTAAATCTGTATTAGCACCAAAATGTTCTTTAAAATAAGTGCCTAAATCACTTAACAAGAAATTTTTCAAGTCCATTTCTGAATCATCTCCCCCTATTTCTCTTTTACTTACAATTTCACTTGATCTTATCTCACCCTGGATAAATTCTCCACTAACCAAAAATATATCTTTAAATCCATCTAAACACTTTTGACCTTCAACACTTATAAAACTCTCAGGCACAGACTCCTCCCCATATACTCTAGCAAGATATTTAGCTGTAGAACACCTTGCATCATACCAAATCTGAATTCCCATACTCAAACTCTATTACCCCACTTTATAAGAATTACTATAGTCATAAATAACCTTTTTAAACTCTCTTCTATCACTAATATTAAGCCTGCGTAGCTCAGTTGGCTAGAGCATTGGTTTTGTATAAATTAAAATCAAAAAAACCAAGGGTCGGGGGTTCAAATCCCTCCGCAGGCTTATTAAAATGGTTGAAGAAATAGAGCTAAAAATTCTTAATATAAATACTAAAGAAATTGAAAAAAAATTAATCAAGTTAGGAGCTAAAAAAATTCCTCAAAGGCTTGTTGTTGAAAAGCACTTTGATTTTAAAGATAATAAGATTACTAATAAAGGTGATTTATTAAGGTTAAGAAAAATAGGGGATAAAGCAGAAATATGTCATAAAAGTACAAAACAAAAAGACTCTAATTTCAAAATTAATGAAGAAATAGAGGCAAACGTAGATAATTTTAAGGTTGTTGAAAAAATTCTGTTGAATATTGGCCTAATAGTCAAGAAGCATCGGGAAAAAAAGAGAACCTCATTTAAACTTAATAACTTGCATATTGAAATTGATAAGTATCCTGAAATTCCACCTTATCTGGAAATAGAAGGCCCAAAAAAAGAAATCCTAAACTTGCTAAATAAACTTAACTTTAGCTTAAAACAAACAACAAGTGATTTCTCTTCAAAAGTTATTAAAAGTTATGGTAAAAATTCAAATTTCCTGAAATTCTAGGTCTTCAAAAGCTTTAAAAACCCATATTTCCACCATTTTTATAGGCTTATTCTATTCCAGCCAATTATATTAATAAGTTCAAATGAAAAAGTATAAGTTTAAAATACAAAATGATGAATGTGGATTTCCATACATTGATTTATCTAATGGCGATTCTCCTTCTCAATATCACGCTACACTAATTGAAACATCTCCGGAAATAGTTGCTTCTTTCACTAAATTACTAGATCCTGCTAATCCTTATGGAGAAGCTTCTTCTTTAGAATATAAAGAAGATATAGAAAATAGTATAATAACTATAACAATAAATGAATCAAGAAGTTCCCCCATGCTATTAGGGGAGCTTGAAAGAGCTGCAATCATAGCACTAAAAGAAACAATTAATAATCCGAAACTACAAGTTAAAGAATTAATTGAAGCATCTATGTTAGAGATTGAATTATCATCTACTAACTAAGTTTTACAGCAGTGCCATAAGCCAGCATTTCAGAAGCACCAGTCATCACCATTGAAGTCATAAATCTCATGCAAACAATTGCATCAGCTCCCATGTCAATGGCCTGATTTACCATTCTATTATATGCTTCATCTCTGGCCTGTTCAGTCATTTGTGTATAGGTCTTTACCTCTCCACCAATAATATTTTTTAATCCAGCACCTATATCTCTTCCAATGTTTCTAGCTCTTACAGTATTTCCCTTAACAATTCCTAAAACTTTCTTAATTTTCTTGCCTGGAATTTCTTCTGCAGTAGTTACAATAATTTCACTCATTTTTTCCTCCGTTTAGATTTAATTTGTTCAATTTCACTTTCTTGATTAGAAAAAACTAGGATGCATATTCCAATTAAAATAGCTAGTACTCCATAAATAATTCCAACTATATGGAATTTAGAAGCTATTATTATAATCAAACCTATAATAATCAAGGCAATTCCAGATACTAACGCGAGCCAATCAGATTTCATATTATAATAAAAAGAAACTTGTTTATAAAACTAACTTCTTGAATCAACCAAAGATTCTTCTGAAGATTTCCAAACTTTTCTTATTTCAGAAATCTTAGTTCTACTCAAATCTAGTTTTTTCTCACTCTTAAGAAATCTTTCTATTCCATACTCATTCCTAAGCATCTCCCTCACATACTCACAATCATTAAACCCAGAAGCCATGCACCAACCAAACCTCCCATATGAATCACCCCAACCACAATACTCAATTAACTCCCCAGCAAGTTTACTATCTTCATAAGCTTTTCTTTCAAGCTCATCAAAAGTCTCAATAGCAGTTATAGCCATAAGTAACTGACCCTTGTCAATTAAAGCATTATCAATTACTCCAGATTCAACTAATCTTGTAGAAACATCTGAAAATCTCTCCAAAGAAATCTCCTTTATTTTTTCCCAATATAAATCACTAGCTTCCCCATATAGAGCAAGTTGTTTGTCCATCGCCATTTATCTAATCAAGACTTAATAAATTTAATTATATCAAAAAATACAATATCAAAACCACTAATCCTAAAAACCAACAATAATAAGCAAACCACCTCCACCTAGATTCTATCATATAATTAAAAAGTAAAAATAAGGCAACTAATCCACCTATAAAAGCAGCTAATAAGCCTGGAATTAAATTAAAATAATCTAAACTAACAATGCTCTTTATCTCTATTAAATTCGCTCCAATAACAGCAGGAATAGCTAATAAAAAAGAAAATCTAGCTGCCTGTTTTCTTTCAACCCCTTGAAACATCAAGCTGGATATTGTAGCTCCACTTCTGGATATTCCCGGAATTACAGCTACACCTTGGAAAATTCCAGCAATAAAAGTATTCCTAATATTTAACTTTCCTCTTTCAAAATACAAGCTTGAAATAAAAATTAAAGCCCCAGTAATTAAAAAAGAAATCCCAATAATCAAAAAACTTGAAAATATATTGTTAATATAAAGCGAAAGCCCAAAACCAATTATTGCAGTAGGGATACTCGCAACAATAATATATACTAAAATTTTCTGTTCCTTAGTAACTATTTTCACTATATCTTTCCAAAAAAACACAACAACAGCCAAAATAGTCCCAAAATGAAGGGCTATGTCAAATTCAACCCCAACATTTATTTTAAAAATATTCTGAATAATCGCAAGATGCCCACTTGAAGAAATTGGAAGCCACTCACTAATTCCTTGCACCAATCCTAGTAATACTGAAATCAAAATGCTTGTCATCCTTCATCTAAATAACCTGCTTTCTTTCCTCCAACAAGAATTTTAGCTATATCACTTGGGAGATTAGCTATATCTCCTTTAACATAAGGTCCTAGAGTCTCGCCACTAATTCCTAAAAATTGTTCAGTATCCTCTTTAAAAACAATGAGGGCATTTTTTATCTCCTCAACTTTATGCCCGTTCATCAGACTGCTGATTTCCTTTTCAGCTTTCTCCATACCAGACATAATATCATCAAAAAGTTTTTTTTCAAAAGGAAGCATATTCTCAAAGTCCCTCTTAGATATCCCTGTCTCTGCAGCTACAAATGACAAATTAAGAAGCTTCTTTTTTCTCCTTAATAATAGCTCTTTAAAAATAGAAACCGCATTTTCAAGCTGTTTTTTTGATTTAGTTACATTATCAGAAAAAAGATCACCATCTCTACTGGATAGATTTTTCTTTTCCTCAATATACTTGGCAAAATCAACTATAAAATTTTTACCTAAGGGCTGAAGCTGCTCAGAATACCTCTCTTTTCTTAAAGCCTCATAAATATCATTATAAGTTATCATATATAAGCCAGATTATAGAGAATTATAAACATTATTATTGCTAAAAGTATATGTTAAGAATGAATCAGTCGCATAACATCTCTTCCTAGCAACTCCCCTAATTTCCCATTTTTTGCATCTTTCTCAGAAAAGGTTTTATTCCCCCTTCCATGCCAATCACAAAATAATAAAGGTACAGGATGGGCACTATGTTGCTTAAACTTGCAAGGAGTTGAATGGTCTGCTGTAACTAAAACCTTTACTTTTTCTTTCCCACAAAATTTCCTTAAAAAAGTAAATAGTTTTTTGTCAATTAACTCAATCATCTCCTTTTTCTCAATAGGCTTGTTATCATGCCCTGCAGAATCTGTTT
>JBDRNU010000022.1:0-26836 GCA_043810775.1 archaeon | reverse complement strand
TCAAAAATCAAAGATTTTTGATGACTATCAGGAATTTTCATTCCTGAAGCTTTAGGATGTGGATGAGCATTTCTGAGCATCCTAAAGTTCCAACAAACCACACCTTTTAAGGTGTGGTAAACTCAAGGAACTTTTTGATATTTGTTTAAAACTCTGAAACTATTCTCACACACGCCCAGATAGGGATAAAAAGACTTAAAAATCCCTTAATTCTGGCTTGTTTGTAGGTAAAATGACATCAAGATTAGGATGCAAGGGACAAGGTTTAGTCTGGTTAGCAGAGAATTCAGATATAGGTTACACTGTGCCAGAGTTTGAAGTTATTGATAGTTCTTATTATGAAGAATTATTAAAACAGCAAAAATTAGCACAATTATCTTCTCTTTTACATAATATAGTTAATCCAGAAGATAATTTTGTTGGTAGATGGAATATTCCAGCTAGGTTAGAAGAAAAATGTAGAGCCCTGAGTAAACAATTTAGAGGAAGAGAAATTGCTGTTAGAAGTTCTGCTTTACTTTCTGAAGATAGTGATAAATTTTCAGGAGCAGGTATATATAATACAGTATTTTTAAAGGGAAATAGTGTATTTACTAAAAATCTTTTAGAAGCTGTTCTTGAAGTTTATGCTTCTGTCCATTCAGATGAGGCAGTTAAATATAGGGAAAAAGCAGCAATTCAAGATGAAAAAATGGCTGTTGTTATCCAAGAAGCTGTAGAAGGAGATAATGGTGTTGCAATGTCAAGATTACCTGCTAGGGAAGGAGTGATTCCAATATGGTGGTCTTATGATAGGGGAGCTGCTGTTCAGGGTAGTAAAGGTTCAAAAAAAGATAATATTAATGCTGTTTTTTACCATATTGATAAGGGGGGAAAAGGTATTGGAAGATATAGGATGATATTTATGAAAGAAAATATGCCTCTTGATATGGAAGAAGAATTACTTGAGGAAAGTTTATTGCCATTAATAGAAAAGTTACGAAAAAGATATGGGAGAGATTTCGAATTAGAATTTACAATTGATTTTGAGGATGTATGTGGAAAAAAATATACTAAAAAACCCTCAGCTCTTGATGAAAAAATTCATTTACTTCAAATAAGGCCTCTTACTAATGTGCAAAATAAAAAAATAAAATTTCCAGATAAAAAACCTATATTTGAATCTAGATTTTGTATGGGGGCTGGAGAATATATTGGAAAATGGGTAACTCCTCAGCAGATTTATGCATCTCTTAACTCTGGGGGAGAATGGAATGAACCAGAGAATTATGCATATGTCGCAGCAGTATTGGAAAAACTCAATCCATCAAGTTTTAGTTTTCTTAAAACTTTTAGTAGTTATGATAAAACTAAAAAATATGATCATTTAGATTATGATGAATTTACACCAAATAAAAAAGCAATAGTCATAACTGATAAATGTGGCTGCGGAATTCATGCATTAACTATTGCAAATGAAAGAAATATTCTTTGTTTAGCTGGTAATAAATTTAGAAGAGATGACGAAGGTGATAAACATCATAAACACAATATTGCAGTTATGGGGACTTTTATTGGGCTGGATGTAGCTAAACCCCCTCATTTTAACATACCTCTTGAAGAAGTTGGTCCTTATATTCATATAGTAGCTGATGGTTTAGATGGAAGAGTATACAGAGCAACAGAACAAGAAGCCAGAGAATTTGCAGAGAAATTGAAATAAAATAACCTTAACTTTGGATGAGGACATATTTTTTAAAGAAAACTTTAAAAACCCTTACACTCTTCAATTTAAGAGGTGCTATCACCTCAGACTGAATTCTGGGATAATAAAATGGAACAAGTGTATTTTATTAGGCATGGAAATGCAGATTATATTAATGAAGAGTTAACTCCCATTGGTGAAGAGCAAGTTGAAAAATTGTCTCAAAAATTGGGAGATTTGTTGCCTGATAATCTTGATTGTGTTCTTGTAGCTTCTGAAAGTGGCAGAGCAATTGAAACTGCAAGGATGTTAAAGCCCATGCTTAAGAAAAAATCTGGCAGAGAACTTCAAATTCAAGAAGAACCTCTTATTTATCAGACAAGGAGTATGCCTGGTACTGCTTTAGACAAGCTTTTACAATACGGAAAAGAAAATATTGCCTTGCTTGAGAAATATAAGTCTGCAGAATATGGTTTCTTTATTGCTCATAAAGAAATTATTGCTGCTACATCTTTAGCAATTGCAGAGCATAAAGGGATAGAAATTCCTAATTTTCTCCAACTTAATGATCACATTGAAGAGGCTACTGTGGATAAATTTATGAAAATCGGAGATTTTTCATCTAGAGAAGAAGCAAGAAAAAAAGCTAGGGAATATTATCCATTTTCTCCAACACTTCCGCGTATTTTTGAAGCTTCTGGAATTCATTTTGATTTTCCAAAAAACCAGATAAATTACCTAGTTTATTTTTAAGTCTTGCTAGGATATGTTTCAGTTAAAATATTCTTCAAAGCAGAAATAATTAAGGTTATTGGAAATCACTAAAATCTCTAGTTTTACTGTAATTTTTCATCAAGAACATACTTTTATATACAGACATTTACCTCATAAATATACAAACATGGCAGGCTATAGAAAAGATAACAGGGGCGGGGGAGGCAGATTTAGCGGAAGATCAGGAGGAAGAAGCTTTAGAGATAGAGACTCTGATTCTAGTGATAGAAGTTTTCGAGATAGAGGAAGCAATAGAGGATTCGGTGGGAGAGACAGAGACTTCAGAAGTTCAAGAAGAGGGCCACCTGAAATGCACAAAGTTATATGTGATGAGTGTGGTAAAAAATGTGAAGTTCCATTTAAGCCAACTAAAGGCAAGCCAATCTACTGTAACGAGTGTTTTGGTAAAAGTGATAGTTCAAGAGGTTCAGCTAGTTCAGAACAGCTTGACAAAATCAATGTAAAGCTTGATAAAATTATGAAAGCACTGAAGATTGAATAAAAATGGCAAATTCTAGAAAAAAGCAGAGAAGAAGAAATCGAAGAGAATACGAGAATAAAAAATAATTCTAAAATCCTATTATCCACTGCAATAATGCTTAAAAAATCATTATCTCTAGCTTAACTATGGGAGAACTGGCAAGTTTTTCTGAGTTTAGAGAGCAGAAAAGACAAGAATTTTTGGATGAGCTAAAGCAGCGTTTTTTATCAGAAGCATATCCAGGCTCAGTAATTCATCTCCTGCTAGACAGGGAAATTTACTGGGATACAAGAACCGGTCAGCTAACTGACAAGCCTGACTTTCCTCACAACTGGCCTCTGGAGGATTTTGTCGGCTGGCTGCTGCCTGTATGGGACTTAAATATTGGCCCAAGGCTCAGCCCATTTTCAGTATATCTCTCAAACGGAAATAGTCATACAGGCCTGGGATATAATATTCCTTGGGAGCATATTTGTGATTATGCAGTTCACCATGGGAATTCTCCTCTTTTTGGATGAATAGAAAAATTAAAAAATCAAAAAAATAAAATAAAAAATTATTCTAATCAAAAACTAATATCTTCGTCTCTGATTAAAACCACCGCCACTATGTTCTCTTCTTCCAAAATCTCTTCTAGGGCGTTCTTCCATTGGCTTGGCTTCTGAAACTTTAAGCTCACGGCCGTCAACTTCCTTGCCATTAAGCTCTGAAATTGCCTTCTTGGCAGCTTCATCGTCTTCAATTGTCACAAAACCAAATCCTTTAGACCTTCCTGAAAACTTGTCTGAAATGATTATAACTTCTTGCACTTCATAAGCAGCGAAAAGTTTCTTCAAAGCAGCTTCGTTCACAGAATAAGCCAAATTTCCTACATGTAACTTCATTTTTTCCTCCTTGCAATTTATAAAAATATCAAAAACTTAGAGTTTTTGACTATGCTCAGAAATGTGAATCTCCATAAACATTTCTGACATATTACAGAATCAATACCTTCCAATTCATTCCTAGCGTTCATTTATTTCTCCTCACTTTAATATAAATAGCCCTATTTAAAGCTTGGGGTGCATAGAAAAGTCTAAAAAGCTGGTTTTAAATGCACGAATATGAATAAACAATCATTTTATGATTTCATGAATAAAACAGCTAATAAAGTAGGCATTGGAATAGCTGCAACTGGATTAACTGCACAAGCTCTTCAGGTTGCACATTTAATTCCTTATTCCTTTGTTTCTGGGCAGTTTGGAGACTTTGGTACATCTCTTGCCTTAACTACCTGGTTTAATGGAGATGAAGACCAAGATGATATAAAATCTCATCTAAAAGGTGCATTTCTTATATCAATCTACTGGACAGCTGTAGAGCTCTTGCAAAAAGCCCATATTTGGCCAGGCACCTACGATTTAAAAGACATAGCTGCTTTTTGGGCAGGTTCAGCAACAGCTTTTGCTTTAGGAAGGCTAGCTTCATCAGATAAATTTAGGAATACTATTAATTCACTTGAAACTCAACTAAATCCAAAAAAATATTATGAAAAAATACGTATCAGTTGATATTGAATCTTCAGGTCGAACTCCGGGAAAATACTCAATGCTTTCTTTAGGAGCTTGTATTGTAGGAGATACCTCAATTCAGTTTTATCGTGAGATTAAGCCAATTTCTAGAAATTTTATTCTTGAGGCAATGAAAGTAAGTTCTATAGGATTAAGATGCTTGTCAGATTTAAGGCATCTTGATGAATTTAATCCTAAAAGTCCAAGTTTCAATCCTCATAAAATTCTTGATATTCTGGCAGAAAAAGGCGAATCTCCTGAAAAAGTAATGAAAGATTACGCAGAATGGGTTTCATCTAATACTAAAGGATTTAAGCCAGTTGAAGCAGCAGCTCCAATAAAATTTGACGGAATGTTCACTGCCTGGTATTTTGATAATTTTTATCAAGGTCAGAATCCTTTTGGGCATAGTGGGGAAGATATTAATTCTATGTATCGTGGAGCTGTTCGCGATATTAATGCACACATAGCTCAGCTTGGCCTAAGAGGTTCCGATCTAAAACATAACGCCCTAGAAGATGCTATTATTCAAGCCAAAGAATTTGAGCAAGTATTAAACTCATTAAAAAATTAAATTAAGATTATTTGTTCTTTTCAGAACGAACTCTTTTCATATGCTCTTCAGCTAATTGCAGTGTAATCTCACTTATTCTATTAATTAACTTTTCAAGCTCCTCCATGCTTATATCACTTCTTAGTCCATTCTTAACTTTGTCTCTTAATTCAGGAGGTGCCTGCACAATTTCGTCAATTAGTCCTTTTTTTCCATAAATCATAGCTTCTTGAGCACTAAGATATACATCATTGGGAAAATCATCCCGCAATTGTTCAACACTTACTCCGCATCTGTCTGCAAGTGATTTGTAAATTGATTTATCAATTCTCCATGTTAAAGAGTCTGGTTTAGCGATTTCACCTGTAAGCATATTGCGAATCGGGTGAAACATAAATTTTGTGTCTGGGTCAGAAATTCTCCTAGTGCCAAACTGCATAGCTATTACTCCTGCAGACATGCACTTTTCAAAAGCATATGTTATTAAATTAGGTTTAGGATGCCCATAATGGCATAAATTTACTAGATTCATTGGCGATAATGCCAAACCTCCAGTAGTATTAAGAACAATCATTAATGGTTTTTCACGGTCTTCAATATATTTTTCAAATAAAGTTAAAA
Organism: archaeon; assembly: GCA_043810775.1. Lineage (GTDB taxonomy): Archaea > Nanobdellota > Nanobdellia > Pacearchaeales > GW2011-AR1 > JBDRJD01. Next base: position 21,173 of record JBDRNU010000022.1, on the reverse strand, counting down.
AAGCACTCTCTGAACTCGGACCCATACTTGAGTTTAATATAGCTACTCTATCTTCATCAATTTCATATTTCCCTACTTTCATTGTAATTATCTGTAATTTTAGTATATATAAAATTTATTGTTATCAGCTAAAGAGAGTGGCAGGTGGAGGAAAAGTCTATTTTCCAGTATAGATTTATTTAAAAATTATCCTTTATTGCAAATTTTAGATGGGAGAGCAATACCTAAACACTGGCAAGATTTTTGAAGCAGTTTATAATATTTGGCCTAGAACAGGGAAAAAAAGCCCAAATGTAAATAAGTTCCTTAAGCATTCAGAGTATGTTGAATTTCTACATAAGGGGATAGAATTTATCTGCGAAAAAAAAGAGATAACCAAGTTACATACTCATTTAAGAGGTATTTATAATATTTATTGGAAAGTGATGATGGAATTAGGAACTCAAAAAGATATAGTTCCAAGAGTTGCTGTTTTAATGTCAGATTATGTAAGAAGACACCCTGATAATCTGGAATTAATTCTTCATGGGCTTAATGATGTTGATAAAAATAGCAGAATCAAAGATTTAGTGGTAACTGAACTTAGTCAAGATCCTCTATATAGGCTTAAATTACTTCTTGGAGGATTGGGAGAAACAGCTGGAAGATTAAAAGAAATAGCAGCAGCTCCAACAAGCCAGAGACTAGCTTTACCAGGCCCAAAAGGATATGACACTCCAACTAGCTATCCAGGAAGCAACTGGGAAAATGTGAAATGTATTTCCTATGCCCATAAACTTCTAACTAATGAAGAAAATGTAACAGCAATTATTGAAGTAGGTAAAAAAAGAGATAAAGTGGCTGAATCCTTGGGAATGTTATATAAAGCAGTTAATATTATTTTTGATCCAGAATTAGACGGACAGTTTAAAGGAGTTAACCGAGTTCTTAGAAGAAATAATATTAAAACAACTTTAAATTCGAGTGAGAAAGCAGCTAGGCTATATGTTTCTTTATTAAGAAAGCATATTGAAGAGCATACAGCAAATCATGAAATTATAGAGCGGGGACTAAGAGAATTAGGAAGTTATCATTCTACCTTATATCAATGTTATAAAAGCATTTCAATTGAAGAAAAACTAAAAGAACAGGCAGCTCAAAAAGAAAAAGATAAAGAAGTAGATTCCAGATTTCAGGAAAAATTTGAAAAAGCAGCTGCAAGAAAAGCCAGAAAAGAAGGAAAAGAACCAAGTCTAGAATCACTAGTAGGACTAACAGATGAAGAAGTTGAACTCAAAATCCAGGGTGCAGTTCATCCTTATGACAGAATGCAAGCAATGGCAGAAAGTAAATATCTTGATCCTAAAAAAGTAAGTGAGTTTGATTACTATGTTGCAGAAGTTATTAATCTCATTTTAACTGGAAAAAAGGAAGCAACCCAAGATGACCGAAATAAAGGATTTAGGCAGTGGTCAAAGAATACTTATCAAGTTATACTAGAAGACCATCCTGATTATGATCCTGTTTTAAATCAAGTTTTTACTGTAATTAATGATTTAAATACTTTAATTGAAAATAAGACTCTTATTAGAGAAGAGGGCAGTGAAAAAATCAGGAAATTATTGGAGCTTTCCCAAACTCTAATGAATGAAAAATCTGCAGAAGTTATAATAAGGGAAGGAGAGCCATTTATTTGTATATATACATCAATTGAATCAATGCTTCAAAGATATAAAATTGAAGGAATACCATTGGTAAGAGTTAATGGGGAAGTTATTTCTGAAGAAAAATGGGAAGATTTTAACCTATCTCCTGGAGATAAGGTAGAAATCATAAAGTCAAAATAAAGTCAGGTGTGGAAAGCCTGATATTTTAATTAACAAGGGACTAGAGGATTTCTTAAACTTTTATAAAACTCAGATATTATTTGAGCAGCTTTTTTTGTTCCAATAAAATTTTCAGGGTTTGTTCTGTAGTGGACTAACGATGATTGTAACTCAGGAAGATTATCAATAGCCACCAGTGATTCAACATGGAATAATGCTTTTCTTTTCCAACGGGTTTTAAATAACACATCATACTCTTCAGCAAACTCTGGGAAGTGGGTTCCAAAGAATTCTTCCATTTCTTTAAAACCATGATATGCTTCATCATAATCTCCCTCATCATCTGTTGAAAACTGCCAACAACCATCATATTTATTTAGGACTGGAATAAAATCTACATCTCTTGGTTTTTTAACTTCTGGGTTTGCAAAACTGCCGAATAGGACTATTCCTTGAAAATTATCATACTTATTATTAGTATTTTGTACTGCTATAACTAATTTTTTAGATAATTTTATTTTATTCATAAAAATCCTCTAAAATTAATGTTTATATAAGTTTTGATATTAGTAGGGTGGCAGGGAAAGTAAATATATATTTTAAAATGAATATAAATTTAAATATCCCAATACCTCTGATATAATATGGCTAAAAGATTTTCAAAAATTGCAGCTATTCTACTCACTACTTTACTGCCTCTTATTCCAGTTCCAGCATTTGCATCAAGTGATTCAGATTCAAAAAGCCGAGATAAATATTTTGAGACTAGGGGAAACTTTGGTTTAGACTTTAATTTTTATAATCTTAAGATAAATGATGATGTACAGACAGTTGATGTACATCCTGATGATGCTGGTTTTTTATCAGGAACTACTGATACTAATCTTAATAGTGGAGAAGATATTGGATTAAGATTAGGTGTTGAAGGTTCATATGGCACTGATGTTCTAAGGTTTTTATTTGGAGCTGATGCTATTATTAATTCTGGTTTTTTCGCAGATGGATATAGGGAAGGTATGTATGATGTAAAAAAACAATCATCTGATAGGCGTCCTGGAGATAATGCCTCTTTTGTCTATACTCAGTTTGTGCCAGGCCTAGTTACGTTAGAGCCATATGTTGGTGGAAGAATAAGTTCTGAAAGTATTGGATTAGTAGGGAAAATTGGCTTGCCTCTAATGATTGATGCTGAAGTTGAATCAGGTCATGATAGATATGGGGAATTTGAAAGTGTAACTAGTGAAAGTGATAATCCAATTGGCATTAGTGGTAGTTTAGGAATTGAATATAATTTAGCAGACGATGTCACTGTCAATTTATCAATAGGTTATCAAAGCATGGAGGCTAGTTTTGGAGAAATTAATTCAATTAGGGCTTTAGCTGGTGTTAGTTATGATTTCTAATAGAAAATTAAATAAATACTCTTATCAAGTTTAAACTATGGCAAAGAATATTAAATGTCTATTTGGTTTTCATCACTGGACCAAGTTTATGGGTCCGGAAAATGCTGGCAATGGGAAATTTGCCCAGAAATTCAAGTGTCTAAGGTGTGGAAAAGTAAAAAAAGTTATTCGATAATAAAAAATTAAATTAAGATTATTTGTTCTTAATATTTAAACTAGTCAAGGGCTCAACAGGTTTCAAGCTCCCTTCTTCTAAAATAGATGCATAAATGCCTTTTCCTAATTGCCTTTCCCGTATTCTAAAAAAACTATAGCCAAAAGAGTAATTCCCAACTCCACTCATAAATTTAGAAGAAAATTCCTGAAACTCTTTTGGAAGTTCAGTAGAAGCATCTTCTTTATTTCTTACTGAATTATAAATAGCAATCATATCTTCTAATGACTCCCTCCTAACTTCATTTTTAGTTTTTTCTAAAAGTCCATTATTATCTAAAGCACTCAAAATAGCTGCATCAGCAAAACCTTCAACTACCCAAATAGGCTCTCTTTTTTTAACACTTTTAAAATATAAATAATGAAAAGCTTCATGCCCCACAAACTTTTTTGTTGAGCTTCTAGAATTTCCCAAATCTACACTTATGTCTTTAGTAATATGAGAGTATTGTCCTTTTGAACCAAACGCTGCTGCTAGTGTATGCAGAGCAAACATACTAGTGAGAAGATATTTAACAGCACTTGCTTGAAATCTGTCAAATTTAGTTTTTCCAAAGAATTTCTGGCCCCAGCTTGCAGTCTTAAAAAATCCAACACCAGCAGCTGCATAAAGCAATGATTTAATATTAATTGCAGAAAGCTTATGCAGTTCTGGATAAGTGTTCTTTTTTTCAAGAAAAATATCAATTGAATTTTGAACCTCAGGATATAAAGTCTGATTAATTTCCTCAATTGAATCTATCCTATCAGGAAAATCTTCTGGAAATGAAAAATATTCTTCTCCTTCTTCTAGTATTATCTCTTTTAAGGTAGGTAAAAGCTTTGCAAATTCTGGATTAGGAATATATGCAGGTTTTTTAGGAAAAATAAACTCCTTTAAACCACATCCTGAACTTGGAACAGCTAGTCCTGTTACTGCTGCTAATTTTAAGAAATCTCTTCTGGAAATTCCCTTATTTGCCATAAATATTCTTTCCTTGCACTCTTTTTAAATATTATTATAGTGTTTAGTTGGGATTTACTTAATAATTCCCCACTCAGCCATAAAGCTTAAATTCCCAGATTTCTAATCTAGAATATGAAAATAGGGGCGATTATTAGTTGCATTATTTTTCTGGCAGTAATTCCTTTAGTTAGCTCTTTCTCCTATGAAATGCCCAGAGATGTAATGTGTTGCAGTGCTATGGAAAGTTTTAATCAGCATATTGAAGAGCAAAAAGAGCTATGTGGCAATAGAAGTATTGAAGAATGCACTGCCTTGCTAGGAATAAGTCATGCTGAAGCAACAATGAACCAAGCTTGTGAAGGGTTAAATATTACCTATGACCAATGCGATTCAATAAGAGAATACTGGAGTAAAGAAATAAGAAACATGAATCTTAAGGTTTATTATCTTCCTTTCTTATTTTTAATTATAGTATTGATTGCAATTATATCCTTAATTGTAGTTTTAATCCTGTGGCTAATTAAAAAACTTAAGTTAAAGAATGTCAGAAAACAAAAAAACAGGTAGAGGATATTATTGGCTTGGAAAGCAAGGATACTGGCACGGGAAAAAGCTTCCAGCCAGTATGAAGAAAAATATTTCTAAAGGTTTAAAGCGAGCTTATAAAGAAGGGAGGCTAATTAGTCCAACTAAAGGCAAGCACCTATCTCCAAGTCATAAGGCCAAGCTCGATAAAATAATGACTCAATGGTGGCGCGACCATCCAAATGTAAGAAAGCAGAAATCTCAAGAAATGAAAAAATACTATGCTGAACATCCAGAAGCATGGAAAAAATTCCTGTCAGGAGGCAGGAATTTCAATGAACTTAAGCAAAAAACTAAGTTCAAGTTCAAAGTTAGGAGTAAAGGCGAACAGCAAATAGCTAATTTTCTTTATGACAGGAAAATTAAGGCAAGCTATGAATCCAGTGCATTGAAGCTTGATGCCTGGATATGCGTCCCAGACTTTTACCTTCCCCGCTATAATGTATTCATTGAGTATTATGGTGGGCATCCTAAATCCTGGAAAAAAAAAGTTGAAAAAAACAAGCTGTACAAAAAGTATAAAATCCCCTGTATATTCATTACTCCGGCTGAACTTAGAAATCTTCCAAGATACTTGATTAAAGATGCAGTCAGGGTGGCGAAGGGATTGGGGAAAAGCATGAACTGGAGAAAATATAAAATATAGTAAAATTTACACAACAAAAGACTTTTAAACTTCAACTGCCTGAAATAATCATATACGCTCATCCTTGCTTCGGCAAGGGATGGGCATTTCATATGAAAAGAGTTGCTGTTTTTATTGATGGAAATAATTTTTATTTTGGTTTAAGGAAATTATACGGTCAGAATAAAAGCTTAAAGAAGTTTAATTTTGAAAAATTTGCTCAATTTTTAGCTGGTAAAAATAAAGTTGTTGCAATCTATTACTACAATGCCCTTCTTGACATAGAGCGTAATCCTAAAAAATACAAAAGTCAAAAAGAATTTTTTGAGAAATTAAAGCAAATACCTAATTTTCACCTTGTCCTATGTAAATTATTAAAAAGAAATATAACCGGAACAAATAAATTTTATTATATTATAAAAGAAGATGACATAAATATGGCTGTTGATATGGTGGAGAATGCTTGTGATAATAATTTTGATATTGCAATTTTAGTATCAGGAGATGGTGATTTTGTTCCAGCAGTGCGTTCTGTTAGAAACAAAGATAAGATAGTTGAAAATGTTTACTTTAAAAACAGCTCTTCAAGAAATTTAAAGAATTTTTGTGATAAATCTCTAGAAATTACAAAAGAGATTCTTAACACTTTCTTTAATTAAAGATGCAGAAAAGAATAAAACTTCAAGTATGAACTGGAGAAAATATAAAATATGAAAAAGAAAAAAATAAATTATAAAGTAATAGTATATTCCCTAATTGCCTTGGGGTTTCTGGCTTTAACTTATCTAGTAGACTGGCTGTTTATAATCGGAGCTCTAGTCATGATCTACCTTAATCAGCGAGAGCTTTACTTCCCCACTACAAGATAAACCTCATCACCACCTCTGCACTTCCCCACCCTAATTCCAACCTTTCCACCCTTTTCAGCTATTTTTACTTTTTTATGCTCTTTTTCCATACTTTTAATTTTAGTCTTAAAAAAAGTATTCTCTCCTACAACTATAATTTCATCCCCTATCTTTAACTTTCCAGCACTAAGCTTTACCCCCGCCACCCCCTGTTTTTTCCAGTAATTAAATACCTTGCCAATAAACTTCTTAGTCTTCTTAGCCTCTCCATGATCCTTCCTTGATAAATCATCACTTGTGGGCGCGCAAAAATAAAATCCTTCTGAAAAACCCCTGTTATAAACTTCCCTTAGCTCTTCTGTAAGCTTATTAATCTCTTTTTGATTTAGTTTTTTATCTAAAGCCTTCCTGTAAGCTCTTGTAACTGCATAAACATATTCAGGCTCTCTGCTTCTTCCCTCAATTTTAAATCCTCTAGCTCCAGATTTCTTTAGCTTTTCAATAAAAGGCAAAGTGCATAAATCTTTAGCTGAAAAAATCTTATTATTCTCAACTTTCAGCTCCCTGCCTTCTTCATCTCTTACAATATAAGATTTCCTGCACGGATGCGTGCATCTGCCTCTATTAGCGCTCTTTTTGTTCAAAAACTGGGAAGTTAAGCATCTCCCGCTAATAGCTAGGCACATTGCCCCGTGAATAAAAATCTCAACTGGCAGTATCTTAGAAACCTTCTTTATCTGCTTTAAGTCAAGCTCTCTAGCAAGAATCACTCTTTCAGCTCCAAGCTTCTTGTAAAATTCAGCTGCTTTAGAATTTGCAATTGATGCCTGGGTAGAAATATGAAACGGAATCTTATACTTCTTGCACAGGCTTATGACAGCAAGGTCCCAGCATATAATTGCATCTATCTTTCCCCTGACTTTTTTAATAATCCTCTCAATTTTCTTTAATTCAGAATCAAAAATAATAGTATTTAAAGTAAGGTAAGCCCTGATTTTATTTTCCCTGCAAATCTTGCTTAACTTATCTAAATCTTTTAAGCTGAAATTCTGTGCATTGTCCCTCATATTAAAGTCTTGCAGCCCAAAATATACAGCATCACAGCCAGCTTTAATTGCTGCATTTAAGCACTTAAAATTTCCCACAGGAGCTAATAATTCAATACTCATAAAAGAAAATAGTATTTTCAGTTTATTAACATTTCTTTTATTGAATTTTTTAGTTATAATATAATCTCACTGCTAAGAACTATCTCAAAGCATTTATTACAGCTTCTTTAAAACCAGTTGCTGTCCACCTGCTTTTATAATTATAATCCACCTGATGAAAAACTTTTTGCTCACCTTTGCTCTTACGTAATCTGTCATCTGCTTCACTTAGTTTTTCTTTATTAAAAGAAAAAACTGAAATTGCTGGTTTAATGCCTTTTTTTATTTGAACTTCATACGCCTTTTCAACAAAAGTAATTCCATCCATCTTTCCTTCCCCCAATTCCAAATCAGTTAGTATAACATCATATCTTCCTCTTTCAAGTGCTTCAAGAGCAGTTTCACAATCATAAAATATCCCTTGTTGTCCCTTTATTTCTTCAAACCCTGCTGACAGCAATCTATTATACCATTCTTCAGGATTTTCATCATCCACAACCATTATTGTCAGTCCAATTGACCCAGCTCTATTATTTTTAACTAGTCTCTCAAATGGTCTTGCAACATAATATGTTAAACCTGACACTGGAGAAAGCAGTCCATGGCCTAAATCAGTTGTGTATGTCTCTTTGATAGGCAAGGTTTCATCCACTATTAAACTATCTACTCTTTCTTCAATTTCACGCATGAATTTATGAATAGGCATAGATTCTTCAGGATTTGAAAGCATTGTAGTACATAGCTCATCTTTCATTCTTGTAAATGCAATAGGGTCATCATAAATATTCTTCATATGATGGTTATTAAATCTAGTTTCTGCAACTACCTTCTTCATTAATTCATATACTTTTTTCTGATGTTCTGTCTGGGGCTCAAATGCTTTCATTTGCTCTAAAACCCAATTTCCAATAACAGGATAAGTTAAAAGGTATCTATCCTCATTTGGCAATTCACATAAAAATGTTAAATCTGACAAATTATCAGCTAAATTTTCTTTATGCTCTTGAAACCAGTTTTTAATAATTTCATACTCTCTCTCAAAATCTCTTTCATCTGCTCTTAATATTGTAAGAATAGGCTGTAGTTTTTCTTCTAACATTTAACATATAGTAAATAATATATTTATAATCTTTTCGTTTATATTGCTGATTTTAACTAAAATTTATAAACTCCTAAATCTGCAAAAATTAATGGAAAATTCAGGGAATTATAAGGGAAGCTGGAAGATGAGCTGGGCTGAATTACAGCTTGAAATTTCTAAACTGCATAGGACTCCTCATATGGAAAAGCTATATAAGATAATTACAGAGCCAATAACTGCAAAATCAGTAAGAGGATTAGTAGACTCTGGATGGTTTGTCTTTCCCCTCGCCTCATCTCACTGCCTGCCTGATTCTAAATTAATAACCCTAGTATATGACGCAGATTCTTATACAACTGATAAGGAGTTATGCCACGAGGTAGTGCACGCAGTTTATGATTTTCTGCCCGACCATATAACTAGCATGCACTCTCATGAGGAAATAATTAATAATAGAATTGCAGAATGGGTTGGGAGGCAGATAAGAGCCTCTCCAGTAATACTAAGAAGCATAAAATCTGGATTTGAATTAAAGCCAGAAATATATGACAGAGCCAGCGAGCTGGCTTTTGGCAATGGAAACTATAGGTTTTCAGAGACTTTTATGGACTAAGTTATTTCTTAGACTGCCTGCCCGTTTAAAGCCCTCTTTTTTTCAATAAAAGGAGTTACATAATCCACAATATCATCAACATAATTCATACCCTTATGTATAAAATGTATATTCATTTCTTTGGATTTTCTTCCAATATCATCATCTCCAGAACAAATGAAAATATTTGATTCAGGATTCCCTGATTTAAATATATCATATAATTCAAAGCATTTACCATCTAACCCATCAAGTTGGATTACTTCTGGCTTTCTTTCTTTATTCAGCTTATTTAACCCATCAAAATCAACAATCATGCGGACAGAAACATTAAACCCTAAATGTTCTAGTCTGGGCCTCACCATAGCTATATCATTTTTATCATCATCAACAAGCAAATATTCCATAATTCTTTTTATAATAATCTATATTTAAACTTAACTCTAAATCCCAAGAAAATAATCAGGGCTACAAGAGCCTTACAGTAAAGTTTAAATTTACTAAATTCTAAGTTAGGATATGGGTGATATTCCTATTAAATATAATTTAGAAAACATAGCTAAAATAGTTGGAAATAGTATTGGGATGGGAATTTTATTTTCAGCTTACTATGGAACAGCCGTGGTTGTACCTGCTGTAATCATATCTAAAGTATGGGTTTACCCTCATTTTCAAAATTTTTTCGAATCTCATAATTTAGGTCCTATTCTTACAGGTGCTATTGCCTCTTATGCAATTACAGGATTAGGTGGTGTAGTTGCAGGCATTCTTAAAGCTACAGATAAATTGAGAGAAGACTCTTTTTATGCCAGAGCTCAAAATCTTGAAATTCAAACTACTAGTACTCCTATGCAAAGAAGTTATGAAGTGGGAGCACCTGATGGTGATGAATGTAGTGATTATATTTCTCCAGAAGCATATGCTGTAAGATTTGGTGTAGATGTTGAAGAAGCAAATAATCGTTTGATAGCATGTGGGGGAATAAAGTTAAGTGATTTCAGAAATATGACTAGGGAGGACCAAGGAGGAGGTTAATATGGAGAAAAGAGGGAATTTAATTTTCTGCCCAATATGCTGGTCAATTGGAGCAATAGTATATTTTGTATTCCGCTCATTTGTTAAGATAAGGTAGCTTATTCAGGAAACAAATTAATAGCAATATCCTCAAATACAGGGATAATTTCAAAATTATCAATTATCTCAAATTTATCTCTTAAATCAATTATTAGTTTCTGCAGCTTTTCATTATCTTCAATCCTGGCATGAATAAATAAATTCCAGCTTCCAAATAACCTTATCAGCTGTGTAGTGCTGTCTGTTCTGCTAAGATATGAAATAAGATTTTTTTCCTCTTTCTTAGAATAATCCTTAAACGAGAAAAGTATAATAAACGGCTTTTTTTCTTGTGATTTAATAAATAATCTATATCCTAGGATTATTTTGTTTTTCTCAAGACTCTTTATCCTGTTTATAATAGTTTTATAAGATATATTCTTGCCTTTAGCCAGCTCTAGCGATGAAATCCTGCAATTATCTTTTAGTTTTTCAAGTATTTCTCTGTCAAGTTTGTCAGTTTTCTTTAGCCTATCATTATACCCATAGCTTATTTCAGAATAATCCTTGCTAAGATACTTATGTCTAAATATTATATGCTCAATTGAATAACAGCTGGTATAATCTTTAATCAGCCCTGGAAAGCTAGAATTAAAATCATCAATAAACTCATCTAACTCCTGAAAATCCTTAACTAGCAATGCTAGATGCAGGTCATACCTGCCCCCAATCCTCGCCCCCCAATAAACTCCTTTCTTATTTTTCAGATAGCTGAAAATCTTTTCATCTGAATACTCCTTTCTCGAGTTAAAAGAAAAAAATACCCTATAATGCTCTAATCCAAGAGACTTGAGATTAATTATTGCTCCAAGCTTGGAAATTACTTCCTGCTTCTGAAGTTTCTTCAGTCTATAGTCAGCTACCTGCTGTGAAATTCTCAGCTTCCTGGCTAGTCTGGAAATTGCAATTCTGGGATTCTTGTCAAGTTCAGCTATTAGTTTTTCGTCTGTTTTATTCATTTTTATCAATATTGTATACTAGAATATATAGCTTATAAATATTTCTATTTTACAAGAAATTAGCTATAAAAGTTTAATTACTAGAGGTATTTAGGTGAGGTATGGCAGAACAAGAACAAGAATATGAAATAGTTTACCTTAGAACCAAACAGAGAATGGGATTAAGTGAAATTGGCAACTACTTTGAAGGAGATATGGCTCTCATTGAATTTGATAAACTAATTCCTCATGTACAGGTAGTGCATAATGGAGCTCCACTAATATTTCGTAGGAAATTATTTGTATATAATCTAAAAAAGTTTGAGCATGAAGATTATAGGGTTCCTACAACTCCTGAATCTTTGTCATTTCTTTCTGCAATTAGAGGGGAATTTTCCTCATGTAATCTTGACTGGGCTCCATCTTCCTTAACATCCCACCGCTTTGGATTGGGTCTGGCATTAGTAACTGATAAAGGCACTTTAATAAACCCTCCAAAAAAAATTATTGGTAAAGGCATTGATGAAATTAAAAAAACAATATCTAAGATTAAATTAAATTCTGAACTAAAAGAAGGAGTTTATGTATTAAGAAATGGTTTTGAAGAAGGTTACAATGATATCAGTTTTATCCCTCAGAAAGCTTTAGCTACTGAAAGTTTTGGTAAAGCCTTGGAGCATTTTGATGATAGTAAAAATCTTGAAAAAATTTTAAAAAGAAAAGAATGTGACCTTAATCCCAAGTTTGATATTAAACAATATTATTCCAGTAGAAAAAAAGAATTTGATTTTTGGAGTAACTATTACTTTCTTGGTTCATTCCCTAAAAACCCTCCAGAAGCCATGTTGGTGCAAGTTTGTCTTGAAACTGAATTAGAAAAGCTTGAATATGTAACAATGGATTCTTCAATTAGACCTTTTTTTTATGGAGTAGTAAAAAATAAGTCAGAAAAAGAATTTGAAAAATAAAATGGCAGAAAAATACTCGTCAAAAATAGAACTGGAATTTCCAGTGCTTGAAATTACTCTGGAATATCAGCGCAAGATACTGCAAGAAGATGTAGATGTAGCTCTGGACTGCTTGCAGCATAAACTTTCAAAATGCACAAATCCTCTTCCAATAGGAAGAATTGTTGAAAAGCCTGAGCTAGGGGAAATGCAGACAGAAATTGCAAACTTTAGGGTTAGTCAAGGCAAGCCAGTATACAATTGCCTAAGATTTGTCCATTGCAGGGCTCCGCATGTTCTTCCAAGACTGGTGCAAGATTTAGAAGCATATATTGCTAAAAATAATATTTCTTTACAAGAAAAAGAGCTAATAGAATACGCCACTTCAGGCTTGCAGGAAATTCTTGCTTCTAAAAACTAAAGCAATATTTTAATACTCTGTATTATTCTTGAATTAATGAAAACTCAGGAAAAAACAAGTCTAGGAACTCTAAGAATATCCAAAGACCTTCAAGTATACGAGAAAACTAAAAATTCTTGGAAAAAATCTTCTAAAACTCTTCCACAAGCAATGCAAGTTATAAAACTATTCAAAGCTCACAAGAATTTCAAGTTACTATTGGATAAAAAAAACCCTAAATTCATAAAAGGACAGCTCTCTCCAGAAGGCAAATGTCAGGGTTCTAGAATAAATATCCTTCCAGACGGCCAAGTTCTTGACAAAGCCTATTCTTTATTTGCAAAAAACCTGACTATCCATGATGAATCTTCCCATAGCCACTGGGACCTAATTTATCAAAATCCAAATGGTAAGTTTGCATATCTATACACTCTAGAAAAAAGAAAATCTTACATAATTAAAAAATATCAGGCAGTAAAAGAATTTGAAAAATCCTATCCACTACTTACAAAAAAAATCACATCTTCCCTCAGCGATAAAGAAGATAACATGGCTCTCCCAATGTACACCCTGCTTAAAACCTATATGAGGGTGGGAAACGAAATTTATTACAAGCAGCATAAACATAAAGGTCTTACTACTTTAAAGAAAAATGACATTTCAATTAAAGGTCAGGAAGTTACTTTTAACTATCTGGCAAAAGACGGAGTTCCAATAAAAACAACCTCAAAATTCCATCCATTGTACATAAAAAGACTAAAAGAAACTCTAAAACCTCTGAAAAAATCAGAGTTCGTATTTACCAACCCCTTAACACATCATCCACTTCAAGACAAGCAGTTCAAGGAAGAATTTTTAAAATGCTGTGGAAAAGAATTTTATCCCCACATAGTCCGCTCATATTATGCCACTAAAAAAGCTAAAGAATTCATATCTTCCCATAAATCAGCATCAAAACAGCAAGTTCAGGAGCTTTTCCTGTCAATTGCAGAAAAACTAGGTCATAGGCGATTTAATAAAAAAGATCATACCTGGGAAGAAAATTATAATGTTACTATTCATCACTATATTCAACCAGAGCTGGTAGATAAAATAAAGTCACTAGTCCAATGAAAAAACAGAAAAAAATTATTTTAGGAATATTTATAATAGCTCTAATTTTAGTTATTTCAGGAGTATATTGTAAAATGTCTCAATCTACCAAAGTAAAACTTGAAACCAGTATGGGAGATGTAGTAATTGAACTGTATGATGACATGCCAGTTACAGCTGGAAATTTTGAGAAACTGGTTAATCAGGGATTTTATGATGGGGTAATTTTCCATAGAATAATTGCCAGTTTTATGATTCAGGGCGGCGACCCTCAAGGAACAGGAATGGGTGGGCCAGGATACACTATAAAAGACGAATTCACCCATAAAGGTGGAAATAAAAATAATCGAGGCACAATTTCAATGGCAAATGCAGGTCCAAATACAGGGGGAAGCCAGTTTTTCATTAACCTAGTCAACAATAATTTTCTTGATGATAAGCATCCAGCATTTGGCAAAGTAATTCAAGGCATGGATGTAATAGATGCAATCGCAAAAGTAGAAACTGATTCTTCAGATAGGCCTATCGAAGAAGTTAAGATAATCAAAGCCAGTATAATTTAAAAATGCTTTTCCAATTCTTGAGCAAATTGTCCATAACTTTTTAATAAACTAGAGTGTTTAGGAAATTCATACCTAACTACTTCAACAAGATGGTGGGGAAATAATACCCCTTTAAGATCTTTCACAGGCACAACTAAGTAATTATTTCTTTCAGAAAGTTCATAATTAGTATCAATTATCTTTGGAGTTGTCACGAATATACCCCATCCATGATCCCAATATCCTCCCGCGATAACACTTTCATCATATTTTGCAGCGAGGCTTCCATAATTTTCAATACCTTTATTATGCTTTAATTTCCCATCTAAAAGAATCTGGCATAATGAAGAGCAATCTTGTGTTCCATGAACTATTAAGTGGTTTTCAGGAGAATTTTGAGAGTTATACCTTTCAGCAACACCTCTTAAATAAGCTCTTTCTTCAGCAGTATCTTGGAATTCTATTTTAAACCAAAGAGGTCTTCGCAAACCTAATCCTTTTTTAACTTTCAGCTTATCTCTTGGAATTCTATTTAAAATTATCTTGCTTATTTCCTCAGCTGCTGTGCTTATAATATGAACTCTTCCTTGATGCGCCATTGAGTATATCTAATTTTAAAGTATTTATAAACTTTTATTTAAAAAGATAAATTTAAAAACAGGAATTTTCTCAATTCATCATGATTCAGCATAAAAAAGAGCCTTACAAGGACAAGAGTGGCTATCTAAGGTCAAACCTAGCTCATAGAAATATTGCCTACGAGACAATCTATAAAAAAAACAGGGCAAAATACCCCCTTCCTTTCAAATTCTACATAGTTCATCATATTGATAGGAATAAGGAAAATAATGCTCCTGAGAACCTGCAGATTATGACTAAATTTGAACATGATTTCCTGCACGGCCGTACTAATGAAGAAATTTTAAAATCAATTTTAATTCCAGAGCCGGAGAAGGTAGAAAAAATAATAATTCAAAAAAAGGAGCCAGAACCTTCAGCTGAACTAATGCACAAGCTGAAAAAAATAGAAGAGCACAAAATAGGCGCAGACGTCACTTTTAAAAGAACCTATTGGGGAAGGTAAAGAGCTTTATAAACCTCAATCTTTTTCTTAGTATATGAGAGTTAGATATAGTTTTTCATCCAGAAGAACAAGGCATACAAAAAAAATTAGAAAGCAAAAGGGCAAATTTCCAGCACTAGTCCGGGATGTAGTCCAAAATTCAGATATTATCCTTGAAGTTTTAGACTCAAGATTTATTTCTTCAACAAGAAATACTGAGCTAGAAAAAGAAATTCTTCAGCAAGGAAAGCACCTAATTTATGTTTTAAACAAGTCAGACTTAGTTGGTAAGTTAAAGGAATGTGAGTTAGCAGACCTTAATCCTTACATATCAGTTTCGTGCAAGGAAAGAAAAGGAATCCAAATATTAAGAGAAAGAATTAAAATAGAAGCTAAAAGAATAAAAAATCCTGAGCAGGAAAAAGTAACAGTAGGAGTTATAGGCTACCCTAATACTGGAAAATCTTCTGTAATCAATATTCTTATTGGAAGAAGTTCTGCAAAAACAGGCGCAGAGCCTGGATTTACAAAAGGAATACAAAAACTAAAGCTTAGTCCAGGCATCTTGTTATTAGATAGTCCTGGAGTGATTCCAAAAAAAGAGTATTCAAGCATTCACTACAAGCAAATTACCCAGCATACAAAAGTAGGTGCAAGAAGTTACAGCCAAGTTAAAGACCCTGAAATGATTATCGCAAATCTGATGAAAGAGTTTCCAGGAGCAATTGAAAAGTACTATACTCTTCAAGAAAATGAAGACTCTGAAATACTTCTAGATGAATTGGGGAAAAAATGGGGATTTTTAAGAAAAGGTGGAGAAATTGATACAGATAGAACGGCTCGTAGAATTCTCAAGCACTGGCAGGAAGGCCTAATCCATACCTAAATTAATTCTATGATTTTCTATTCACCACCAAAAAGCCCAGAAAAAAAATCATTAATTCCTCCCATTATACTTCCAACTATTCCTTCACTATTTTCATCAGGAGCCACATATCCTTCTTGTCCAATTCCAGGTCCGCTTCCAGGGTCATCTCCCCATTCAGAAGAAGCATCTTCACAGCTTACATCAACAATACACTCCCACCCTTCCCCACTATCCCCCATAACAGGCTCACCATAGCAATGTGTACAAGTTTCACACGCCTTTTGTTTTTCCTTGGCTTGTTCATCATTTAAACAAGGACCTTCATATAAATGCACACATTCTTGTGCACATCTCTGGCAAACTTCATTTCCAGTTTCTCCTTCAACACTATTCCCACATATAATACTTGGGTCAATTTCAGCTACACAATTAGTAAGGCATAATTGTTCAGCACCCATCTCACTTTCATCAGGAGCGTCTCCTTTCATATCACACTCTTCTTCACATTTTTTAAGATTATTATTGTTACATTCAGCATAACTAGGTCCTTGAGTACAAAGTTTATCAATACAATCCTTCATGCATCCTATACCCTCATCTTCACTCTCAGATTCAGGAGGTCCAGCATTACATTGAGCCATGCATTTATCCCCATTTTTAGTCATACAATCTACATCTCCAGAATTACATCCAATAGCAACACAACTTTGCATGCATTTTTGCTCTTCTTCAGGGATTCCTCTAACTTCTTCACCAATAACAAGTCCTGTAATTTTTTTAAACCCCAATACAAAACCAATTAGTAATATCACTACTACAGTTAACGCAATAATTTCCTCTTTTTTCATTAAATGTCTAATAATAGCCCCTTTAAATAAATTTTCCCAATACTACTTCAAAATTCTTACGCTTATATTTATTATTAGAAGTCATTATATATTTTATTTTAATAAAAACCTTAAATATTTACTATTCAAGATTCTTTAGCAATGGGATTATTTAAGCAAAAAAATAATAACCTTCTTTATGCTAGGCTAGTTGAAGCTAAAATTAAAGGCTGGCAAAAATATCTTAAAATTCTGCAAAGAACTAATGAACTAGTGCTAGTAACTGCTTACGAGCTACTTGAAAAAAAGTAAATTATTTTTCTGACATTATAAAGTAGTAATAAAATGCAAAGCTTTAAATACGAATTTTATATATGATATTTACAAAATGGAAAGCCAATTAGTTAGCATAGCAAATGAAAAGCACCTAATTAGGACTGAAGATGAAAGAAAAGCATTTCTAAAATACACATCTGATAAGATTAAGGCTGTAGAATCACTATTAGAAGCTGAAAGGAGAGCTAATCCGCAAGAAACAAACTATCCTTATAAGTTTGAGCTTTATCTAGGCACAGAACAAGCAACCCCTTCAGCAGGAGGCCCTGTGTCAAGAGGTCTTATTTTCTCTGATATGAAAAGCTCACCAGAAATAAGCGAATTAAATCAAACTCTTACCAGATTTAATAATTATTGTGTCTGTTTGGCATATTTGTCTGAAATATATGAAAGAAAGGATTTCCAGGGTTTATTCAACTTTGTAAAAGAAGGGAAAGGATTTCCAGTATCTTCTACACCAACAAATTCAGTTATCAGGAATATATTAGGGGCTGCAGAAGATAGTGAAGTTTATGTCACCCTTTCAGTTACTTGATATGTCAGAAAAATAAAATTAGAGAGTTTTTGATAAGTTTTTTATACTAAAATTATCTTAGTTCTGTATGAAAAAATTAAGTATCTTGGTAATAATTTTATTTATAGCTGTAATAGTAGTTTTATTAGTCATTGTTTATTCTAATTATCCAGTAATTTTAAATGCAAGAAATCTTCTTCAGCAAAGTTCAGTTGATATCTCTGCAGTAAATCAGGTTAAAATTCCTTCAAGCAATGGCTACTGGTGCGAAGGAATTTCTTGCTTGTATTTTTGCCAGCATCAATTAGAAATAAACACAAAAGTTTGTAGTGAGTGGTGCGCAGATAATGCTTCTTTATGTTCAGAGCTGAAATCACAAGCAGAAGACTTAAATATCACTTTAAATCTTCAAATTCCATGAGAGAACTAGAAGAAAGCTTCAGAGATGAAGTATGGAGTGTATTTTCAAGTGCAGTATACTCAATGCTGGGAGTATACTTATGTGCAGCTATGACTCCAGTTCCTACTGCACTAGACTCCCAATTGCAAGAAATAAAATTTGGAATGCAGCAAGCCTATCGAGCTGCTCAAGAAATAGTTGAATATCAACCCTAACCATCATAATCATCTCAACTTAGGCTGAGATGATGAGCCGGCTTCAGCGGCGAGGCCGGCTCGCTTTTCAGTTTTTTAAAATATATTTTCAAGCTCAATATTCTTTAAATAGTTCTTTTAATTTTAATTAATATGGCTGAATTTAATGTGGATAACTTCATGACTGAGCTTGAGAGAATCTGTGCAGGCCAGGAAATTGCAGCTCTAATGCATATTGAACCTCTTCGTTCACTGCTTCTTTCAAAGCCAGATGAAGCAATTCCTAAAATAAATCAAGCTTATGATGCGGCAGTTAATGAAGCAATGGGTAATACAGAACAAGCATATGTAAATGTTTATGCTGGGGGCCCTTCAGAAGCATTTACTAAACCTCTTTTTGATATTGTCGGAGCAGCCTATCCCTGGTATACCCGGGACCAAAAAGATTCAGCCTTAAAGCAAGTTCTTGGAGTTTTAGATAAATACAGGTATGATATTGCAAATCTAGTGCACACACCTAATATTCGCGAGCCACTTTTACTTTCTGATATTGGAATCTGCAGCCCATTATACTGGCCGGGTTTGCGCGATGAACAGCATTTATGGAAAGATGTAGATGAATTTTATGAACTGCAGGAAAAAATCATGACTCCTGACGGGCTATTTAATCCAAGACTAGTTCATAGTGATTTTTTAGTAGCTTATGCAATTTTAAGAAATGACTTTACTCCTTTTGGTGAAGAATATGCCAAAGCTGCAAATCCTCTATTTCTTAATCGAGTTATGAAAGGTATAGTGGGTTTAAGGTTCGGAAGAGCTGAAACAAATGAAGAAATTAAAAAAGGAGAAGCTCGCCTTCGTGAGTATCTTCCAGAATCACTTCACGATAGAATTACTCCTTTAAGGGAAGAGGCAGACTGGGCTTTTTGGGAAAAATTTGAGCGTCCAGAAGTTGTCAGAGCTATCAAAGAGAATAAAGCAGGAGTATCTTGATTATTTATTTTTTAATATATCTTACTATCCAGGCAATAATTATTCCAAAAATAGCTCCAAATAATGAAAGTTTCCAAAGATTAAAATTCTGTGCAGAAACTAACCAAAAACTTATAGCACCTCCAATGGCTCCTCCAATAGCCCCAATCAAGAAACGTCTCTTATCGATAATTTTTCCCATATTAGATTATACAAAATATCTTTTAAAAATCTTTCCAAATAATTAATTGATTGTTTACTTTTAGGACTAAATAATTACTTGATTTTTTATTAGGGAGATTATTCTTCTTCATCTAACATCCTTTCCAAAGCTTCATTTTCTTCTGGGGATTGTTTTAACATTCCAAAAAAATTATGCATCATTTGTTCTCCTTCTCGCACATCCCATAATTTTTGCCTAGTATATGGGTCTAATTTATTAAAGAAATTTTCTGCTTTTTCATCCTTGCCTTTACGAACATACTCATTATATCTCTTAAAAAATAGATCATTAGGTAACCATTCATTAGCTCTTGAAAGATTCTCAGCCGTATCCCTTTTACCTAATTTAATTAATCCCATGTAAGCCCATCTTATGGCGAAATGCTTTGGATTTCCGAAATAAATGGCATCTTTCATCACCCACCAGGTTTCTTGTAATCTTCCCTTTAAATTATCTAAACCCATGTATAAGGCATAATTTATCTATACTTAAACTTTTCCAAATAATCATCAGATTATTTATTTTTTCCTTACCTTCCAAACACAAAAGAATGGAACTCTTGATACAAAGGCATATTCCTTTGGAAATAATCTTTTAGATTTTTTAAGTGGAAAACAATCTTTATAGTCAACTATTTCAAAATTATTCTTTAGGATGGTCTTTATTAATGTTTCATAAGTTTTGTGGTAAGTGTGCATTTTTATATCTTTTACCTTCTTTTTGTGGAGAATGTTTCTCCAGTAACTATAAATTTTATTTTCTTTGAAATAATTTCCAAACATTCTTTCATAAGGTTTATCCCAATCAATCTTTATTGCAACTTCTGTTACAGGGTTTCCTATAGAAAATATAAAATATCCCCTTTTTTTTAGAATTCTTGAGACTTCTTTGAAGACTTTATCCCAATTTTCTAAGTACCCAATTACTAGTGGAGCCACTACAACATCAAATTTTTCTTTAAAAGGAATTTTATAACCTGATCCAAGTCGTAAATCTAATTTTGGATTTTTCTCTTTAGCAAGTTTTAACATAACAGGGCTAATATCAAATCCTTTGACTTTTGCTCCTTTTCCAGTGAGTTTTTTTGCATAAATTCCAGCTCCACATCCAAAATCTAGAACTCTTTTTCCCTTAATATTACCTAATAATTTAAATGTTGTAGGCATTTCTAAATGTTCGTTGTATATCCATCCCTTGGGATTTAATTTACTCCTCCAATTAACATAATGTTCACCCACAACATTATACCTCTTTCTGGCTTCTAATTCATCTTTTTTCATCTTTTTAATAATAAAAATAAGAAATCAATAATTTTAAACCTTTCCAAATAATCTGATTTTTTATTTAGGATATTTATATATCAAAAAGTTCCTTGAGTTTACCACACCTTAAAAGGTGTGGTTTGTTGGAACTTTAGGATGCTCAGAAATGCTCATCCACATCCTAAAGCTTCAGGAATGAAAATTCCTGATAGTCATCAAAAATCTTTGATTTTTGA
>JBDRNU010000021.1:0-4090 GCA_043810775.1 archaeon | reverse complement strand
GGTACTTCCCAAAATATCCTATAAAACCAGCTATAAAAACTATAAGAACCCATTTTATTACTTCAACAACTAATGCCTGGTCCATATATAAACAATAGAATAAGTTATATATTAAGATTTCTCTTGTAATTATAGGAATTTAACCAATTTAGACTGCTGTTTTATATTTTTCAATAAAACACTCTTATTCAAAATTCCATCTAAATCAAAATTAAACTTTTTCTTAGCTAATTTTTCAGCATATTCCAGCATTAATTCTTTTGAAGAAAATTCTATGGGATTGGATTGCATAGCTTTTCTTGCAGTTTCTCGTGTCAAGCACTGGACATTCGCACGTAAGCTATTTAAAGTAAAGAACCCCTAAATATGTTAAATTTTCCATTATTTAAACACATAACAGTATTTCAACTACTAAATTATGATTTTAGTTTTGCTAAAAAATCATTTATGCAGTTTCAATTGATAAAAAGAGTGATTTAAATGAAAAATTGTAAAAAAATTCATATTTGGGATTTTCCACCTACTAAAATATTTGTGCGAATAGAAGATAGTTTTAGAGAAGATTTAGTTAACAAATTAATAAAAAAGATTGGTAACGAGCCTCTTGCTGTAAAGATCATTAATAATTCAAGCAAAAAATATAACATAAATAGGAATTTTTCAAGAGGTGTTTTCTATACTTGGAAAAAGGGATTTGTAGTGGATAGGAAAAAAATAAAAACAAAAAACTTTCCTCTTTGGGTTTTAATAGAAGTTTCTAAAATATTATCTAATTCGTCTAAAGCCAATAATTCTATAATGAAAGAACTTGAGAACAATATTAAGTATTATTGTTCGATAGGTGGCGCAAATAGAATCTATAACCCTAAGTTACCCATAAAAATAACTCCAGAATTCGTTTCTATTGTATTTCACTTTTGTGGTGATGGACACTTATCAATTAATTCAAGAGGAGGTTCGTCTTATAGACAAATAAATGAAGAGACACTAAAAATTGTATATACTAAATTAAAGAATTGTTTTGGTGATTTTAGAGAATCAATAAATGATGGAAGATTAGAGATACCTAAAAGTATAGCAGATATTTATATCCATACTTTCAGAATCAAACGCAATAATTGGTATGATGCCCACATACCTCTGGAAATCAAAAAATTACCTAAAGAATTTTTAGTTGCAGGGCTTGTTGCATTTATTATTGACGAAGCCAACATTGGCGAAATAATTGAGATTTATTCTAAAAATTTCAAATTATTAAGAGATATTAGAGAAATTGCAATTAAATGTGGCTATAAGTGTCGAAAAATTAGAGAGAAATATGCCTACGGTAATTTTGATTCTTATAGATTTTTGATTTCATCAGAAAGTTATCTGAAATTATATGAAGATATTTTAAGCTTAAAGACAAATTTTCCCTTTTGTGATTTAGCTCATAAGAATGATAGTTTTTATGCTTTGGTTAAAAGAAAAAAGAGGAATTCAATTAAATTTCCTAATGGATTAAATAAGAAGGAGATATTCAAACTATTGCAAATAAGACCTAGAACCATATCCGAACTTGCTAGAGCTTTGGTCATAGGAAATTCGTCGGTTAGGGAATTATTATGGAAGCTAGAGAAAGAAGGTTTAATAAAAAGAAGTGGCAGAATTGGAAGAAATATCCTTTGGTCAATTCAACCAAATTGAGCAATTTTAGACTGTTCTTTCATACTACGTAATAAAATGCTTTTATTTAGGAGATAATCCAAATTGACATTAAACTTCTTTCTAATTAGATGTTTTGCGTAAGTTAACATAAGCTCCTTGGAAGAGAACTCAATAGGTTTATTATTCAAAGCTTTACGAGTAGCTTCACGACATACAAAAACGCCAAGCGGAAGCGTATAATCTCCAGTAATAAAGCGTAAAGCTAAAACACTGGCCTGTCTTTTTAACTCTTCTAGCTTCTCTAGTATACCAATCCTAGCAGCATAAAATCCACCTGCTGTTTCTTCCGCATAGGATTTTCTTCCTTCATAAGGCTCGTAATCTGTCATGTAGTGGTTTACATTCGAGACAGGCGTTTCAAACAACTCGTAATTCCATACTTCTGGAAAGAACATAATTAGATAAAAATTACCAAGGTACCCACCGAAGAAAGCTAAGTAATTACTATATTGATAATCTTTTATTTTAGAAGCTAAATAGTTGCCTATGTTAGAGTCGACTCCAACAATACTCCATCTTGTCGGAACTAATTTCCTGTTTTTTCCAATTCCCAAGTTTCCTACACTCAAAATTTTTGACAAAAAATTTTCATCAAACTTATTTTCATATAAATAAATCAAAGCATCATTAGCTTTTAAGTCACCATCATAGTAAACTTTCTGCACTTTAGTATGAATTTTAGGATTAGAAGTTAATTTTATATTTTTCAATTTTGCATTTGGACCAGTAGGAGCAGCAAAGCTGTCAACATTCAGCCTAAAGCTGGGCTTTTCCTGCAAATTAATCTCAATATCTGTTGGGCTAGAAGCCATTGCTGCTTCCTGGCTTAACTCAAGAAATTTGTGTTTCTGCCTTATATTGGCTTTAAAGCTAGAATTAATTAAAGAACTTCTATAATCAATTATTTTCGGAATCTGAAAATTATTTACAGCCCAGTACTTAGGAGCATC
Source organism: archaeon (assembly GCA_043810775.1). Lineage (GTDB taxonomy): Archaea > Nanobdellota > Nanobdellia > Pacearchaeales > GW2011-AR1 > JBDRJD01. The sequence goes on along the minus strand of JBDRNU010000021.1, from coordinate 1,433 downwards.
ATAAAGCCATGACTCATCAGTTTCATCAGGCGGAGCTAGAATTCCAACATTAATGTTTGGATAATTAAACCTGGAAACAAAAGGAGCAACAGCATCGCTCGAAAAATCCTTTTTTATTATCCTACTTTGAACCCTTAACCGGGAATATGCCTTATTGCATACAGCGCAATTAGGATTCCCGCAATTGAATAATGGATGCTTTTTTGAGGAAGGAAGCTTCATAAGAAAAAGTAAAGATTTAGTTAGATTTAAAGGTTTTTATTGCCACGCCCGAATCTTCTTCTTGCAATCTTAAAATTGCCGCCTTCTATCTTAATTGCTTTGCCATTCACAATAGCATCAGCTATCTTTTTCCTTGCAGATAAAATCAATCTGTGGAAAGTCGGTTGGGAAATATCCATTTTTTTGGCTGCTTCTTCCTGCTCCAGGCCAAGCAAATCTTTTAATCTTACAGCTTCAAATTCATCAACAGTTAATATTGATTCTTCTAAATCAACCATCCTGATTCCAGCTGGTTTAAAATAAGTGGTATTAGGACATCCCCTAACACGTCTTCTAATGCATGGTCTTGGCATGATTATTCTGTTTTTTCTTCCTGATTTATATTTCTTCCTCTAAATCCTGCTGCCCTGAATCCAAATCTTCTGTAGCCCATGCCTCTTCCTACTGGCTGTGCTCCTTCGCACTTACCCATCTGTCTTCCTGTCTTTTGTCCCTTACCTTCCGGTCCTGTTCCGTCTCTATTTGGCATTTTAGCCACCTCCATTAGTTAATAATGAATATATATTCATAATTATATATAAACTTTTCGTTTTTTGAAAAAATTACCTATTATATTTATATACAAGCACATTTCCTTAACAAAAATGCTTACAGAAAAACAATATCAGCAAATAAAAGATGAGCTGGATAACTGCCAGAATCCATTATTCTTTTTTGATGATGATCCTGATGGTTTATGCTCATTTCTATTGATGTATAGGTATAAAAAAGAAGGCCATGGTTTTGTTGTAAAAACACATCCTACACTTGATGCAAGGTCTATACCCAAAATAGAGCAGTATAATGCTGACAAAGTGTTTGTTTTGGATGTTGCAAAGCTTGAGCAGGACTTCATAGATGCATGTAAAGTTCCTTTAATCTGGATAGACCATCATGGACCTTATGAAAGGCAGAATGTAAAGTATTTCAATCCAAGGCTGGCTAATAAAGATGGGAATATACCAACAACATACATGTGCTACCAGGTTGTTAAGCAAGACTTATGGATTGCAATGCTCGGCTGCATAGCAGATTACCACATGCCTGATTTTGTTGATGAGTTCAAAGAAAAATATCCGGATTTGATGAATAATGAAAAGGCAACAGAAGATATTTACTTTGATACTAAGCTAGGAGATCTCATAAAGATTTTTTCTTTCTCTCTTAAAGGA
>JBDRNU010000020.1:0-17368 GCA_043810775.1 archaeon | reverse complement strand
GGTTGCATTAGGAACAGCTGGACTTATTCTAGGTTGTAGTCCTAATCAAGCTAATTCTCAGCCAAGTCCTCAATCTAGTCCAAGTTCAAGTCAAGCTCCAGTTTTAGAAGAAAGAGTCGAAACTAATCACTCTATTGATGTTACTAAGATGAAAATTGACCTGGATAGTATTGAAATTGACTCTAGGAAATATAATCAAAATAATGGATTTGAAATATTAGATATTGACACATCAAGAAAATTAGTTTTGCTAAGTCTAGCAATAATAAGTTATGACTTTGACAATCCTGAAATAATATCTTTGCCCAAAGTTTTTGAAGGTATGAATTTTAGCGTTCCACTTAAATTTCTACCTGGAGAGGATATCCTTGTATATACTCCGCAAGAAAAAGGATTATTTCGGGTCAATACAAATACTGCAGAAAGAAAATTAATTGCAGAATGTATGGATGGGTGGGATAGTACTTGGTTTGTTTATCCTGAGTTATTAACAAAAAAAGATGGAAATTTACTTTTTAAAGGTCAAGCGCTAGATATCCCTTATTTTGTATCAGCTAAAGTTTCTCCTGATAAAGAAAAAATTTTATTTATTGATAGGGGGGAAAATGTTTTTGTTTATAATTCAAGAAGTGGGCAAAGAATTCAACTAAAAGAAGAGGTTTATGCGCTGGGACTTCCACCAACAATTGATTCAAAAATAGCTCGAATGCAATGGTCAGCTGACAGCAATTTGGTTGCTTATACTTGTATTTCAAAAAATAGTGGGCAAGAATGTTTTGCAATAAGAGCTTATGATATAAATACTCATCAAAAAGCCACTCTTTTCGAGTTATCTTTAGATGAAGCTGAAGGAATGGCAGAAAAAAGAATATTGCCTGCAAGTCCGCCAGTTATCCTTTCAGAAAGAGAAGCTATTGGAACTGGAGTAAGTAAAAAAATTCAAGGTGTGAGCTTAATTAAATATAATTTAATAAGGTAATGCTCTACCCCAAAAATCTCTTTTAAGTTCTATTTTAATTATGTTACTTTGCTCAAGAATAATACTAACTTCTAAAGGTGGATCTTCAATATAAATTCCTTCATTATTATTCCAAAAATTTATATTAGTATAAACTGCTGTATTCTTATCACTAGGTAAAGCATTGCATACCCCCATAATATCACAAGCCTTAATTCGCTCCCAAGCATTTACAGTAGGCACCCCTTCATACTCACATATGCACAAGCATTTAGTCCATTTCTGAGAATTGCATTTACTAGGAATATAATTATTATTATGCCAAATCCAAATTCCTTGACTTTGAGGAAAACTTGTAAGAAACCACTTTTTAGGGCTGGTAATAATATACTCCTCACTCTCACCCTCATTCAAGTTTCCAATTAAAACCTCAATCTCAGCTAGAGTATTTTCAGCCTGATTTAACTTGTTTTGGTCGCTTGCAAGGCTATAAAGCTTCCACGCAATTACTAATAATAACAACAGGCACAAAACTGAGATAAGCAAAACTAAAGTTTTTCTTGCAAGAAACTCAATTCCTCTTTTATCCATTATTATACTAAATTTCCTTGCAATTTAAATTTAACCATATATAATATATAAGCTATATATTATAGTTTTAAATATCTATTTTGCATAATTGGCTGATGGAGGATTTCAAAGCCATGCCTGAAAGCCTAGAAGTAAAAAGAATTCTCTCAAGGTTAATGCTTGTAAAATCTGACTTGCAAGAAGCAACTCAAATTGAGCTTGAAAATGCTAAGTTAAAAAAGTCATTAGAAGACCTAAAAACTCAAGTAAGCAAAGTCATAGAAAGCATAATTAAAGAGCATAAGATCTAACTCTATAATAAAGCTTAAATATCCTGGAATAATGATTATTTTCAAGGTAAGAAGAGTTCTGATATGAGTTAAAATGAATAGAAGAAAATTCATAAGAACAGCAGGATTAGGAACAGCTTATTTAATGACAGCAGGCGGAATTTTAATTCCTTCAACAGCTCAAGCCTCGCAAGAAGAAGCCCAAAAAGCAATAGCATTTACACCTAGTTATTCTGAAGTTTTTGACCTTGAAGTCAGAAACATGCTAGGCAATCCTACTGGCGAGAAAATACCAGTGCAAGTTTCAAGCGGAATTGACAATAAGGCAATGTATATATCTTTAAAACCTCTAGACCCAGAGCAAAAAGTAATGGTAAATAAATTTACTAAGCTAGATTTAGTAACTCCAACTAGTATGCATTTGCAATCAGCGCGTCTATTTCAAAACCTTCGGGCTTTCGGAATTCTAGGCGAGCCTCAATGGTACGAGCTAGCCTCTCAACCCTATCCAATAGCTCTTAGTGAAATGCTTTTAATGATGGGAAAAAGCGAGCTTGATGTTCCTCGCTTATCTTCATGGGAATCTAGACTTCGCCAGTACAAAGAACAGCGAGAGCTATGGGGAGCTCAAGACCTGGAATTTATAATTGAAGGTACAATGGAAAAATGCGGAAACAATACAGCTTACGAAAGATTCCTTTTTGGTGAAATCCGCGAGCTTGACGAGAAAATGAATCTCACTCTAGGAAATAGCGTCCAGGAAGTAATTAAAGTCAATTATCTGGGCGAGATAGGTGACGCTCCAGCCTATGCATTGATAAAAGCCTCATTTACACCACCTCACAAGTCAAGTCAAGCCGAGCTAGTTGAGCTTATTCCAATTGGCACTGCAGAAATTCTTGAAAAAAATTCATCTGCAATTAAAGCTCTAGATATTCAGCTTTCATCTTCTACTCCTCCTGAAGGAGCTGATAGAGTCAGGAAAATGAAAATGAGGATTGTCGGCGAATTTAAAGAATTAGGAAATCTAAATGTATACGATATAATGAATTGTGACCCTCAATCAGGAAAAATTTTAGCATTTTGTGGTGAATATGACTATAGAGCAAGTCCTTTTATAATTAATTTAAAATCAGGGGCAGTTCAAAGATTCGATTATGAAGTTCCGCCCCCAGGTACATATTCACATCATGATACAGCTTATATGCTACTTCCAGGAGGGCAAAGCTTACTAATGACTCTTGCAGGGATGGGTGGGGAATTTTTTGAAGTAGATATTAATACAAGAAATAAGAAACCAATAGGAAGAAAGATTATTGGCTTGCGAGGAATATATGAAACAGATCCTAGAGATCTCGAGTTTAAAGACATAGAAGTATTTTTCAAGGGCCATAAAATAATAGATCAAGAATTCTGGTTAGATCAATTTAGTTTAAGCCCAGAAGATGTTGAATTTAGGGAGAAAGATATTTACTTCAAAAAAACAGAATGGTCTCTTGAAAAAATTCATTTGACAGGAACTTTAATTCAATCCCCAGATGGCAACAAAATTCTATATGGGGGCCCTAAATTTCATCTCTATAATGCAGAAACAAAGCAAACGCACTCTTTTGGTGAAATAACTACTGGAAGGACTGCATTTGGACATCCTAAGTGGTCTTTTGACAGCTCAATGTTTACTTATTTTAGGCTTCAAGAAAGTAGTGGTGAAGAATGGTTTTCTTTTTTTGTGGCAGATATAGAAGGAAATAAAGGATTATTATCAAGAATGAGTGCTCAAGAATTTATAGATTCTGCTAGAAAAAATCCAGTAATGATTGGATGTCCCCTAATTCTTTCAGATTCAGAAGCTGCTGGAAAAAGTTATTTGATTCAAAAAAATGGGGAAGTAAGATTTCCCTTAGTTAAGTATCAGATAACTTATGAATAAATTAAAGTGTCCTCAAGTTATTATAAACAGAATTTAATTCTTCAACATAAATAGGATTGCCAACACTGCAGCTTAATCCATTATAAGCTCTTAATGCAGCGTCCCATCCAGTATAACTAAGAAAAGTATTAAGATACTTTGCATCCTTGCAATAAACTCTAACTTTACTCTGATAATAGCTTTCTTTTCCATAAGCACCATAAAGATTATAATAATTTCTCAAAATTTTTGCAGAGCACCTAATATTTTTCTCAGCATTAGATTGAATCTCACTAAAGCTTGCAATATCTTTGCAATATTGATTATAAGTGCCCTGCTCTATCTGCATCACCCCATAAGAGCTAGTTACTTTGCCCTGAAGGCAATCACTTTCCTGAATAGCTAAAGCTAAAACTAAAACAGGGTCAATCTGATACTCTAAAGAGTATTTTTCAATCCAAGCAGAGTAATCCTCCATGCAAGTCTTTCTAGCTCCAAGATAATTTTTAACTCCGCTCACCTGGACTTTTTGAACAACCTTGGCAATCACTCCTGAAGAAACAGCATAAATCTTATTTCCAACAATAAAAGTATTATCAAGATACTCATAGCCGTTTGCAGTCATATCTATCTCATAATTATTTATAATCCCAATCTGATTATTATTGCTATCATAAATAGTTGCTTTTTTATCACGAACTAAATTTTCTCCTTCCAGTTCTGGATTATAACTCAAATAAACCGTCTGATCAGCTCCCTGATATAAAATTTTATATCTCATATTTTTTGAAACTATATTAGGATAACTTGCAATCTCTCCCACTTCAACTAAACCCTGATTTGGTATAATTTTAATATTAGGCAATTTGCTATCATCAAATCCTTTTAACTCACTAAATAAAACTAAACCATCAATAACATCCCTTCCTTTAAGAGCCGATGCAAAACTATACCCCTCTTTTTGCCAGTTTTCTTTAGCATTATTTAACTCAATAATAAGCATTTCGTCACCAACATCTCCCCCCCTAACTGGATCAGCTACACCCATTATAAAATTGGCAGCACTAACTGCAAGATTAGCTATCCTTCCTTTGGACTGATCAGTAGCATAATCTACTTTATACTGCCACTTCCCTGCAGCAGATTTATAATACCTAAAAGTAAACTTTTTTCCTGAAAATTCATGTTCAATCCCATCTTTCTCGAATTTTTTATAATCAGAATCATCAGCAATCCTCACCTCTCCCCGAGGATATTTCTTAATAATATAATTAGGCTGAATCACCCCAGGAACACTCGCCCCCCCTCCACCACTCCCTCCACCACTCCCACCACCAACATTACTCGAAGTCCTATTTCCAAAAAATCCAAACTGGTCAAAAAAACTAAAAATCTTGTCTTTATTCATTGCAACTACTACCATACAGCATATAACTAAGAGAGCTAAAATTAGTGCAATAATCTTATTAGTCATTTGTTGATTAGCCATTATCTTCCCCCAAGTATATCTTTAATATAATCAAGAATATTTATCCCCTTATCTTTAAAAAGAACAACTCCAGCAACAGCTAACCCTAAAAAAATTAAGACTATAACAATAATAGCTAAAGTTTCTATTTCAAGTTCTCCTCTTTTTTTCATAATCAACTAAGCTAAGCAACGTTAATAAATATTACGATAATAATATTCAAGGGAAAATATAAAAAAACCACTAGGTTGTTTTATCCAGCCATGCCACCCAAAGCCACTATTGCAAGTATGGACAGGGAAATTACAGCTATCAGCGAAGCAACAGTATAAAGAATCAATGCTGACTTCAAATTTCTCCCAGTTTCATAAATCCTTTTCAATCTATCTTCTCCAGCATCAACAGTTACAAGTGTAGAAGTCAAGATAAACACAATCTGAACAAGATAAATTCCAACAGATACCTGCAAAAAATAAGGAGGTAGCATCTGGCTCACATTAAATATGTCAAGTATTGCTTCTAATCCATATCCTCCAACATCAGCAGCACTGCCCAAATCAAACATTGCCTCTAGCTTTCCTAAAATCATAGTTATCATACTAGATAATCCTACAACTATTCCAGCTAGTAATGGTGCTAAAAAAGTCATATTGCTCTGCATATCACTTACTACTTCAGCAAGCAAATCCTTTAATCTCTGAGTAATTTTTTGAATATTCTTCACATACTCTGAAATACTCATCAAGCTTCTCGCAGCTACCTGCAATCCCTTTTTAACACCATCAATAAGAATCTTCATGCTGATACTTATCAGCGCACTAGGATAGTAAATAATAGCCCCTCTTCTAGGATTAAATATTGCCTGTTCCAAACCCATTCCAAGCTGCTGCACATTAGTATTAACTGTCCTGAAAAAATTCTCAGTAACTAATCCTCTTGAAGAATCTATCATTCTTGCAAAAGCAATTTCAGCAGGCATTCCATCTCCCAGTCTATTTCCAAGCTGAAATAGTGAATTAGTAAATTCCTGTTCTAACTGCTTGCTCCGGTCTCTATCCTTAATTAAGTTCTTAGTCTTCATACCATACGCAATGGAGAAAAATAAAGCAAGCCCTAATGGAATAAAAAAGCTTAATATTAAAGCTATTAATCCAAACGGCCCAGTAGTCCCAGCTTCAGTCACCTTAAAATCAAATAATTTAGCATCTCCAAAATAATCAATACCAATCTGTGCAAAAGTATAATCTTTCTGCAAGTTTAAGACTTCAGGCAAAGCAGTATACTGGAATAAAAAAGGCATAAATCCAATTATAAAAAAAGGTAAGGTAATAAGAAAGGCTATAACATAAGGCCTTTTACTTTTATACTGGGAATAAAGAGGATTCATCTCAAGTATATCCGTCTCCCCATGGCCCCCGGGACGTTTTAGCATAATCTGGCTAGTAAGATAATAAACAAAAAACGGAATAAGTATATTAAAAAATAAAAAAACATGATACCACTTTATTAGCCCTTGCAGCAATGTGCTAGCTAAAGGTAGCAATGCCAAAGCTAAAGTTGGCAAGACAATTCCAAGCATATACAAGTTAGTCAAAGGGCTTCTTACAGAGTGAGTATATTTCAGCATATGGTCATAAACTCCATCTAAAATTACTTGCAGCGCTCTCTCTAGCACCTGAATTCTTCTGTCTTCACTAGGCTCAAACAAGCTGCTTTCTATAAGATGAAAACTCTCAATAAACTCAATATTATAATCTCTCCAACTTTCAATATAATTATCCAGACTCTCCCTTACAGTAGAAAACTTTCCAGTTTCAACATCCCAAAACACCTTCTTAAAATCTAGTGATAGAGGTGGAGCTAAATGTGAAGAAGCAAACGCGATAGCTCGCTCTAAATTACTTGTATGTTTCATATAAGCAACAATATAAAGTATAGCAGGCACCATCTGACTGCTGGCTTTCAATCTCCATACATTTGCAAGCCTTAAAGGAGTAGTATAGCTATAATAAAACAAGAACAGAGCTGCCATGATTACTAAAAACAAGAATAGTATTGGCAGTTCTCCTGTAAGCAAGTAAATTGCAACAAAAATCATCACCCCTAATAAGAAAGTTCCCAGCAATGATAAAATTGCAAGAGTTAAAGCCTGGCCAGGAGTTACATCAAGATGAGCTACATCAATATGTTTCTGTATCTTATCTTCATCTTTTTTAGCTACCTTTAAGTTAATAATGCTTCCTATGCCATTGCACCAGTTTTCATATCTGCTGTGTCTCGGCATCATGTCTTCTTTAAATTGCATAAATTCCTTGCTGTAATTTTCACCTGAAGATACATCCTGGTCAATCTTCTTATTCAGTTTTGCCCCGTATTTCTTAAAAATTTCATCAATATCGCTCATTTTTCGTTTGATATATTAATAGGTTTACAATTATATTTATCTAATAAAACTTGAGTTTTATTATTCTTATCCAAATTTAATGTAGCTATTCCCACTACCTTACCTTTTTGCTTTTTAATCAGCTTAATAGCAGCATGAATCTGAGTTCCAGTTTCAATCCATTCATCTACTAACAATACTTTTTCTCTTCTTTTGATTGAAGATTTATTCATTTCAAATGCTTTCTCTTCTTTTGAATAATCTTTAAATGATACTTTAAGTAAACTTTTACTAGGTAGCTTACCTGCTTTTCTTATAGGAATGAATCCTTTTTTTAACTTAATTGCAATTGCTCCACCCAAAATAAAACCTAAAGCATCAATTCCAACTATTTTATCAATCTTTAGATTATTAAAAGGTTTAATTAAATCCTTAATCAAATTATTAAATGAATCAGCATTTTCAAATATAGGGGTTATATCATATCTTCCAGTAGTTTTTTTATTAATTAGCTTATCATAGTATTCAAATCTCATTTTTTCCTCTTTTTCTCCTTTAATTTATTCTCATTTTTGTTTTTTATATCTTCCTTTTCTAGCATCATTAAGACAGCCTTGTCAACAAAATTCTTCAAGTTAGGATAATCAAACTTTTTTTCCTTAATAAGAGCTTCAGCTCTTGCTTTCAGTTCAGAATCAATTTTTACTGTGCTGTCCATCCTAGTTACTTTAAGTAACTTAAAGTAACTTTATAAAACTTACTGTTGGAAGATTAATTATTGCAAGAAAAATTATAAATTCTTAATATGCTTCTTCATCCACTTTTCCCACTCAGGAAAAACTCTATCTCCAACTGGCAGTCCAATCTCCTGCCTTATCTTGTCAGAAAATTCATAAAACATTGTATTTGCCAGCGAGTTAAATCTGGCTTCTAGTAATTCTGGTATTTTTGATTTTTCAGCAGCGTCAACAATTGCCTGTTTTATCCTGGCTCTCAGCAGAATATTATCATAAACAGCGTCCCAATTCCCAGCCCACCCCTTTACATTGCTGGCTATTGCCTTAATTATCTCACTGTCGCCATTAATCAAGTCCTCAGTAGGTTCTAGCTCATCCTTATCAACATTATATTTCAGCAAGTCAACAAAACCTTTTTCTTCAATAGGATCGCGAGTCCAGTGCTTCCTTACTTCACTTAACTGAACCAGTCTCCTCCAGCTATGTAGTCCATCAGCAGTTTTAACAGGATTTGTAACAATGACAGCATCAGTTGCCTTAAAGCTGGTCACAGGCACTTGCAAGTCATTTACCACCCTGTCAAATACTGCATAAGGGCTGGCACCATGAATTGTTCCAGCAACTACATTTGCAAGAGCTCCAACTCTCATTGCCTCATACAAAGCCCTGGCTTCAGAACTTCTTACCTCTCCAATTATCAGGCAGGAGTCCCCAAATCTCAAGCTAGTCCTAATACCCTCAGCAGCTTCAACCTCAGTAGTAGTCTGCAATAAAGCGCTCCTAACTTTCATCCTCAATATATCATATCCTATTTTTCTCAAAGCATCAGTTGGCAGCTCCAAAGTATCTTCAATTACAATAATTCTGAACTTAGGCATTATTTCAAGCATCAAACTCCCCAATAAAGAAGTTTTTCCAGCACTTCTTGTTCCAGCAACTAACAATGTCCTCGAACCATCTACTAAAAAACTCAGTAAGCCAGCTGCAAAAGGATTCAGCATCTTATTCTTAATAAATAAAGGCAATGTCCAAGGTTCATCCCTGTGTCTTCTCAAAGCATAAGAAATTCCATAAGGAGAAAGAGGCTCTTGAATAACAGCCACCCTAGCCCTAGTTTTTTCAATTGACAAATCAGTATCTAATACAGGGTTTGCCTCATCCAGAGGTCTTCCTGAAAGCATTCTTAATTTAGCTGCCCACGAATCAGCATCTTCCGTATTAGGCACAATATTAGTAACACACTCGTCAAACTCACTGTGCCTTACAAAAATAGTGTTTAACGAAATAGGAGCATTTAGCATTATATCTTGTAATTTAGTGTCTTGTAATAGCACCTCAATTAAACCAAAACCAATAGTATGCCTTACTAGTATTCTCGCAAGCTTATTTAAATCAGTATAACTTAAAGAAATCCTCTTATTATTGCTCAGCTCTTGAAGCAAGTCCCTCGCTACATTAAAAAAAACCTGCCTAGTTCTCTCAGGATCAGTAAACTCTTCTGCTTTAGGCCTGTGCTCAATTAAAACATTTCTTGCAAGATTCAAAAGCATATGCTGATCTTCAGGCAGTGAATATTCTGGAGGCATTAAGTGATAAATATACTTAGCTTCCTCTTTTTTCTTTAAAATAGTTACAAGGCTCTTGTCATAATTTTCCCCAATTTCATACTCATCAACAATCTCAGCTTCCTTTGGCAGGCTCGCCACTAGCCTTGTAAAAGTAAAATTAGGAATAATATCTGGCCTGAAAAACAAATTATATATTTCCCTATCTCCAGATTTGTAGCCATCTAGATAAGGCTGAATATTTTTAATTAAAGTTGTGCTTTCCATTAAAGTAATTATCTTCTCCAGCAGCCTTATATAATTCATCTGGTCAACTTTATTCTCTGTAGGAAGCTTGTCCAGCATAATTCTTTCTTTAATTAAAAATCTCCTAACTTCAACATAAGCATAAACAGGATCTTTTTTCAACAAAGTAAGGAAAAAAGCAATATCATTGTGCCTCTGTCCTAACTGTTCTTGAGACCTTAGCACTAATCTGCTCGGAGATAAAATTTTTTCCTGCTTCATGAAATAAGTGTAAAGTTGGGCAATTTCTAGAAGCATAGCTATTTGGGGAAAATCATAACTATAATTCCTTTGCTGTACAAAAATAATCCTGGAAACATTTGGACTTTCAATCAAAGATTCAATAGCCCTGGCCATAACTTCACCATTACTTGCTAAACTTGGAGTAAAAGGAGCTCCCAAGTAATTAATATACATTATATCCTGCCCAGATTCTCTCACAATCTCATAGGCATAAATAGTAGTCCCCTTTTTGAACATCATCTTATTACTAGATAAACACTCCAACTTTTAAATATTACTAAAAAGGCAAGAATTTTAAACCCCCTTAACTCTATAATTTTAGTAAAAAAAAGTGTGAAAAATGGCTCAAGAAGAAGACTATGTCTCTCCATTACTATCAGAATTTAACACAGTTTTGCGAGATTTGGAAGAAAGGCAGAGTCTAATAAAAGATCGTGTACTTTTAATAAGTAAAAACCTAGTTGAAACTAAAGAAGAAATTGAATCAGGCCTGGCTCAAGTCAAGGCAGATTTAGAAATACTGAAAAAAGAAAATGAGAGAATGAAAGAAACACTTCAAAGAACTCTTGATGAAATTTCAGATCTCGCCAGAAAAGAGGAAGTAATGATTCTCTATAGGCAGTTTAAAATGTTTGAACCTCTGAAATTTGCAAGAATAGAAGATGTAAAAGATATGATTGAAAAATCTAAATAATAATTTAACTCACTTAAATTTAAATATAAACAAAACAATTAATATAAAAGAAAATGGGCATCCTAGATCAAGTGCAGCAAATGCAAGCACAAGGTTATTCAGACCAAGAAGTAATTAGAAGCCTTCAAGATCAAGGATATAAAGCAAAAGAAATTCAAGACGCTGTTTCTCAAAGCAAAGTAAAAGCTGCTATAGACTCAGAAGAGTCTGTGCAAAATTCAGTAATGCAAAATCAGGAAATGCAGCCAAGCCTAATGTCATCTAATCAAAATCAGCAACTAATGAACCAGGAACAAGCTTATGGAGCATATCCACAGCAAGGATATAACCAGCAGGGTTATCCTCAAGAGCAGTCTCCTGACCAAGGATATCCTCAAGAGCAATATCCTGTTAACCAAGGATATCCTCAAGAGCAATATCCTCCAACTCCTGCACCTTCAGAGCAGTATGATCAACAAGCATATCCTCAAGAAAATCAAGGATATGGGGGATACGAACAGTATCAAGGATATACAGGTGGGGGAGGTTATTCAGATACAGAAACAATAAATGAAATTGCCGAGCAAGTAGTGGCAGAAAAAATATCTGAAATAAAAAAAGCAATAGGAAATATAGCAGATTTTAAGGCAATGTCAGAAGCTAGAACTAAAGATATTGATAAGCGAGTTAAAAGAATAGAAGAAATAATTGATAAGTTGCAATCCTCAATAGTTGATAAAATAGGAACTTTCGGCAAGTCAGTTGAAGCTCTTCGAACAGAGCTTGATGCTACACAAGAGTCATTTACAAAAGTAATTAATCCTCTAGTGGATAGAGCTAGAGCTGACTATGCAAGAAAAACTACTTCTAAAAAGAAGAAATAATTAATATAATTTTCCGCCTAAAGGCACTTCTCTCTCTGGTCCAATCAAAATGCAGTCCCCATCCTCAGCTGGAATTCCTAAAACCAATACTTCAGAAATAGCCGGTCCTATCTGCCTCGGAGGAAAATTAACTACTGCAAGTATAAATCTTCCTTTCAGCTCTTTTTTTGTGTACTTCTTTACAAGCTGAGCGCAGGATTTCTTTATTCCAATTTCCTCGCCAAAATCAATTTTTAGCTTATAAGAAGGATTCCTTGCTTCAGGAAAGTCTTCAACATCTAAAATCTTCCCAACTCTAATATCTAACCGAAGAAAATCTTCATAGCTTATCATTTTGCACTCTGATTTTTTTTAAATTTCTCATAAGAAATATATCTACCTGGAGGAATCTGATGAGAATTTTCACCAATAAATTCTAAGCTAGGATAAATATTAACATAAATATCTCTTTCACATCCTTTTACTCTAATTACTTTAGGGTTATTATCATCTGCTTTTCCAAATTCATAAGCCTTTCCATTATGATTCTCAGCTAATTCAAGTATTGCAATTGCTTCAGGGTCACTAGCTATTTTTGGTTTTGAATAATATTTTATTCTCCCCAACCTCAACCGGTCTCCTGCTTTTTCAAACTCCTCAATCTCGTAAGCTCCTGGATATTTCACTTGTTCAAGAAGCCTATTTAATTTTTCTATATCTTGAATTGCCTCCTCCGGAGCAACTGTAAAATGAACTATCTGGTGAAGCCAATTATTCCTAACTAAACTCCACTGAGTTTTTCTTCCTAAAACTATATCTGGACTTGAAGATAAATTACCTTCAACCCTGCTTAATAATGTCATAAAATCAGCATAAATTCAGAATTTATAAATCTAACCCTTGGCAACTACCCATGCAGCAATAGCTGCAATTATAATTAATAAAATCCCTCCAGCAATTCCGCCACTGTCAGTCCAGTCAGTAAAATCATCATATAATGGCTCTAAAGTGCCTGGAAAAACAACTATAGCTGCAACTAAGAATACTATTACAAGCAAAGCAATAAAAACCCAGGCTAGTCCTGGCTTCATCATATCTTCCATTTTTTTCTGGCTAAATCCAATAATCATCAATACAAAAAACAAAGCCACAATCAAGACAGCAAACCAAGGTACAACTGTCTCAACAAAGCTCCTTATGCTTGTAATTAAAGTAAAAATTATTGCAATAACAAAGCTAATAATCAAGTTGATAAATTTATTCTCTCCAAGAAGTTTAGTCTTGGCAAGTAAAGCAAATATTATTACAAATATAAACAAGAATGAAAAAATAGGCATATAATATTCTAATCCTGAAACATCAACCATATTTGCCATATTATCTGTTTGAAGTGGTAATTATCACTACTATTGCTGCAATAATCAAAACTGCAACAAATAAGCTGCTCCAATAATTCTGAAACCACCCTCCTGAAAAATATGAATACTCATCAAGTGAAACAAAAGTAATAATTAAAAATATAAAAGCTCCTATTCCAAGAAAAATATAATTCCCCCACTTCTCATTGCCTTTAAAAGGCACAAATATTCCCATCATTAACAACGCAACTAGTAAAATAGCAATTCCCATTCCAAACCTGGGAAATAAAATTGCGAAAAAATTAGACACATATCCACTCCATAAAGAAAGTAAAGCTATAGACAAGGCAATAACTGCATTTACCCCCTTTGCATCCTTGAACATCTCTAGTTTTGATAAAATCCCAAAAACAAGTGCAAATATAAGCAAGAATGGCAAAACTAAAGTAAAAAAACCAATTTCATCAAGTTTGATTACTAAATCATTATATGTGCCAGTTCCAGCCCACTGTAGCATCAGCCCTTTTATCATATCTTATAAACTAAATTTTACTTTAAATATCTTTCGTTAATTTCTTCAGCTAGACTTGCTACCAGGATTCCATAGAACTAGAGCCATAGCTATAATTATGGCAACAATAAACAATCCACTAGCAAGCAAGTCATTATCTGCATCTCCAGTAATAAAACCTGTAACTTTCTCCCAGCAAGTCTGCCCACTACACTGTGTAAAATTAAGCACAGCCACAATCAAGGCAATAGCAACTAGAATTCCCAAGGCAATCTTCACCCCATTAGGCATGCTAAATCCATCTTTTCCAGAATAAACAAATCCAAACAAAAGCATGAACACAAATAATATAACTAAAACCACAGCCATAAAAGGCATTAGCTTGACAATTATCCCAGTAGGATAAGCAAAAGCAACTAAAAGTATTCCAATAACCAAAGCTATTAAAGCGTCAATTCTCTTCTTGCCCTCTCCAAGCAACTTAGTTTTTTGAAGAACAGCAAAAACCAGGGTAAAAACAAGTAAAAAAGGTAAAACTACTTGGGTAAAAATAGCATTTGAAAGAAAAGTATCAGCCATTTTAATTATACTTCTTCAATGTCCATCTCTTCTAACTCAACCTCTTCACGTGTAGGTAGTGCAGACTTATTCACCACAACCACATCCCCAATAGCCTTTACAAACTGATGTGGAATAATAACTCCTCTAGCGCCTCCTAAAAAGCTAGCAGCACTGGAAGTTACCCTAATACGCCAACCATCTACCTTATTTTCAACTAAATTAACCTCTTCTACCTCTCCGAAGTAGTCACCTGAGTCAGTGTATACTCTTTTTCCAATAACCTCGCTTATCTTTTTTATTCTTAACATAGTCAAACTTACGTTCTGATATTTATATACTTTTCTATACACAAAGTTTATAAAATTCTTAAAACTTAATATAGCATGATTAAAAAGTCTGAGTTAGGCCATTTCTTATTAGCAGTAATAGTGTTGGCATTTGTAGGTACATGGTCACTAAAACAAAACCTAAAAGGGCTTGAATTTTTGTGGATAGCTTCCTTATTCTTAATCATCCTTGCAATAAATATGATTGTCAAAAAAATTGTAGCTTATTATTACAGTACAGATATAGATATAAAAATATGGAGCTTTCAAAGATTTGGTTTTAAAGAATACTATTATTTTAAAGTTCCAATTCCAATAGGAATACTTCTTACTTTCCTTTTGAGTATTGCCACAATGGGCCTAGTTCCTTGGTATGCAGTTCTCCAGTATGATGCAAAGCCACATGAGTATCGTGCCGCTAGAAGACACGGATTTTATAGTTACTCTGAACTAACTGAATTCCACATAGGGGTAATAGCTATCTGGGGAATGGCAGTCCTATTAATACTTGCATTTTTCGCCTATTTAATCAATATTGAAGACTTGGCAGTTCTTACCATAGCCTATGTTGCGTTTAACATGCTGCCAATAAGCCAGCTTGACGGCTGCAAAATATTTTTTGGTTCTTTAATTTGGTGGTTCATACTGGCAGTAATTACTCTAATAGGAATAGCATATACAGTTTTGTTATAGGAACACTTCTTAATATCAAAAATGATACAAAATATATCTCCAAGAAAATATCAGCAGGAAATATTTGAAGTTTGTAAAGAAAAATCTTGCCTAGTAGTCTTACCAACAGGTATTGGAAAAACTCTGCTGGGTTTAATGCTGGCAGTTTATAAGTCAAAACAACATCCTGATAAAAAAATTCTTTTTCTCGCTCCAACTCGTCCTCTTGCCCAGCAGCACCTTAATTATTTCAAAAAGCATCTTCCAGAACTTTATGCAACTCTCGAATTATTTACTGGCAAGACTCAAGCTGATAAGAGAAAAAAATTATGGCAAAATGCAGATATAATTTTTTCCACACCCCAGTGTATAGCTAATGATTTAAAAAATAATCTGTATGATTTAAAAGAAATTTCACTGCTAATAGAAGATGAGGCGCATAGATGTATAAAAAATTATTCATATACTTATGTAGCTAAAAAATATCAGCAGCAGTCAGTCAATCCCCATGTTCTGGGTCTGACTGCCTCTCCAGGATATGAAAAGTCAAAAATCAGGGAAATTTGTAAAAATCTGGGAATAGAAACAGTTGAAGTTAGAACAAGAGAAAGTGAAGATGTTCGAGAGTACATACAAGAGCTGAAATTTGAAGTAATTAAAGTTGATTTTCCTTCAGAGTTTGCAGAAATTCGCGAATTGCTGAAGGTAATTCTTAATAAAAAAGTGGATGAGTTGAAAAAAAGAAAGCTTCTTTTCGGTCCCCCTACAAAAGTAAATCTTCTTGAAACCCAGCATAGGATTATGAGGGCAATTGCCTCTGGCAATAAGCACTTTAATTTGCTCGTTGGAGCTTCTGCAGCTGCAACAACAATAAAACTCCAGCACGCCCTCGAACTTTTAGAAACGCAAACACTCTCAAGTTTCAACAGCTATCTGCAAGACCTATTTTCCCAAGCTGAGAAAGGAAAGTCAAAAGCAGTCCAACAGCTGATAAAGCAAAAAGAATTCAACTTAGCTTATACAAAGACAGTCGAGTTACTTGCTAGGAAACAAGAGCATCCCAAGCTTCTCAAGATAAAGGAGGTAGTTTCAGAAGAATTTAAAAATAATCCAAAAGAAAAAATTATTATTTTTTCGCAATACAGGGATACAGTTACAAGAATTTGCAAGGAAGTGAACTCTATTCCTAAAGTCATTGCACGGGTTTTTGTAGGGCAGGCAAAAAAAGGCTCCGGCAAGGAAGAAACAGGACTGTCTCAAAAAGAACAGCAGGAAATTATCCGAGAGTTTTCCCTCGGAAAAATTAATATTCTCTGTTCTACCAGTATAGGTGAAGAAGGGCTTGATATTCCAGAAGTCAATGCAGTAGTTTTCTATGAGCCTGTCCCTTCTGCAATTCGTAAAATTCAGCGAGCTGGCAGAACAGCCAGGTTAATGAAAGGCAAGCTTATAACTCTGGTAACAAAAGGCACGCGCGATGAGTCATATTATTGGGCGGCTTTTCACAAGGAGAAAAAAATGTATAAGGCAATTGATGGGCTGAAAAAGGAATTAGACAATGTCAATAAAGGTCAGAAGGAAATTTTTGATTTTGAAGAAGGGGAATGAAAATTATCTGGTAAATTTATCATAATCAGTAGCTTTTCTGAAAAAAGCTCTAACTGGAAAGTCTTCATCTGGATCAGTATCAATAAAAATATATGCTTCTGAAACTGCTGCGTCCCAAGGATCTGGATTTGGCAATTTACCTTGTTCGTACATTTCTTTCATGCCTTTATATTCATCTGCTATACATGCAACTCTATCTAAATGTTTAATATTTCTTGCTTTAATTTCTCTAAGGGGGAAGCTTGCATGCCCTTCTTTGAGTTCTTTTGTTGCAAGTTCTTCTAAATCAGAAACTAGATTCTTCAGGCCTTCTTCATCTTTTTGCTGGTAGAATTCTATCATTGCAATTGCAATGTCCTTTGAATTTGTTGGAGGAGCTGCCATTTTA
>JBDRNU010000019.1:0-2659 GCA_043810775.1 archaeon | reverse complement strand
GCAAGGTTCTGTTTTAGCACTTCGTTTTATAACTGGGGATTATACCTTACCCTTAGGTGTGTGGGTTACAAGAGAAGCTGCAAGAAAATCCATGTCTTCAGGAGGAATTGAATTCTCTTCAAAAGAACTGATGCTGGAATACGCAAGGAAATTAGTAAAGAAGAAGTTTGGCTGTGATGTGAATATTCAATTAGAACAAAGTAGACTTTTGAAAGAAATGAAAAGCCAGGCTAAATTGGTTACGTTTTTGTGATTGCCCTACATGTTCATGTTATACACTGAACGAGTTCTTAAAAAATAAGTTGCAAGGTCTGATACAAAACTTTCTAATGATTCATATTTTTGATGATTTCCATTTGATGTATCATAAAATTTATTCTTGCCATTTAAATAGTCAACTGTAAGTATTATATTCTTTATTCCTACATCCTGAATATTAATCTCATAAGCTATTATAGATTGCAAAGTATCAGGCACACTACGTATACGTTTAATATCCTTTACAATTCCTTCTGATGCTTCATTCAACTTATTTTTGAATTCAGTGTCGGTTTTTTCAAGTAAAATTACCGGATTCATTTTTATAATACTGGGAGGCAATAATTAATATAAACCTTGTGACAAAAAAGACATAGATTTATAAGAAATGACCAATTTCTAGAAAATATGACAAATACTACAAGAATGGTTCAAAGGCTGCTTGATCATGATGTTGCTATAAAACGTGATTTAAGCAGGGGTGTAATTAACAAACGTGCATTAGCACAATATATCCAGAAACATCTGCATACTGATGAAAGTATAGATGCTGTAATGAGTGCTATTAGGAGGTATGAATTTGATATAAGTGAAGAAAAGCGTTTTGTTAATGCTGGTGAGCTTATTAAGAATGGAAAAATTTCTACTAAAACTGGAATAGCAATAGTAGTTTTGGTGAAAGAGCCTTCTGTTCAGGAATTATTGCCAAAATTATTTACTGCAATTCAGCATACTAGGGGTAAAATTCTTAGAATAATTCAAGCAGAAGAAAGTATAAAAATTATTGTGGACGAAGAGAACATTTCTAAAGTTACTAATCTTTTCAAAAAAAATGATGTATTGAATATTGAACATAATTTAGGCGAAATAAATATGGAGCTTGCTCCAACAAGTGCTAAAGTTCCGGGTATCTTAGCAATATTGTTTACCGAGCTTGCAAATAACAATATCAATGTAGTTGAGGCAATAAGCTGTGTTCCTGAGCTTTTATGGTTTGTTAACCAAAAAGATTTACTTAAAGCTCATCAGACTTTCTTGGAATTGATTGAAGGGTTTAAGCGGGAAAGGAAATCTTAATAAATAAGCTATTCCATTACTCTTTCATGGATCAGGAATTGATTATTGAGGTATTAAAATGGATTCTTATTGTATTTATAGCGGGTTTTATAGGTTATTTTGGAAAATATTTGAGTAAAATTATAATAGCAAAAATCCATAAAAAACCCCAGCAAGCGCAAACAATTATCCACCAGCATGAATCATCTGAAAAATACAAAGCTGGAATACAAAAGCAAAAAGCTAAAGTAGAGAAGAAGAAAATTAAACTGGAGAAAAAAAAATTAAAACTTTTGAAAAAGAAGAAAAAATAATGAAGTTCGGTTATTCTTATTTAAATTTCCTTTATAAGCGCGTAGAAACATTTATATATGCCCATATGCATTAGTATACAAATTAGTATACTGAATAAGGAAAAAAGAGGTTTAATGTAGTTATGGCCGTAACAGCAGACCTAAAGAAGTTTGGTTTTGAATCAGAGGAGATAGCAGAACAAACAAGAGGATTTTATATTAAAACTGGTTTTCCAAAACCAGCAAGAAGATACAGACTGCATTATGAAGCATATAATATTTCTATTGAAGAACCGTATTTCTATATTCTGCATTATCTAAGATACTTTTCCGGGTTTCCGCATATAGACAAAATATCTGATGTTTTTGCTGCTGCTGAAAACAGCGCTTTTTTTGGAGCTGCGCAGCAAAGATTAGGACTTCAACAAGACAAGGTAAGCCAGTTCTTAGCAACAATAGGAAAAATGGTCAGGGAATTATTCCAGCTGGTAAGGGAACTAAGAATCCTGGATGAAAGGTTAAGCTATTACCATGATAGTTTTACCACGAGTAAAAGCTCTGAAAGCGCTGAGATTACATTAAAAGGAATCTGGGTGGATTTAGTTGAACAGGGAGCAAAAAATCCTGCATCTGTTTATGGTATGGCCAGAGAAGTCCAGTTTACTACATTGCCGGATCTATTTTTCTCAACACATCCTCAAAAACAGGAGGATGTTGATGTGGTTGTTGAAAGCGAGAGAGGAGGTTTTAATAGAAAAGTAAGAGAAGTCCTCAAAAGAAAATTAAGGACGTTTTTAGCGTGGAAAGAGCATACTTTTGAGGAGATGAAAAACAGAAGAGTATTTACATTAAAATTCTTAAGGCAGCACTATGAAGTTATTAGGATGTACATACAATGGGTAAGGCCTTATTTAAGGAACATACAAAGACTGCAGCTAGACCAGAGCAAGACAGAAACTCCTGACTTATTGGTTGCTTTTGAAAGTTCAATGATAGAAGTGGAACTACTAGCAAGAATACCTGGCAAAGAACCCCATAAAGTAGATCAATGT
>JBDRNU010000018.1:0-8130 GCA_043810775.1 archaeon | reverse complement strand
ATGAAAACAAGAATAAAAGAATTTAGAGCCAGATATAACTGGACTCAGGAAGACCTAGCAAGAAAAGTTGGAGTAAGAAGAGAAACCATAGTTTTTTTAGAAAAGGGAAAGTATAATCCTTCACTTCAACTTGCGCATGATATTTCAAAAGTCTTAAAAACTAAAATTGATGAATTATTTATATTTGAAGAAAAAAGGAGAAAATGAGTGAATATTTTATTAGAATTATCATTAATGGAGCTATTGCATCTTTTTCATTAAAATAATTATAACGAAATGTTTATAAACCCATTTTTTCATTAATTCCTATTAGAAAAATTCTTAATGAATTTTAATCATAAAAATGGCTAGAGAAAAACCAAACTTTAACATCGCCTTTGTAGGCCATGTTGACCATGGAAAAAGCACTTGCATAGGCAGGCTTATGTATGATTCAGGAGTACTTCCAGAGCAAGAGCTAGTTAAGCTTAGAGCTGAAGCTGAAAAACATGGCAAGGTGGGTTTTGAATTTGCCTTTGTAATGGATAGATTTAAAGAGGAAAGAGAAAGAGGAGTTACTATTGACCTTTCTTATAAAAAACTTATCACAAAGAAGTGGGAAGTTACAATTATTGATGCACCAGGGCATAGAGATTTTGTTAAAAATATGATTACAGGAGCTTCACAAGCAGATGCTGCTTTCTTAGTAGTTGCAGCTGCTGAAGGAGTTCAACCTCAGACTAAGGAACATCTTTGGCTATTAAGGACAATGGGTGTAGAGCAAATTGCATGCATAATTAATAAGATGGATACTGTAAATTTTGATGAAGCTAAATTCAATAAAGTCAAGGAAGATGTATCAAATTTAATGAAAAGTGTTGGAGTAAAAGTTGATAGTGTTACCTTTTTAGCTGTTTCTGGATTAAAAGGAGATAATATTGCAAAGAAATCTGATAAAATGGCTTGGTATAAAGGGCCTACAATATTAGAGCAGCTTGATTTATTTAATGCACCTAAAAAGCCTACTGACCTTCCAATGAGGATGGCAATTCAGGATGTTTATGATATTACTGGTATTGGAACTGTTCCAGTTGGAAAGATTGAAACTGGAATAATGAAGATTGGCCAGAAAGTAATAGTATTGCCAGGAAGAAGCGGGAAAGGAATTGAAGGAGAAGTTAGAACAATTGAAATGCATCATGAACAGATGCAAGAAGCTATGGCAGGAGATAATGTAGGAATAAATATCAGAGGAATTGGAAAGAAGGATGTAGCTAGAGGAGATGTTATCTGCGACGCTGCAAAGCCAGCTAAAATTGTATCTGAATTTGTAGCTCAGATTGCAGTAATAAATCATCCAACTGTAATTGCAAAAGGATATACTCCGGTATTTCATGTACATACTGCTCAGGTACCTTGCCAGTTTATTGAATTACAAAAAAAATTAGACCCTAAAACTGGACAAGCTAGCCAAGAAAACCCTGATTTTCTTAAAAATGGTGATGTTGCTATTGTAAAAATAAAGCCACAAGGAAACCTTGTTCTTGAAACACAGAAAGATAATCCACATATGGCTAGATTTGCAATAAGAGATGCCGGAGCTACTGTTGCTGCAGGTATTTGCATTAGTCTTGAAGAAAAGAAGTAAGATTCTGTTTTTTCCAAAATTCTAAATTTAAACTAATATTTTAATATGCAAGAAAAATTTTATGATAAATGCCTGGAAGTAATTAGCATGGAAAGAGCTATAGACAGGGCTGCAAGAACTGGCAAACCATTGGAGAGAATATTTACAGAAATTCTTAATGAAGAAGGAAGTGAATGCCTTAATAAATTATATAAATCACATAATAATTATTCTTTTCTTGGATTAACAAGAAGATTTGTGGAAAAGACCCTTATTTATTTAATTTATGTTAAAAACCAGTACGAAAATCAATCAAAAAGAAAAACCAGCTAGATATTACTTATAATTACATTTTCAAAATAATCTTTGATTTCCAGTTTCATTTTTTTTAGCTCTTCATCTGAATAAGGCTCTATTTGCCTATATTCTGGATTAAGGCATTTTTCCGGTATAAACTGCTGAATTTGAAAATTCTTAAGCTTCTTTTTTCCAGTAACTTCCAGCAACCAAAAAGTTATTATCTCAATTTCATCTAAGTCTATATATTCTGGAACAGCAGTTGTTCTAAAGAAGTACTCATTTAAGCCAGACACTAGTTTAATGCTTTCTTCAATATTATCCAGATTAACATCACAACCTGCTGCTTTTTCGTAATTTTCTTTACTTGATTTAATATCCATTGCAACACAGTCAACTAACTTTTTCTCAATAATTTCTTTTAATATTAAAGGATTAGTTCCATTTGTATCTATTTTTATTAAAAATCCTTTTTTTCTTAATTTTTCTAAGAAGGGGATTAATTCTTCATGTGAGGTCGGCTCTCCGCCAGAAATTATTATTCCATCAATTAAACCTTCAACCTTGCTTACTTGCAGTTGCTCTAAAATATTGTTTATTTCTTCCTCATTATAAGACTTTATTTTTTTATATTTTTCAGGAATAATTAATTCGTGAGAGTGGCACATTCCACACTTAAAGTTGCATTGAGAAATGAAAAACTCAGCTGCTAATTTCCCTGGCCAGTCAATTGCCGTACATTTTATAATACTCTTAATGTCAAGCATTTTTAAACTCAAAACAACTTAATGGTTTTCTTTTACTTTCCATTCCATATGATATTATATTTTTTAACAACTTTCTATTTTATAGACTTTTCTGTCTTTAAATTCTTGCTGTTTTCCGGCGTTCCAGTCTTTTACTGGACGAAAATAACCAACAATTCTGCTATATACTTCTGTGGGGTGATTGCACTTAGGGCATAATTCTTGCTGGTCTTTTAAATAACCATGAGATTCACATATTGAAAATGTTGGAGTCATAGTAAAATAAGGAAGGGTGAAATTAGTAGCTATTTTCTTAACTATAAGTTTGCAGGCTTTTGAGTCTATTGCTTCTCCTAAAAAAGTATGAAATACTGTTCCCCCTGTATAAAGCTTTTGAAGTGGTTCTTGGTGCTTTATTGAGAAAAATAAATCATCACTATAATCCACTGGAAGCATAGTTGAGTTAGTGTAATAGGGCTCTTTGCCACCAGAAGTTATTATATTAGGAAATTGTTTTTTATCTTTTTGGGCAAGCCTATAAGCAGCTCCTTCAGCCGGAGTAGCTTCTAGATTATATATATGGCCGGTTTCTTCCTGGTATTCAAGAAGCTTGCTACGCATATAGTTTAAAACTTTAAGTGCAAATTCCTTACCTTCATCAGAAGCTATATCCTTGCCAAGAAAATTAAGACAAGCTTCATTCATGCCTATTAATCCTATAGTTGAAAAATGCCTGTCAAGATTTCCAAGATACCTCTTAGTAAAAGGCAGTAAATTTCTCTTGATGTTATTTTCTGCTGTTTTTCTTTTTATTTCCAAGCTTTCTTTTGCAAGATACATTAGCTGATCAAGATTTTCAAAAAACTCATTTTCGTCCTTACTATTGCAAGCTAGTCTTGGCAGATTAATTGTAACTACCCCCACGCTTCCTGTGCTTTCACCAGAACCAAACCTACCTGCAGTAGTATTTTTCCTTAATTCGCTTAAATCCAGCTGGAGCCTGCAACACATTGCCCTTACATCTTCTGGATTTAAGTCTGAATTAATAAAGTTCTGGAAGTAAGGAAGCCCGTATTTTGCAGTCATGTCAAAAAGAAGATTTGCAATATCAGAGTTCCAATTAAAGTCTTTTGTTAAATTATAAGTGGGAATTGGAAAAGTAAACACGCGATTTTTTGCGTCACCATTTAACAAGACTTCAATAAAAGCCTTATTTATTTTTTCTAACTCTTCTTGGTAATCAGAAAATGTTGAGTCTATAAATTTCCCCCCAATACTTACTTTTTGGTCGTTTAGGTCTTTAGGGATAGTTAAATCAAGAGATACATTAGTAAAGGGGGTTTCACCAGCCCACCTTGAACCTACATTCATCCCATATACAAACTCCTGAATGCATTGTTTAATTTCATTATAAGATAAATTGTCAGCTTTTACATAAGGTGCAAGATAGGTGTTAAATGATGAAAAAGCCTGCGCGCCAGCCCACTCGTTTTGAAGAGTTCCCATAAAATCTATCATTTGCCCTATGGCAGTCCTTAAATGTTTTGGAGGCTTGCACTCTACTTTTCCTGGAACTCCATTAAACCCCTCATGCAATACCTGTCTTAAAGACCAGCCTGCGCAGTATCCTGAAATTCCCATTCTAAGGTCATGTATATGGAAAGCTCCAGAAATATGCTGATTTGCAATTTCCTTAGGATACATGTAGTTAAGAGTATAGTAGGACATTACTGTGCCTGCAGAGTGCCATAGCAAGCCTGGAAATGAGTACACTGCATTAGCATTTTCATATACCCTCCAGTCTTCTTTCATCAGGTAGTCATTGACTAGCTTATGAGAATCAATGAACAGCTGCTGGGTGTTTCTTAGGTTTTTTCTTGATTCTCTATATAATATATAGTGCTTAGCTGTTTTTGCATGCCCGCTATTGATAAGAACTTTTTCTACAGAATCTTGCACATCCTCAACAGTAGGTAATTTATCCTGAAAATCCTTATTTACCTGGGCTGAAACTTGTTTTCCCAGCCTTTCTGCCTCTTCCCTGTCTTTTCCACCAAGGTCTTGAGCAGCTTTCCAAATAGCTTCTATTATTTTATTTTCATCAAATTCCACTAGCTTTCCATTACGTTTTCTTACTTTCATTTTACCCCTTTTATCAAGAAAACCACAAAATTTCTCATTAATCTTAGGAATTTTGGCCCTGAAAATCAAGAATTTTCGTGGAATAAACAAGACTAATTTAATTAAAAAAATAGTTATTTAAAGATTTGTGTTCTAAAGGATAATACAATATAAATAAATTTTTTATTTGAGTTTTTGCATATACTACTTTATAGTCACTTGCATAAAACTAGAAAAACTTGGTCTATCAGGCTTTCGGGCCAGTTTTTGAAAAGCATCTTTTCCTTAATTTGCTGTTTCGAATAGCCTTTATTAAATAATTCCCTTATTTCCATCTTTAGAAGAGAGAAGGCTTTTTCTTCAAATTCTGACTTAAATTTAGACTTAATTTCATTTATTTTTTTAATCTTTTGTTTTTCATGCTTATCTGCCTTTATTATTGTCTGAGGTATTTTTGAAGGAATTATTTTGTGATTAAGTGCTGCTTTAATCTGGATTTCTTCAAATTCTAAGTCAGAAAAAACATCATTTATTATAGCTAGAGGCCAGTGCTTAGATTTTGCCCTAGATATTATTTCTTGATGTGAGTGTCCTTTAAATAAAGCTTCTCTTACTTCTAATTTTAGAAGAGAGAAGGCTTTTTCTTCAAATTCTGACTTAAATTTGCGCTTAAATGGCTTTGTTTGAATTATTCTTATTACTGTTCTTCCATCACCTAATTTTACAATTCGGTATTCTATTTCTGGTTTTTGTAATTTCTGCAATACTTGCTGAGGAATAAAATGCTCAACAGAAGGCTTAATAGATTCTTGCTTTAGCATAGGTTTTATCTTAGACTCTACTCTCTGATTTTGTTTTAGTTTTCTAAGTTTTTCTTTTTCAATTATCCTGAAAGCTTTGTTTATTATTTTTAGTGGCCAGTGTTTCTCTAGAAGCTGTTTTTTAATCTCTTCTTTTGTTTTTCCTTCTGAAAGAGCTTTTTTAATTAAAGGAATAATTATTACCAAGTATCTGTTTTCTTTTCTCTTTTTATAGATATAGTAAATAGCTAAAAACAATAAGATTATGAGGATTATTAGTGCTATTACTAGCTGATACCAGCAGTCCTTAAAGCAGGTAATAAAATACTCGTTTTGATTCCATTCGCATTTTTTATTGCCACAGTGCCCGATACAAATAGAATCTTCAGGGCATGAGATACAGTAATTGGCTGGAGAAGTCCAGCTGCCGTTTTCATCACAATAATTGTGGGAGGTTAAATTACATGTATATGGCTGACAATCAAGACCTTTTGGCAGTTCAACTGGCTTTAAAGTTATGCAACTTCTGTTTTCTATGTAATCTTTATTGCAGTTTCTTAAGTCTGTACAGTTTCTTGACTGCAAGGCATTTTTGCATAGTGACCAGTTAGTGCATTCCCACCTTGAATAACACCCTCCTCCACCTCCTGAATACTCTTCAGCTTGCTGAGGAAATGTTAAATTAAAAATCCAGACAGGGCTGTAACCTATATTCAATAACTGGTCTGTGCATGAGATTTGCCAGCTATATGTTCCTTCTGAAAGTGAATATATAATTGAGCTAACTAATCCATTTGGAACTGAAGAGGTTGTGTCTCTTGGCGAACTGTCAATAATTAGAGTGCAGTTTTCAATACTGCTTAGGTCAGTTGCATTAAAAGAGAAAGTAATTGCTGATGAAGATTGCTCAGAATTAAAAAGTGGATTTATTAAGGATATTTCTGGTGGAAGTGAGTCTACATAAAAATTTACAGAAGCTGAAGATAAAGAAGAGACAGAGTCATTTGCATACACTGACCAGGTATTCCAACCTTGCAAAGCTTGCAAGCCAGTTATATTAGCCCCACAGAATATAGATATATTGACTAGCCCTGTTATTGAATACCAGCATGAGTCTAAGTCAGTATCTGAAACTGAATAATTTAGTGAAGTTATATTATGATTATAAGCTAAATTTTCTGGGAAAATAATAGAAAGCAGTGGAGATGCTGTTAATATGGTGAAGCTTACGCTTGCAAATCCTGTATTGCCTGAAGTGTCATTTAAGTATACTATTAATAGATTATTTCCTGCGCTTGCTGTAATTGTTGTGTTTGGTATAAAGCTAGTATTTGTATTTCCATTGTCAAGAGTATACCACCAAGTATCAGGATTTGTTTCTGTTGAGCTTACATTTAGGTCTAGAGTGAATATAGAGTATGTTGTTGGAAGGGGGTGTTGGATAATGATTAGAGGTGGAGTTTCATCTAAAGTTACTTCAAAATCTACTCTGCTGAAGTTAATATTTCCAGCAGAATCATTTGCATAAGCATAAAAAGTATAATTATTTGTTGCTAAATTTATTGAGACTGGAACAGTGTAAGTTAAGTTACTTGAGCCATTATACCACCCTACATAACTTACATCTGATGAAAAGTTTAGGTTTATTATTATGTTAGTTTGATTATATCTTGTTCCATTTTCAGGAGTAACCCATGCAACATATGGAGGGATTGTATCAATAACAAAACTAACTGAAGTTGAATTTACATTTCCTACAGAATCATTGCAGTATAGTGTCCAGGTATTTGAACCTTCTCGTGAGTTATTTACTCCAGTGAAGTTAACACCTCCTAAATTAAATGCTGACAAGCTTCCAGTTTCATTAGTATACCAACAGCTATCTGGAGTTAAGTCTGTAGTTGTATAATTAAGTTCAGTAATATTATGATTATAAGTTATATTCAGAGGATAGATAATATAAAGTCCAGGCTTGCTAGTATCTATGGTTATTTCTCTAACTTCGCTAGTGAATAAGTTATCTGCCCAGTCCCAGACTTTATAGAACCAGGTGTATACTCCTTCTGTCAGAGTGTATACTGAACCAAGTGTGGCTGTAGTTACTCCTCTTGCAAATGTAAATGTATAGTTATATACTAAGTCATTAGTTGAATTGTAAATATATAAAGTTGCATTTTTAATTCCAATATTGTCTGTAATTGTAAGAGTGAAATTCTGGCTAGTTATATTAGTTACAGTCTGATTAGCAGGAGTTAGCAAGGTTCCGTTTGGAGCTATTGAAG
The DNA here is from genome assembly GCA_043810775.1 of archaeon. GTDB lineage: Archaea > Nanobdellota > Nanobdellia > Pacearchaeales > GW2011-AR1 > JBDRJD01. The sequence continues at coordinate 278 of JBDRNU010000018.1, read as the reverse complement.
TTAGCATTACAGTTCTTAGTCCAGTACAGTTTAGATAGCCGTAGATGTCTGAAGCGCATGCTTGATAAGTGTAATTCTGATTTTCTTCCCTTAAGTCAGACTGATTGGAGTAAAATTCCCAGTGAGTTGAATTCAGCTTTTTCAAGTTGCTAGAATAATGCTGGTAGACTTCCAACGATGACAAGCTTCGGTTGTAAATTCTGACTTCATCTATTGAGCCGTTGAAAAAAGCAGCTGAAAGACTTCCAGATTTGCCTACAGCTAAATTAGTTGCATCA
>JBDRNU010000017.1:0-35603 GCA_043810775.1 archaeon | reverse complement strand
ATTATATATTATATACAATCTTCCATAAGAAAGAGGAGTTGGTGTATTTTTCCATTGTAATTACAAAATGACTAATCATTTCGACGGGATTTGATGTTTTGTTTATCAATCTCTACTGGAAATGAAGGTGTGAGTGTAAGTATATGTTTTAATATAACTAAATTTATAAAACAAAAATAACTTAGAGAGGTAGGTTTTATATAAAGGTGTAAAAAGATGGAAAAATTAGATAGAATTTTTGATTCAGCTACTAAAAGCTCCTTATTTAAAAATAAGTTTATTCTTCAGACAAATTATAATCCTAATTGCATTACACATAGGGATAAACAAATTGAACAGGTAGCAGGTATATTAGCCCCTGCATTAAGGGGTGAGAGAACAAGCAATCTTTTTGTGTATGGTCAGACAGGCACTGGAAAAACTCTTTCTTTACAATATGTTAGAAATGAGATGCTTAAAAGAACCATGAAAAAAGATTTTGACTTAAAAATTGAGTATATTAACTGTAAATTAAAGAAGATTGCAGATACAGAATATAGGATTTTAGCTGAATTAGTTAAAAAGTTTGGGGGAACTGTACCTGCTACAGGACTGCCGACTGATCAGGTTTATAATAAATTTATAGAACTTATAGAAAAAGAGAATCATTTACTTGTGTTAATTTTAGATGAAGTTGATCAGGCTGTCAAAAAGATTTCTGACAATTTTCTTTATAATTTAACTAGATTAAATTCGGAGTTGAGCAATGCTCAAATAAGTTTAGTAGGTATAAGTAATGATTTAAAATTTTTAGATAATCTAGACCCTAGAGTCAAAAGCAGTTTAAGTGAGGAAGAGGTTGTTTTTCCACCTTATAATGCTGTTCAGTTACAAGATATTTTAATGGAAAGGGCAAATGAATCATTTAAACAAGGGGTTGTTGAAGAAGGAGTAATACAAAAATGTGCTGCTTTTGCTGCGAGAGAGCATGGCGATGCAAGGAGGGCATTAGATTTACTTAGGATAGCTGGTGAGCTTGCTGAGAGAGATGGTAGTGGTAAAATTAGCTTAAAGCATGTTGATTTATCTAATGATAAATTTGATAGGGATAAGATTATTGATGTTATTGAAACTGCACCTAAGCAATTTCAGTTAACTTTACTTGCTGTAATTCATCTTGAAAGGAGCAAACAATATCATAAGATATTTACTGGTGATGTATATAATATTTACCAAGAATTATGCAAGCAAACTAAAACAGATATTCTAACTCAAAGAAGAGTAAGTGATATTATTGCTGAATTTGACATGCTTGGTTTGATTAATGCTAAAGTTATAAGTAAGGGTAGACATGGTAGAACAAGGGAAATAAAATTAGCTATCCCTGAACCTATTTTAAATAGAGCTTCTATTATATTAAATGAATCTTTAAGTTTATAAGATGGATAGTCAAATTTTAAAGTTTTGTATGGAAAGAGGGATTTTATTAGATCAGGATGCTTATAAATTACTTGAAAATTTAGGTGACGAAAAAGCGATAAAACAAATTATAGATCAGATTAGTATTATTTCTAAAGAAAAGATAATTTCTAAAAACTTCTTCGCGAAAAATGTTGATCAAATTCAAAATATTATAATTGATGAAAAGACAGTTGAGAAAATTAAGATTAATTTAGGTATAAGTATTGAAATATCTAAAGAGAAAGTTTCTCAAAAAATTCAAGATACTCCTAGAGATGAAAGTGAAGAACAGGTTTTTAAGAATATAAAAATAATAGCTTCACCAATTAATCCAGTAAAAAAGCTTAGTGTTGAGGATTTTACTAAGTATTTTCGCAGCAGGTATTCTGAGATGAAAAATATAATGTTAAACCGGTCTGAACTTGATAATTTAGTTTCTATTAATAAGATTTCTGGAGATAGGCAAGGAATTTCTATTATTGGAATTGTGCATTCAAAAAGAGTAACTAAAAATAAAAACATACTTCTTACTGTAGAAGATTTAACTGGAAGGATTTCAGTTTTAGTTAACAACAACAAACCAGTTTATGATAAAGCAAAAAATATATTATTAGATGATATTATAGGAATAAAATGCACTGGAAATAAAGATATTCTGTTTGCAAATGAAATTATCTATCCTGATATAATTCTTGCTGAAAAGACTTGTTTGGAAAAAGATGAGTGTGCTGCTTTTATTTCTGATATTCATATTGGCAGCACTAATTTTCTTGAGGATAATTTTGTAAAATTTATAGACTGGTTAAATGGAGAGGTTGGTGATGAAAATCAAAGAGAAGAAGCTAAGAAAGTGAAATATCTTTTTTTAACTGGAGATAATGTAGATGGGGTAGGGGTATTTCCAGGGCAGGAGGAATTGCTTAGTATAAAAGATATAAAAGAGCAGTATCAGCAATTAGCTTATTTTTTAGGCAAGTTGAGGAAAGATATAACTATTATGATTATTCCAGGGCAGCACGATGCTGTAAGAGTTGCTGAACCTCAACCAATGATTGACAAAAAATATGCTGAGGTTTTATATTCTTTAGATAATATTATATTATTGAGCAATCCAGCGATGATTGAGATAACAAATAATGGGAAAAGAGGAGTAAGGGTGTTAATGTATCATGGGGCGAGTATGACTAATTTTATTACAGAAATAGATTATTTGAGATTAAACAAAGGCCACGATACTCCTGCCAAAGTTGTAAAGGAAATGCTGAAAAGAAGGCATCTTGCACCTATTCATTCTTCTGTAACTTATATTCCAAATGAAAATAAAGACCCTTTATTAATAAGTGAGGTTCCTGACGTTATCACAACTGGTGATTTGCACAGACCTGACGTTGACACTTATAATAATATCTTAATTGTCTGCAGTTCTTGCTGGCAATCAATGACTCCTTTTGAAGAAAAAGTTGGAAATAATCCTGATCCTTGCAAGGTTCCAGTTTTAAATTTAAAGACAAAAGCAATCAAAATCTTAGATTTTAGCTGATATTTATTTTGAAATGACAATTAATAAATACTTTAAGGAAATTGAAGATAAAGTTAAGGTAGCTTATAGTGTAGCTGAAGAAGCTAGAAAAAAAGGATTAGATCCTAAAAGTGTAGTTGAGATACCTCTTGCTACAAGTTTAGCTGAAAGAGCAGTTAATTTGATAGCTACTGTTTACCCCCAGTTAGCTGAATCTAAAATCAGCAAGAGAATTATTGAATTAGAAAAGGAGCACGGAAGCTTAGATCCTGCGATCTGCCTGATTATTGCAGAAGAAATTGCGAAGGAAAAATTTTGCAAGTTTAAAGATTTGCATGAAGCTATTGACGCTGGAATAAGGGTGGGAATGGCTTATATTCTTCTAGGAGTTGTAAGCAGCCCTATTGAAGGATATACTGAATTTAAAGTTAATAAGACAAGAGATAGCAAAGATTATTTTACAGCTTATTATTCAGGACCAATACGTTCAGCAGGTGGAACAGGGGCTGCATTTTCATTAGTTATTATTGATTATTTAAGGGAAATTTTTGGTTATGATAAATATGATCCTAGTGAAGAGGAAATCAAGAGAGTAATAACTGAGCTTTATGATTATCATGAAAGAGTCACTAATTTACAATATCTTCCTGTCGAGAAAGAAATAGAAGAGATGATTAGGAACTTACCTATACAGATTGCAGGAGACCCAAGTGTTGAAAGAGAGGTAAGCAATTATAAAGACCTTGAAAGAGTTGATACTAATTATATAAGGTCAGGATTATGTTTAGTTATTGGGGAGGGAATTATTCAGAAAGCCCCTAAAATACTAAGAATGGTTAGCAAGCTAAAGAAAAAAGGATTTAAATTAAGTGGGTGGGATTTTCTTGAGAAATTCTGCGAGTTACAAAAAAAACTCAGAGATGTTAAAAAAGATGTAAATGCTTCTGCAGTTTATATTCAAGATTTAGTAGCTGGCAGGCCAGTTTTAGGACATCCTTCACGTTCAGGAGGATTTCGAATGCGATATGGGAGAGGAAGAGTTTCTGGATATTCAGCTTTAAGCATTCATCCTGAGACTATGTATGTATTAAATGATTTTATTGCTACAGGCACGCAACTGAAAACTGAGAGACCTACTAAAGGTACTGCTATTTCTGCTTGTAATTCGATTGACGGGCCAATAGTTAAACTGAATGATGGTAGTGTTAAGAAATTCAGAACAAAAGAAGACATTCAAAAATACAATAAAACTGTAAGTGAAATAATTTATGTTGGAGATATATTAGTACCTTATGGTGATTTTATTAATAGAAATCATATATTAATGCCTGCAGGATATGTGGAACAGATTTGGTTTCAGGAATTGAAAAAAGCTGCAAAAGAAAAAGGCGACAAAATTGATATAGATGATATTTATAATGTTAGCCTTGAAAAGGCAATGGAGCTAAGCAAAAAATATAACTTATCTTTACACCCTAATTTTATTTATTACTGGACTCAGATTTCTTATAAATTTCTTATGGATTTTTTAGACTGGTTCTCAAATGCACATATTAATAAGAAAATTATTTTTCCTTTTAATAAAACTGAAAGGGAGAGATTCAGGAAGGGTAAAAGAGCCCTTGAATTGTTGGGGGTTGAACATGATGTTACTACAGAAAATGTTGTATTAGGTGAAGAAGATAGTAAGGCTTTGCTAGTTACTTTCGGCTTAGATCCTAGCTTAGTAGAAAAAGAAAATTACTCTTTGGAAAATGATATTGGAGAGTATTGTAAAAAAATAAGAAATATGGAAGTTATTGATATTATTAATCTTAATTCAGAGTTTAGAATAAGGGACAAGGCAGGAACTTTTGTTGGAGCTAGAATGGGTAGGCCTGAAAAAGCCAAGCTAAGGAAGTTAGTTGGGAGCCCTAATGTTTTATTTCCTGTTGGTGAAGAGGGTGGAAGACTAAGAAGTATGCAGGAAGCTGTATCAGTTGGAACTATAAAAGCAGATTTTCCAATATATTATTGTAAAAAATGTGAAACTGAAACAATTTATTTTATTTGTGAAACTTGTAAAAGTGAGACTGAGAAGATGAATTATTGCAGAGAGTGCAAGCAGAAATTTTCTTCTGATAAGTGCCCTTATCATACTTTAGGGCAAGGATATGTTTCAAAGAGGATTGACAGCAAGAAATATTATGATGCTGCTGTAAAGCATTTAGGTCTTTTTCCAGAAGAGATGCCTAAGCTTGTGAAAGGAGTCAGAGGGACAAGTAATAAAGAGCATGTTCCTGAGAATCTTGCAAAAGGCTTATTAAGAGCTTTTTTTGGATTAAATGTAAATAAAGATGGGACTATTAGATTTGATGCAACTGAGCTTCCTATAACTCATTTTAAACCTAAGGAAATTGAGACAAGCGTTGAGAAATTAATAGAAATGGATTATAAGAAGGATATTTTTGGAAAGGGGCTTGAAAATGATAATCAAATTCTAGAGATAAAACCCCATGATCTGCTGCTACCTGCCTGCCCTGAAAGCATGGATGAAAAGGCAGATGATGTTTTTGTAAGGATTACAAGATTTGTAGATTCTTTGCTTGTAAGATTTTATGGGTTAAAGCCATTTTATAATATAAAGTCAAGAGATGATTTGGTGGGTCATCTTGTTGCTTGCATTGCCCCCCATAACTGTGCTTGTGTTGCAGGAAGAATTATTGGTTTTTCAAAAAGCCAGACTTTTTTAGCTAGCCCTTATATTCATGCTGCTATGAGGAGAGACTGTGATGGTGACGAAGCTGCCATGATGCTTTTACTAGATATGTTATTAAATTTTTCAAGAGAGTATTTACCATCGCATAGGGGGGGAACTCAGGATGCTCCTTTAGTTTTAAATGCAAGGATAAGGGCAGGAGAGGTTGATGATATGTTATTAGATATTGATATAGTCCGAGAGCTTCCTTTAGAGTTGTATGAAGCAGGTGATAAATTTTTACATCCAAGTGAGGTTAAGATTGAAAGGATAAAAGACAGGCTTGGAAAGGAGGAATTTACTAATTTATGGTATGAATATGAGACAGATGATATTAATGAAGGAGTGTTATGTTCTGCTTACAAAAAATTAGGAACAATGGCTGAAAAGGTAGCATGTCAGATGAATCTTGCTGAAAAGATAAGGGCAGTTGATACTGCTGATGTTGCAAGACTTGTTATTGAGAGGCATTTTATTCGTGATATAAGGGGAAATTTAAGAAAGTTTTCTCAACAGGTTTTTAGGTGCAGTACTTGCAATGAAAAATATAGGCGACCCCCTTTAGCTGGGAAGTGCATTAAGTGTAATGGAAAGATTATATTTACTATTTCGCAAGGAAGCATAGTAAAATATTTGCAGCCAGCTATTGATCTAAGTGAAAATTTTGAAGTTCCTGCTTATGTTAGGCAGAGTTTAGATCTGACTAAGAGTTATATTGAGAGTGTTTTTGGCAGGGAAACTGAAAAACAAGAGGCTTTAGGGAAGTGGATGTAATTCAAAATGGTAATATTGAAGCGCAGAACAAAGGGATTTTTTTCTGGAACTAAGAGTGAGGAAATATTAGAAGGCAGAGCTTGGGAATCAGAAAGTGGCAAGGTGCATAGATTAATGCCTGATTTAGATGAAGATAGGGATAGATGTCCTGATGTTGATAAGAGAGTTTTTTCTATGGTTGAGCCTGAATTATTAGAAGACCAGTATAAGCCTGTTGGTTTTGAGCTAAGAGTAGGGCAGACAATAGCTGTTTCAGATACTTTTTTTCCTGAAGTTAATGAGTTTGACTGGGCTAGGCTAGATAAATTAAAAATTGAAGAAGGGCGAGAGTTTGTTTTAGAGCCAGATGAAAATGGGAGAAAAGTTTATTATATTCCTACTTATGAAAGGTTTTCTCTTATGGGGAATTATGATATGTTGATTGATTCTAGAAGCACTACTGGAAGAGTAGGCTGCATGAGCCATCATGTTGGCGAGACTATTGATGGGGAGAAAATTGTAGCTGTTCAGCTGTTTGCATTTCCAATTATTATCAGGCCCGGAGAGACAAGATTATTTCAGGCTTTTTTAAGATATAAAGGGAGTGATTTTTTAGGCAATGGGGAGCTAAAAGAGAGTTGGAAGGTTAAGCTAGTTGAAAATGAAAGAGATGTTTTTGACGAGAGATTAAGTGAGCATGGATTAGAAATGACTTTTTCAACTGATTTTGCTTACAAAGCCAGAAAGTGTGATGAGCCAATTGATATGGATATGAGGGGGTTGGTAGATCCTGGGAAGTATTTTGAAAGAATTGAACCTGGGAATGAAAGCATAGTTGAGCCAAATGTTTTTTATTTGTTTGGAACAAGAGAGGAAATTATTCTTGGAGATATTTGTGGAAGGCTTTCAAGGGCACATCATAAAAGTGGGACTGGGTTATGGACTGACTTCGCAGGATTTTTTCAGCCAGGTTTTCGTGGAGAGATAACTTTAGAGTGTTATTCAAATGTAAGGAGAAAAATAAGAACAGGAGATAGTGCAGGAATTGTTGTTTTTGATGATGTAAAAAAAGGGGATATTGAACACTTTGAACCCACTTTTAAAATATATTCTGGAGATTATCAGGGGCAGAAAGCTCCTAAATTACCTAAAATGTTCAAAGAGTGGTAAAGTATATTTTACAGTATAAATGAATTTAAAAACTAATTCTTGTTTTTGTTTTTATGCCAGCTAAAGTAGGTGAAGAGTGTGGTATAGCTGCAGTATACCTAAAAAAACCCTTAAGAAAAGAGATTGTTCCTGCATTATTGTATGAGATGCTTTCCAAGCTTCAGCATAGGGGACAGTTAAGTGCGGGAATTTCTGTATATAATCCTTTTAATGAGGATTATGAAAAAAGACTTAAGCTATTGAGAAATTTAGGAACTGTTACTAGTGTTTTTAAGGCAAATATCAAGAAGGAGTTTGAGGAAAATCTAGAATATTTCAAGGGGACTGCTGGAATTGGACATGTAAGGTATGCTACTGCTGGAAGTGCTATACATCATCTAGACTTGATTGAAGAGGCGCAACCTTTTTTCAGGAATCATCCGAGATTATGGAAGAGATTTTCAATTGCTTTTAATGGCAATTTAGTAAATTATGATGAACTGAAAAAGGAAATGGCTGAAGATTATCTGCTTGATACTAAGGTAGATACTGAAGTTATGATGCATTTGATTTCCAAGACTCTTAATCAGCTTTCACTTGAGAGGGGCGGAGGGAAGCCTGATTTTTTTGAGGCGAGCAGAAGAGTAATGGAAAAAATGGATGGAGCTTATAATGTTGTTTTTATGTTTGCAAACGGGGAGCTGGTTGTGTGGAGAGACCCTTTTGGATTTAAACCACTAGTTTATGGGGAAAATGAGGATTATTTTGCTGTTGCTTCAGAAAGTGTTGCTTTGGAAAGAATAGGGATAAAAAATTTTAAATCACCAGAACCCGGAACTTGCATGATTTTTAATGGTAAGGAACTAAAGATGAGAAATCTTTTTCCAGGACACAGGAAAGCACACTGCCATTTTGAAAGAGTTTATTTTGCAAGGGCTAATTCTGTTGTTGATGGGATTTCTGTTAATGAGACTAGGGAGAAATTAGGTATAAACCTAGCAATCAATGAACCTTTGAAAGAGGATATTCTCAGAAATAAGGGAAATTATGTTGTTGTGCCTGTTCCAAATACAGCTATTCCTGCAGCTGAGGCTTATGCGAAATATTTTGGATTAAATTTAACACAAGCGATAACTAGAGACGGAACTGATAGAGGATTTATTAATAAAGAGGGTGAAAGGGCAAGGATTATGAATAGCAAGTATGGGGTTATTTCTGGAAGAATAAAAGGAAAGAAAATTATTTTAATTGAAGATAGTATTGTCAGAGGAGAGACCAGCAAGATTGTGATTGCAATGATTAGGAGCGCTGGGGCTTTAGAAGTTCACTTTAGAGCCACTGAACCACCTATTATCTGCCCTTGTTTTTATGGCATTGATTTTCCCACTAAAGGCGAGTTAATTGGGGCTAGGTTTAAGGAAGATTTGGAAAAAGGGGTTGCGCATGAGATTGGCGCAGACTCAATGGTTTATCAGACTGTGCAGGGGTTAGTTAGTGCTTGTGGCTTAAGTTATAATGAATTGTGCTTAGCTTGTTTAAATGGAAATTATCCTACTGAAGCTGGCAGGCTTATTCAGCAAAAACTAAAATTATAAAATGGTAAATTTATTTATTCAGCTTTCCAAAAAATATATAGAAAGAATGCACTATCAATCTGGCCCCGAAGAGTGCAATAGAGTATTAAGTGAAATTAAACAAGCAATGACAGATAAGGGTTATGATGGGCCTTCTATTTGTGATAAGTACAGGCATCCTCAGATGAATGTGGCAGCACTGGTGTCAGCAGTTGATGAGTGCGAGGAAATATTCAGCGAAAAAGATAAAGATATTTAAAACTAGATTAATTAATATAGTAATGTTAGATGAAGCCTATGATAAATCAAAAGAGGTAATAAGAGTCTGCAGTACTAAGAAGGGATTATTCGCTTCCGGGGGAATAAAAGGGTACAGGGGGGTTTGGGCAAGGGATAGTATGATTTCTTTGATAGGAGCCAGCTTAGCAGGAGACGAATTTAAGGAAATATTTAAAAAAAGTTTAGTTACACTAGAAGAAAACCAGAGCAACCACGGCCAGATTCCAAATGCGGTGATTGGAAGAAAAGCAGATTATAAATCAATTGATTCTAGCTTATGGTTTATTATTGGAGAGTATATTTATAGGAAGAGATACAAAGACAATTCTTTATTTAATTCACATAAGAAAGCTATTGAAAAAGCCCTGACTTGGCTGGAATACCAAGATATGGGGGAAGATAGCATGCTGGAACAGCTTCCAACAAGCGACTGGCAGGATGCTTTTCCACATAGATATGGACATACAATTAATACTCAAGCTTTATATTATGAGGTTTTAAATCTTGCTGGAAAAAGAAGAAAGGCAAGAAAGCTGAGGAAAAGAGTCAATAAAAATGAGGATGATAAGTTATGGGGGAATGAATATTATTATTCTTATAGATGGAAAAACCATAATAAGTATAAGGAAATAGGAGATTGGTTTGATTCACTAGGAAATTTACTTGCAATTATTTTTGGAGTTGCAGATAGGAAACAAGCGAGTAAGATTTTGAATTATATTGAAAAGAAAAAAATCAACAAACCATATCCTATGAAGGCTATATATCCTCCTATAAACAGGGAAAGCAAACATTGGCAGGATTATTATATTGATTGTGCTGCTGGAAATCCTAATAGTTATCTTAATGGTGGAATCTGGACTTTTATTGGAGGGTTTTATGTTCTTGCTCTAGTGAAAATGGGAAAGTTTAGAGAAGCTGAGCAAGAATTAAAGAAACTGGCAGAATGTAACTTGCGGGGAAACTTTCCAGAGTGGATTCATCCTATAACTAAAAGAAATTATGGGGAATTGCAGGCTTGGAGCGCTGGGATGTATATTGCAGCTTATAAATCTCTTAAAATGGGGAAAGTTTTGATTTAGCAAAGAATTAAAAATATATATTCCCATTTTATTTTATGCATTTGAGAAAAAGAGGTATTAGGTTTAAGGCAATAGATAAGTTAGGGGCTTCTTATTTAGTGTCTTTAATAGGGTTGGCTTCAGTTGGAGCAATCTGGTCAATTTACCTTGATTCTTTTTTACATAGTGCTGCTTATGTTGGCTTTTTGACAACTTTTTTTACTGTAATAAGCCTTTTAGCTTGTTTTTTTATTGTACCTTTTGTTGAAAAGTACAGCAAAAGCAAATTATTTGCCTTATCTATTTTTATATTTATAATATCTTATTTTATTTTTTCAATTTATACTAATTTTTATTTGGTTATATTTTTAGGAGTTTTACTAGCTGTGGCTGTCAGCTTAAGGATAACTACTTTTGGAATAATTGTCAGAGATAAATCAAAAGAGCAGGAGGTTTCTAAAAATGAGGGATTGATTTACTCTATTTTTAATTTAGGCTGGTTTGTTGGACCTTTAATTGCAGGGTATGTTGTAAGCATATATGGATTTAGAGCTGTATTTTTTTATTCAGCAGTATTATTATTTTTATCTTTATTTGTTTTTAAGAAGTTTAAAATTAATGATAATAGGAAGGAGAAAAGAATTGATTATAATATTGTGAAAGTAACTGTAGATTTTTTTAAAAAAAGGGAAAGGGTTTTTGCCTATATGACTGGTGGTGCTGTGAACTTCTGGATGGCTTTGCTTTATGTTTATATTCCAATTTATATTGTTGAGAGTGGTTATGAAGATGTATGGGTGGGGGTGTTTTTAGCAGGAGTGGTTATTCCAACTATTTTAACTGAATATTATTTTGGCAAGCTTGCAGGGAAAAAAGGATTTAAGAAAATGTTTTTAATAGGATATTTAATCTTATTTGTTTCAGCTATTTTATGCTTTTTCTTTCCTGAATTTTATTATATTTTCCCTATTTTAGTTATTTCCAGCTTTGGAATATCTATGGTTGAGCCCACTACTGAGGCTTATTTTTTTGATATTGTAAATGAAAAAGAAAGAGATAAGTACTATGGACCTTATAATACTGCAATTGATGTTGGAAGCGCCTTAGCAACTTTTTTTTTCAGCAATTATTTTATTGTTTTTGCCTTTTAAATTTATATTTATATTATTTGCACTTGCTATGCTTGGGATAGCTTTATATTCACTGAGAATTAAAGATATACATGAGTTCAAGAGGAGGTAGCTTCAAATAAAGTGGTGAAAATAAAAGAGGACAAGGTTTTATTCAGACCTGAAGATGTTAAACCAACTTCAGACGAATTTAAAGTATTAGGTGTTTTTAATCCTGGCGCAGTAAGACTTCCATCAGGTGAAGTTCTTCTTTATGTAAGAATCTGGGAAAAAGTAAAAAAAGATTTTGATGGTAAATTTTATTATTCTCCAAGATTTACAGGCAAGAAAAAACTTCAGCTTGAATTGGACAAAATAAAAAAGCAAAGAATCAGAAAAAGAGGAGACCTTGATTTTATGTTCAGGGACGGCACTAAAAGGTTAAACTTTATTTCCCATTTAAGGAGAGTAATATTGGACAAGGATGGCCTGAGCATCAAATCAATTGAACAGAAACCCAGCTTTTTTGGATTGGAAAATGATGGAGAGTTTGGGGTGGAAGATCCGAGAATAGTCAAAATAGGAAAAAAATATATTATGACTTATGTTAGCCTGTCAATGCAGGGAGGGGTTTCTACTAGTTATGCTGTATCAAGAGACTGCGAAAACTGGAAAAGAATGGGAATTATTTTTGAACAGCAGAACAAAGATGTTGTATTATTTCCTGAAAAAATTAATAGAAAGTATGTTGCTATTCACAGGCCTGAAGGGAGTTTTTCATTTGTACAGCCACATATGTGGATTTGCTATTCTGATGATTTAAAAGCATGGGAAAGTCCTTTTTCATTAAATATCTCTAAGAGGGGCAGCTGGGATTATGGAAGAGTTGGAGCCGGACCTCCTCCTTTGAAAACTGATAAAGGGTGGTTATTGCTTTATCATGGGGTTGTGGAAACTAAGACAAGAAAGTATAGAAAAGCCTTTCTTGATTATGCAAAAAAAATGCTCGAATCAAAATTTATTGACGGATATTATGCAGGAGCTGCTTTGTTTGATCTAAAGAATCCAAGAAAACTAATAGCTAAGGCTCCTTTTCCTGTTTTATATCCTATGATGAGATATGAAAAAAGTGTATTTGATCACAGAAAGATAATTTTTCCTTCAGGGATTGTAAAGGATGGGAAGGACATAATTATTTACTCTGGCGGAGGGGATGGAGTGGTGAGTGCAAAAAAAATGCCTTTAGAAGAAATTATGAGGCAGTTAAAGAGAGTTTAGCAAGCATTTTTTTATTTCTTTCAAGTTGAGTTTGTATGCTCGGATAAATGAATCATTTACGTGGCAGTAGAGGAGCCCTTTATTACTACTTAGTTCTATAAAATCTGAAGCAAATGTAATTGTTGTAGCTTGGGGGTCTTCAAATAAAGGAGTGGGCGAAATCCAGGGGATTTCACCTGTGTGAGGATTGAATAAGATTAAGCCAGGGCGAAATTTTCTGTAGATTTTTTTATTGTTGATTATTTTTGAAGGCTGCCTGCCATTTATGATTCCAACTAATAAATTATTATTTGGTGATGAGCTTGAAGATAAGAAACAGCAAGGAGACAGATGCCCTTTGCACCAATTATATTTTAATTCATGAGGGTTTAACAAGATTTTTAAAAATTGCCATTTTCCAGACATTTTACTTGCTTTTGAGACAGCAATTGCTGACCAATCATTATTTTTCATTTTTATTTCAACTTCACTTAAAATAAATCTTCCTTCTTTTGTTTTAATAGGGGAGATTGCAACTTCTTTGAAACCATCGATTTTTTCTGATTTTATAGGCTGAAGGACTGGTAAGGTTGCAGTTAAGCTTTCAATTGACTTACCTTGTGCATGCCCTAGATAAACAGCATAGCCATGTTCAGATTTATACTTAAATGCAATTGTAAAGTAAACATGCTTTATTTTTCCTTCTTGCCAGATGTCAGGGTCTTCTAAACCTATAAAGTATTTGTCTTTAGAAGAGATTTTTGCTATTATCCTATCAATATTTTTTATTTTCAAATCATTTACTTTTTTCCAACTCATTAAATCTGAGCTTGATACAATTACTAACTTAGATTCGTCAATAAAACCAGGAATGTCTACATTTCCTTGGGATTTTGTTATTTCTCTTGCAATTCCTATTTTTAATTTATTTTTTAGAGTTGATTTATCTATAGAAAGAGCCATGTATCTTGTTTTAGGATTTACTTTGCCTAGAGCTGGTTTTTCATAGTAAGAAACTGCGGAATTTAGTTTTATCCAATCCATATTTTTTTAATTATGACTGCTTCAGTGCCCCCTCATGCCCGGCAATTAAACAGATATTTATTTTCACTTTTTTATTAATAAGTAAAAGACTGAGCAACTTATAAACATTTACAAAATTTAAATCAACAAATAGCAAATCAAAGCCCTAATTTTTCTTTAGTAATGTCCAGCATTTTCTTAGAAGTAACCTTATAATCTATATTTTGGATAGTGTGTTCACGCCCCGCCTTTCCCATTTGTTTGCATAATTCATCACTATTTAATAATCTTAGTGTATATTCTTTTAAATCTTCAATATTGGCTCGATAAGCAAATGTTTTTGAAGGATTAAATTTGATAATCTGCTTTGTTGAAAATCCCATTGAAGGGTAGGCCCATTCTTCATCGAGCTTAATTTCTTCAGCTACTTTTGCAAGAAAACCTGTTTTTTCGTGGAGAATTGTTTCAGCTGGGCCTCCTGCATTAATTGAGATTACTGGCTTGGCACAAGCCATTGCTTCTACTTGTATCATTCCGAAGCCTTCAATTCTGGATGGAGCAGCGTAAATATCACAAGCGTTTAAGACTTCTGCCATAAATTCCTGAGAAAATTCATCATCTATAAATACTACCTTGTCATGCAGTCCAAGCTCATCAATCAGCCTTTCTTCTTTTTCCCTCCATTCATGGGCACATTCACTTGGCCAGGACTTGCAGACATATCTCCAGTCTTTAAACTCTTTATTCACTAGATTAAGCGCGCGAAACATTTCTTGAGCTCCTTTTGAAGTTACATCCCCACCCATAGTTAGAATCATTTTTTCGTTGTCCTTTACTCCAAGCATTCGTCTCACTGCAAGCTTTCTTTCTATATCATTTACTGGTTTAAAAAAATCAGTGTCTATTCCAATATGCACTGGGTAAATTTTGCTCACATCAACACCATCTCTTTCATATATGCTTCTTACCCAGTTAGAGGTGGTAAACATCAGCTCGAGCCTGTTAAATTCTTCCTTGTAGTTGGCTACCCATCCGTCAGCGTTAAACCAGGGCACTGGCTTTATTCCAAATTTAAAAGGCTCGCGAATAATCTGGGGCACGTTTCCCCAAAATCCCACACCGAAAGCAACATCGGGCTTTTCGTGGCGAAGATAAAATTCTTTTTGAATTCCATTTTTGAAATCGCAAGGAATTACCTCAACCCCATTATGCAGAAGACCTTTGTATAGGAGAGATCCTTGCAAGCTTACTCCATCAGATTCAACAGGATAGGGAAAAAGAACTAAAGCTTTCATCTTGTGTCAAATGCCTCTTTATTGTGAGATGATTTTACTTCAAAACTATCTTTGGAAAAACCATAAATTTTTTTAATTAGGTATTGTTTCATATTAAATTCTCTTGAATTTAACTTTATAATAATATCTGCATTGGAGTTTATATTACAATTTTTATCTTGTTTTTGATATGAAAAATAAAAAACCTTTTTGCAATTTAATTCTTTATTAGCAATCATTTTATTAACTGCGCGGTGAACTTCAGTGTGGCGGATATGCCCATACTCCCCGTTGTTTCCGTGAGTGAAAATATAATCATAATCTTTATTTTTCAGCAGCTTTTTTATGCGGGAAATAATTTTTTCAATTTCTAATGGATAGAGTTTGGTGTCTTCTAGAGTTGACATTGAGCATGATGCATTTAAAATTCTACATACTTTTTTGAATTTTGGAGCTCTGTCTGAATCATTTTTTCTGCAAAGAGTGATAATTTTCTTGTCCCAAGATTTATTTCTTAATAGTAAGCCACCCATCCAAATAGTTTCATCGTCTGGATGAGCGACAATAACCAAGATTTTTTTAGCCATAAGTGGGCAAAGGTTTTTAATTAGTTAAATCTTTTGATAGATATGGAAGTAATAAAAGAGGTAATAGCTCCTGTGAGAATTGATTTTGCCGGTGGAACTACTGACATTAGACCTTTTACATTTGATCATGGTGGAGCTGTGCTTAATGCTACTATTAATCACTATGTTCATGGCAAGTTACTTGCAAATGATAAAGGGGTTGGACTTAGTTATAGCGCGAATGTTCCCACTTCCAGCGGATTAGGAACAAGCGGAGTTATGAATCTAGTATGGCTGGCTTTGATATCACAGCATAAAGACAAGATTCAGCTAGCTGAAAGTGTTTATAATTTAGAGCAGGCAACTGGATTAGTAGGAGGCAAGCAGGACCAGTATGCAGCTGCTGTTGGGGGAATTAATTTTTTTGAATTTAAAGGAGATAGTGTAAGGGTAATCCCTCTTAATCTAGATAAAAAAACGATTCATGAGCTTGAGGAAAAATTAGTTTTAGTTTATACTGGGGCACATTATTCTGGAATGCTGAACAAATTTTCAATTGACAATCTATTAAGGGGTAAAAATACAAACAATCTTCTTAGAATTAAGGAAATTGCCTATCAGATGAAAAATGCTTTATTACAGAAGAAACTTCTTAGTTTTGCTGAGCTAATGGATGAAGAGACTAAACAAAGAAAGAAACTGCATAAATCCATTGTGCCCAAGAGTGTAGACGACCTTATTGAAAAAGGGAAAAAACACGGCGCCATTTCTGCCAAAGTGTGCGGGGCTGGGGGTGGAGGCAGTGTATTATTTTTTACTGAAGACAGGAAAAAAATGGAAAAAGTTTTCAAGAAGAAGATTATTAATTTTAAATTTGAGTTTAAAGGCTTGAGATTTCTAAGTTAAAAAAGCCCCTTTTTAGACTCTTCAAGCATAAGTCTTGCAATCAAGTAAGATATAGTTGATTCTGCTCCTTGATTAAGATTTACAGATTCTTTTGCAAGACCGTCGTAGCAACCACCTGTTGATTCATTATATATCATCTGATTTAGATAATTTTTTCCAAGAAACCAGTTAAATGAAAGAATAGCTTTTTGGTAGTATTCTTTATTTTTTGTAATATTATATGCCACTAAATAAGTCTGAACCATATTTGAAGCATCTATTGGCTGCTGGTCGAAGAAAGCACGTTCACTACTTCTTTTATACCACCCGTTTTGCCCTATTGGTGCAAGCTTTCCGTTGATAAACAGTACATCAGATAGAAAATTAAGTGTTTTTTCTGCAACTTTAAGGTATTTTGGATTTTTGGTAATCTCATAAGCAAGGAAAAGTGCTTCTGGCAGCTTTGAATTAGAGTAAGTTAGATGTGGTTCGAACCATTGCCAGTTTTTTGATGACTCTTTTTCATATAATTCTACTAACTCATCTGCAATGTTTTTTATTTTTTCAAGAGTTTCAGGATTTGAAAACTTTTTATAGTAGTTATATAATCCTAACAATGAAAATGCCCTTGACCTGGGATATTTTAATCTCTCAATATGCTTTTGAGATTTTTCAAACATATTTTTAGATTTTTCAACTATTTCAGGATTTTCGCTTTTATAAGCTGCGAATCCCAGAGCCCAGACAGCCCGGCCGAAAGCATCTTCACTATTACATAAAACCTTGCTATTTTCTATTATATTGTTAAACCACCCTTCTTCATTTTGACTTTTTTCTAGGAAATTAAGATATATCTTTATAAGATTATTGGAATTTTTTGACTTGAATAGTTTATTATGAAGGACAGAACTTATTAGGGCCCGTGAGTTATCATCTACTGTATATCCTGAACTTTTGTCTGGATCAAATAGCTTTGAGAATTGCAGAACTCCTATATCATCTGTAAGTTTATTTAGGTGATTAAGTTTTATGTAAGGGAACTTTTTTACTGTATCTTCTCTTAGATTTGTTATTTGATTAAATATTTTCAAATGCTGTGTTGCAACATTTTGCCAGGTCATCTGCCTGCTAAATGAGTAGGCATTTTCCTGAAGCTTGGCTTTTAGCTCTTCATCTGAAAGAACCTTGTCAATAGCTTGAGCATATGAAAAAGGGTCTTTAAAGTTTATGATTATTCCTCTTTCTTCTGATAATACTTCTTCTGCATAAACACTCGGGGTTGAGATAACTACAGCTCCAGAGCCCATTGCGTATGACAAAGTTCCTGAAACTATCTGGTTTTTATCCAGATTAGTGCAGATATAGATATCTGATGCAAGGAGATAGGTGATTATTTCTTGAAGTGAGAGATATTTATTGTAAAATTTTACATGATTAGTTAAACCTAAATCTTTTACCCTTTTCATTAGTTCATTCCTATATGATTCACCTTCTTCACGCCGAATATTTGGATGAGTCTCCCCTATTACCAAGTATAATAAGTTGGGGTATTTTTTGATTAGTTCAGGCATTGCTTCAATCATATACTCTATTCCTTTTCCCCTGCTCAATAACCCAAAAGTTGAAAGGATTGTTTTGCTCTCGAGTTTTAAATTTTTTTTAGAAATATGCCTAGATTGAAACGGAACATCTGGGATCCCATGATATATTACATGTATTTTCTCAGGGTCGACTTCATAATCATTATGGAGTATCTCCACAGCTTTTTTAGCCATTACTATTACTCCTGAAGATTTTGAGCAGATATACTGGACAATTCTTTTCCTAATTTTATCTGGGTTGGGAAGAACACTGTGGAAAGTTGTTACAACAGGTTTTTTTATTGTTTCTAAGAAAGGGATAATATAACTTCCATAATCTCCCCCGAAGATTCCAAACTCGTGCTGTATGCAGACTATTTTTATAATTTCAGACTCATTTATTTTTTTAGCCACATTTATAAATTCTTCAATATCTTCCCGGTTAATTTCCAGAACTACTTTTTTGTTATAATTATAAATGCAACTTTCATCGTTTAGCGCGATGATTCTTGATTTAAGCCTCGGATTCCATTTTTTATTCATTGCTGTTGCTAAGTCTTTTGTAAAAGTGGCTATTCCACATTCTTTTGGCGGAAAGTTTCCAAGAAAACAGCAAACTTTCGACAATTCAAAATAATCTCTCTCTTTTTTCATTTCAAGCGGCCCTTTTCTACATAGATTAATAAATTCTAAACTTTATAATTCTTATGTTTTTTCTATCGCAAGATATTTAAGCCAAAAAAACCTAGGCTAATTATAAAAGAGGAAGAAGATGATAATTGAGAAACAGCTTACAAGTTTTCCACAACTAGTTCAGGAAGCTTCAATTATAAAGGAAAGAGTTAGTTTGAAAGGCATAAATAAGATTATAATTGCAGGAATTGGCGGCAGTGGGATTGCCGGCAATCTTCTTAGGGATTATTTATTGGATAAACTTGAAATTCCCATAATTACTGTTAATAATATTGTGCCTAGAGCAGACAGAAAAACTCTGGCTTTTATAGTCAGTTATTCTGGCAATACTAGGGAGACTATAAAGATTTACCAGGGCCTGAAAAAGCAGAAGTCTAAGATAGTTGTTTTTACTTCTGGTGGAA
This sequence comes from archaeon, assembly GCA_043810775.1. Lineage (GTDB taxonomy): Archaea > Nanobdellota > Nanobdellia > Pacearchaeales > GW2011-AR1 > JBDRJD01. The sequence continues at coordinate 16,300 of JBDRNU010000017.1, read as the reverse complement.
AGCTTGGAAAATCAAGAGAAAAAAAGATTTTAATTCCAAAAGGATTTGAGCCAAGAATGACAATTCCTTTTCAGTTTTTTGCAATGCTAACTTTGTTAGGAAAGGGTGAAAATGTTGATGAAGTGTTGAAAGTTATTAGGAATTTTCAGGAAGAAGATGCTGAAGGACTTGTAGATGAATTGCTTGGAGTAACGCCTATTATTTATTCTTCTTCTGAAAAACTAAAAACACTTGCCTATAAATGGAAAACTGACTTAAATGAGACAAGCAAGATTCCTGCTTTTTGCAATTACTTCACTGAGATAAATCACAATGAAATTGAAGCTGAGATAGATTATGATGATTTTAGTATCTTATTATTAGGGGAGGCAGATAAAGAGGTTGAGAAAGCCCTGAAAATTATCAAGGCTGAAAAAATTGAATTAAAAGGCAAAACTGAGCTGGCAAGGCTTTTTTATGGGTTGTTGTTAGGAGAGTATATCAGCTATTATCTTGCCAAGCTAAAGAAAAAAGACCCTGAAGCTACCCCTAATATTGATAAACTTCATGGTTAAAAGGTGAAATTTAAATATTAACTTTTACTTGATTTAAAAGGAAAAAGAGATTGAAAATGTTCAGAAAAAAAATTGCAATCAATGGTTTAGGAAGGATAGGGAGGCTAGTTTTGAAAATCGGACTAGAAAAAGGGTTGAATATTGTGGCTATAAATGACTTGACTGACACTAAGACTTTAGCTTATTTAATTAAGCATGATTCTGTTTATGGAAATTATGACAGAGATGTTGAGTATGGAGAGGGTTTCTTGAAGGTTAATGGGAAGAAAATAAAAGTCTATGCTGAAAAGGACCCTATTGACCTGCCTTGGTATGATTTGGGAGTGGATGTTGTTTTGGAATGCACCGGATTTTTTACTGACAGAATAGGGGCGAGCAAGCACTTAAAGTCTGGAGCAAAAAAAGTTTTAGTTTCTGCACCATGCAAGGGAAGCGAGGCAGATATTACTATTGTTTTAGGAGTTAATGATGACAAGCTGAAAAAAGAGCACCAGATAATTTCTATGGCTTCTTGCACTACAAACTGCCTTGCGCCTGTTGTAAAAATATTGAATGATAGCTTTGGGGTTAGAAAGGGATTTATGAATACTATTCATGCTTATACTTCTACTCAGGGAATTGTTGACAGGCCTGACAAGAAGTTAAGAAGAGGCAGAGCAGCTGCTGTGAATATAGTTCCCACTACTTCTGGAGCCACAACTGCGGTTAGTCAAGTTATTCCTGAAATGGAAGGGAAGATGAATGGGTTGGCTTTAAGAGTTCCTATTGTCAGTGGAAGCATTGTTGATTTTACTGCAGAACTAAATACCAAGGTAACAAGAGAACAGGTAAATGCTGTTTTTAGAGAAGCTGCAAAGAAGAAGCTTAAAGGAGTTTTAGAGTATAGTGAGGAGGAGTTAGTATCCAGTGATATAATCAGAAATGAGCATATTTCAATTTTTAGTGCAGTAGATACACAAGTTATAGGGAATTCTGTTAAGGTATTAGCTTGGTATGATAATGAGTATGGTTATAGTGTAAAATTTGTTGAGCTTGCGAAGAAGTTAAAATGAGATATATCTATTCTATGCCTGGAGCAATTATTGCATTTATTCTTTTTATAGCAATTGTGATTTTTATCCCAGGATATGGTCCTAATGATGAAGTTACATTAATTTTAACTATAAGCACATTTTTGTTCGCAATTTTAGCTGGATTTTTTATTTCAAGATTAAACAGCAGGTATGATAAAATAAGGGAGTTAATTTCAGATGAGGATGCTTTGTTTTTATCTTTTTATAAGACCTCCCAAGTTTATGGGGATAATTTTGCAAAAAAAATTGCAGAATGCATAGATAATTTTTATATTGTGGCTTTTGATTTTATTATAGGTAATTGTTATAAGGAAACTTCTGAATATTTTTTGAAGATGTGGGATGAAGTTATAAAAATTAAAAAGGTTAAAAATAGTTCTTCTAATGAATATCTTTTTGAGCAATTAACTGAAATCGAGAAAGCAAGAAATCAGGCAGCTGCACTTTATAATGAAAAAATGAGTTATGGCCAGTGGGTGATTCTTCTTGCTTTAAGTGGCATAATTTTGTTCAGTATTTTTTATATAAAGACTTCTGTTTTATATTCACAGATTATAAGCGTTTTGCTTTCTACTGTTTTAGTGTTGGTTTTACTGCTGATTAGAGATTTGCAGAATTTCATGCTTGGCGGGGGGGCTTTATTAGAAGAATCAGGGCAGGAAGTTTTGATGATGATTGGAAAGAAGAGATATTATAATAATTATTATCTAAATAAGGGCATGCATAAAATTCCAAAAACTGCAAAAGAATATAGGGTAGGTATGCATGAACCTGGGGATAGTAAGTTTAAAATTAAATTAGTGAAAAGATGAAATGAATTGGAAAGATTTTATTAAGCCAAGTGCTGGAAAATTAATATTACCAATTATGATTACTATTTTATTAATTATTGTTTTTGTTACAAGTATGAAGGTGATTCCTTTTGTTGGAGAACTTAGCTGTATGATGACTGATTTTAATGAGCAAAGAACCTTGTTGACTGAGCAGAATAATACAGAGTTGCTTGTGCAAAAAACATTAGAATTTTCTAATATAATTGAAGAAAAAAGGAAAGAGATTGGTGACACTAAAATTGCCTTTGTTTTAATCTCCAATCAAATTATCAGTCGTGTTGATCCTTTATATCCTGTTCCGTGTTCCCTCCTAAGCAGTGGTTTTTGTGGTTTTTATATTTCTCAAGAAGGTTATAACTGTCTGATGACTCTTTATTTAGATGCAGAAGGTATAAACTCTCTTTTTTCTTTGGGCGAAATTAAGGATTATGAGCCTGTAAGTTATTTAGCTTTAATTATAAATTTGCTATTGTTTTTTATTGTTTTTTATTTAATTTCTTGTTTAATTGCCTTTATTTATAATCTATTTTTACATAAGATTTAAAACACTATTTTTCTTATAATTTAAAGGTAAAAATGAGGAAGCTGAAAACTTTAGATGATTTTGATTTTAATAGTATGAGAGTTTTAGTTAGAGCAGACTTGAATTCTAATGTTGTAAATGGGAAAGTTGTGATGTCAGAGAGGATAATTGCTGCTTCAAATACTATTAGTGAGTTGAAAAAGAAAAAAGCAAAGGTGGTGATAATTGCCCATCAGGGCAGGCCTGGCAGAGAGGATTTTATTGGTTTAGATCAGCATGCTAAACTACTTAGCAAAATTACAAAAGTTGATTTTGTAGATAGTATAACTGGGATGAAGGCTTTAATGGCTATTAGGGGTTTGGAGGAAGGAGAGGCTTTACTTTTAGAAAATATCCGTATGGAAAAAGATGAATACAAGCCAGAAAAAGGCAGGGAAAATAAATTAATTAAAAAGATAGCCCCTTTGTTTGATATTTATGTAAATGATGCTTTTTCAAACAGCCACAGAAAGCATGCTTCTATGGTCTTATTTCCAAAATATCTTCCAAGCTGCGGAGGAAGATTATTAGAATATGAGCTAAGAGCCTTGAATAAAATTAAGATGAAAAATAGTTTGTACATTCTAGGCGGGGCAAAGCCAGAAGAAGACATTAAACTTTTAAAAGGAAATAAAGTACTGGCTTGCGGGTTATTTGGGCAGGCTTGCTTGATTGCACAGGGTAAGAGGTTCGGCGCTCAAAATAAGTACTTGTATGAAAACAAGTATATTAATAAGGAGCTTATTGGCAAGCTGAAGAAGAAACTTAAAAATGTCAAGTATCCTAGAGATTTTGCAGTAAGTGTTCATGGAAAAAGAAGAGAGTTAAAAATTGATGAATTTCCAAGTATTTATGAGATTTTTGATATAGGCAAGGAAACTATTGAAGATTATGTTGATGAGATTAAAAAAGCGAAGTCAATTTATATGAAAGGGCCAGCAGGACTTTCGAGTGACAAGAGGTTCTCTAGAGGAACAATGAAGATATTAAAGGCAATTTCCAAGAATAAAGGATTTAGTGTTATTGGGGGAGGGCATTTAGCTGACACTATCAGGAAGTCTGGAATTAGTTTTAAGAAGTTTGGATATATTAGCTTGAGTGGAGGAGCTTTATTGAGGTACATTGCTGGAGAGAAGCTTGTAGGAATTGAAGCTTTAAAATAATTTTTTAGCCCAACTTATTCCATTATCAAAAGCTATAATTGTTTTTTCAGTACAACCAGTGTTAATTTCTTTTGTGTCTTTTCCTGGTTTTAGCTCTAAAATTTGTGCGCAAGAACAGCCTTTGCTTAATGCTATTCCTGATGTATCTGGGCAAAAATCTTCTTCATCTGGAATCCCATCCCCATCAGCATCCTGAATAGGAGGTTCTGGAACAATAACAGTTATTTTTAATCCACAGACACCAATCCCCACATTTCCCAATAAAGGCTTGCTGTCAAAACAAAATACTTCTGTGTAATTTCCAGGAGCTAAACCAATAGGTACATTAACAGAGCCATAAATAATTGTAAAAGATTGATTAGAATATACTACAAAACTAGATGGAAGGGCAAGCTCTAAAGGGGAATTTTCTGTTATATAAAAACTACAATTGCTATCTACATCTGGATAAACTCTCATAGTAAAATTGGCTGAATTTCCCGGATTTAAAGTAAATGTGTTTGGTATGGGTGGAGAAAAACCAAATGCGCTAATAAAGTTTAAACTCACTAAAATAGCAAAAATCATCACTGCCAATTTTTTCATGATTAGATTAAGCAAGAAGTATTTATAAAAATTTGTGTTGTGGATAGCATTCTTAATTATTGGAGAGTTAATTATAATCATAAGTTTTATTAATTACCTTTTCTTAAGTAACTTAGAAAAAGAGGATAAAATGTTTGACATAGTAACTTTTGGAAGCGCAGTAGTTGACTTATTTGTAGATACTGATGTTGCTGAGAAAAAAGGCATGATTAGTTACAAGGTTGGGAGCAAAATTTTACTTAAAAACCTAAGGTGGGATATTGGGGGGGGTGGGACTAATACTGCTGTTGCTTTTTCAAGACTTGGACTGAAAACTGGGTGTATATGCAAGATAGGAGATGATGAAGCTGGGCGAGGAATTCTTGATTTGTTTTTTAGGGAGAAAGTGAGATTTTTGGGAAAAATAGCTGTAAGGGAGATGAGCGGGTATTCAGTTGTATTAGACAGTAAGGGTGGAGACAGGACTATTTTGACTTACAAGGGAATTAATAATAAAATAAAACAAGAAGATATTAAATTTAGAAAAATTAAAACTAAGTGGTTATATTTAACTTCTTTATTAGGGGAGAGTTTTCAAAGCCAGATAAAACTTGCAGAATTTCTAAAGAAAAGAGGAACTAAAATTGTGTATAATCCAAGCGAGTATATTATCAGGAAATATGGCAAGAAAAAACTTGGAAGATTAGTGAGATTATGTGATGTGATTATTATGAATAAAGAAGAAGCGAGATTACTTGCTGGAAAAGGTGATTTGCTGTTGGGGCTAAGAAGATTAACAGCTGATAAAGGAATAGTTGTAATTACTGACAAAAACAAGCGAATAGAAGCTTATGATGGAAATAAAAGATATTATTTAATGCCTCATAAAGTTAAGGTTGTTGAGAGAACTGGTGCAGGAGATGCTTTTGCCAGTGGATTTGTTGCATCATTGGTTGCAGGCATGGGTATTGAAGAGGGTTTAAAGCTTGGCTTAATGGAAAGTGAATCAGTTATAAGATATTTTGGAGCTAAAAATAACTTGTTGAGGATGAGACTGAGATGAACCCTGAATTAGCAATGAAATTTATAGTATTATCATTAGTTTTAATATTTCTGATTGCAAGGTCAAGATTTACTTCACATTATGAATTTACACCAAGATTAATGGCAAAAAATATAGTTTTGCTAATCTTATTCATTCTTTATTTTAGTAATTATTTAGATTTTGCTAATTTTAGCTTAAATTATTATTTGAGAATTTTTATAGGACTTTCTTTAATATTTATAGGATCATTTTTAATTTTCTGGGCTCATATAAATTTAGGTGAGAATTGGAGCCCTGTAATTGAAAAGAAATTTTACAAATCTAAAAAATTAATCAGAACGGGCCCATATAAGTATATTAGGCATCCAATTTACAGTGCTAGTTTTGTAATGCTTATTGGTTTTGTTTTTTTAACAGCTAACTGGTTTTTTACAGGAATCCCTTTATTAATATTGATTGCTTTTTACATTTACAAAATTCCCAAAGAGGAAAAATCATTAGTTAATAATTTTGGCAGAAAATATAAAGATTATATAAAAATTACAGGGGGGATTTTTCCTAAACTAATGAAGGAGAGAAAAAAATGAAAATTGAAAAATTTGCAGTTAAAATGGATAAACTTGGAGTTTTGGCTTTTTTATATGTAATAATCTATGCTATTTTATCTTTGCTTAAAGAGACAAATTTTATTAGTTGGGTTTTATTATTAGTTGGAATAGGGGGTTTTTTGATTGATTCATATATTGTTATTAAAACTTATTTAAAATGAAAAAAGTAAACCTTAATAAAATTACAACAAAAGGAAAAGCCTTATTTCTAGCTTATGACCAGGGGCTAGAGCACGGACCCAGCGACTTTAATGACAAGAGTGTTGATCCAAAATATATTTTAGATATAGCTAAGAAAGGAAAATTTAGTGCTGTAATTTTCCAGAAAGGCATTGCAGAAAAATACAGCAAAGAAATAAAAAAATCAAAAGTGCCTTTAATCTTAAAGCTTAATGGAAAGACAAACTTAGTGAAAGGAGATCCTATTTCTGCACAGATTGCAACAGTTGAAGAAGCAATTAAGCTAGGAGCCACTGCAGTGGGATTTACAATTTATATTGGCTCTAAACACGAAGAGGAAATGATGGAGGAATTTTCTAAAATTGAAAAAGAGGCGCATAATAAGGGGCTGCCAGTAATTGCATGGATTTATCCAAGAGGCAAAAGTATCAGGAATAAATCAAGCAAAGAATTAATGGCATATGCATCAAGAACTGGATTAGAAATTGGAGCTGATATAATCAAGATTCAGTATAATGGAAATAAAGAAGACTTAAAGTGGGCAGTCAAGTCAGCTGGGAAAGCAAAAGTTGTAATTGCTGGGGGAATTAAAAAAGATAAGAAATATTTTTTAAATCAGGTTAAAGATATAAATGAAAGTGGTGCGATTGGAATGGCTGTTGGAAGAAACATATGGCAAGATAAACAGCCAGTCAAGGTTGCAGATAAAATCAGGAGAATTATTTTCAAAAAATGAGAGAAAAAGGATTTTTAAGACTTAATTTTATTAATCTGCTGGTAAGTTTGGTTTTAACAGTAGTGTGGATATTAATTCAAATTCTCCTTGACTCAAAGATTCAGTGCAAGGTATGTGAACCTGATTGCACTAATAATTATGCAAGCCACTTAATTGTAAAATCTTGTGTTTGCTGTGCTAGTTTAGGAGATGTAGTTTTGCAGTATCTTCAGAATATAGTTCTGCCTTTTCTTATAGTTTATATAGTAATATCTTTTATTCAGTTTTTGCTGCCAAGCTATAATCATTACTCTCAAATATAACAATGAAACCTATTATAGTAGTAAACTTAAAAACGTATAAGCAGGGGATGAAAGCAATTAACCTAGCAAAAGCTATTGAGAAGGTGGATAGAAATATAATTGTAGGTGTTCAGGCAAGTGACATTTATGAAATTACAAGAAAGACTAAACTAAAAATATATGCTCAGCATGTAGATTATTTTTCTCCAGGAAGGCATACTGGTTATATTCTAGCTGAAGCAATTAAGGTTGACGGGGCTGTGGGAGCGTTTTTGAATCACTCTGAGCATAAGCTAAAATTCAGAATATTAAAGAGAACTGTAAAGAGGTGCAAGGAAACTGGGCTTAAGACTTTAGTTTTTGCTTCTACTTTAAGGGAAGCTAGAAGAATACAAAAGCTAAATCCCAGCTATATAGTTATAGAACCTCCTGAACTGGTTGGAGGCAGAAATTCAGTTTCCAAAGCAAAGCCAGATTTAATTTTGCAAACTGCCAAGCATTTGAAAGTTAAGTTTTTAGTAGGGGCTGGGATTCACAGCAATGAAGATTTGAGAGTTGCAATGAAACTTGGAGCAAGTGGGATTGCTTTATCTTCTGCCATAACAAAAGCGAAAAATCCTGGAAAGGTTTTAAAAAATCTGATTTCTTTATAAAAAGATGCATGAAATTGTTTTTGCTAAAAATATAATTGAACAAGTTAAAGACAAAGGCAAAGTCAAGGAGATGGAATTGGAAGTTGGGGAGCTTGCCGGTATTTCTGGAGAAGAATTAAAAGAGATTATTGAAAAGATGACAGGGTGGGCAGTTAATATTAGGGAGAAGATATCTAGGGTGAAATGCAAGTGCAGTTATAGTGGGAGAGCTAAAATTAATGGGAAAATGCATGACTTAGTATTATTTTCTTGCCCTAAATGCGGAAATCTGCCCAAAGTAACAGAAGGAAAAGATATAAAAGTTTTGAAAGTTAAATACTAGTATGTGTTTTGCAATTCCTGGAAAAGTTGTTAAGGTTGATGGAGAAAATATAGAGGTTGATTATAAGTCTGAGAAAAGAACAGCTAAAAGCTTGATTTCAGTTAAGGAAGGTGAGTATGTTATTGTAAGTGTGGGGTTTGTCATTAAGAAAGTTCCTGAAAAAGATGCTTTGGAAGCTTATAAGATGCTTGATGAATTAAAAATCTACAACTAAAATGAATCCTGAACAATATTTTTTTATGTATGCTTTTCCGTGTGCTTATTTAAAAGTTGAGCTTGGACAGTTAAGTGAGGAAGATTATAATGAACTTGAAAGACAGTTTAAACAGGGCATTATTCCAACAAGAGAGGAACTTGAAAAGCTTTTTTCTTCTGCATTTAGGCGAATTAAAATTCTAGCTAGAGAAATGAATAAATATTACTGGGATTTAGATTTAATTAAGAAATACTGGCTGGAAGAGCATAATAAATTTATTGGAGATGGGGAAGGGACCTATAAAGTTATGCCTGAAAGCCTGAAAGATTTGTGCAGGGTTCATGTTGCTGAAATTATAAAGAAAAAAGAGAATTTGCTTGTAGTAAAATATGGGGATTCGGAGAGAGTTGTTTTTTCTGATATTTTAAAAGAAGTAAAGGTTGGCGACAAGGTAAGAATTCATTTTTCCTATGCTGTTGAAAAGCTAGATTAAATCTCTCTTGATTCACTTTTTGTTTTTGAAGTAAAGTAAGCTCCAATTAGAATAAGGAGGGAACCAGCTAGCTGTAAGGCTAGGACTTGCTCGCTTAGCCAGATATAACCTAAAATCAGAGAGATAACTGGAGAGATTAGGAGTATGGTTGAAGCTTTTGATAGGTTAATATATTTTAAGCCCCAGTAATAAGTTAGCACATAAAATAATAAAAATAATCCTGAAACTAAAATATAGGCAACTTGTTTTGAATTTAGGGTGAGGAGCTCGCCAGACTTTCCCAGAATAAATATAATTGCAAAAAGAATTATAGAGCCGAAAAACATTCTTGAAAATACAACAACAAAATTTGACTCTTTTTTCAGCATTGCTTTTTTAGCAATAGTATTTTCAATAGCCCATAAACAAGTAGCTAGAAGAACTAGGAAATCTCCAGTTCTAATTTCTGTTAGTACATTCCCAGATTCCAGCAATATTAGGCCAAGAAGCATTATTCCAAGAGCAAGAATCTGATTTTTTGTTATTTTTTCCTTAAGAAAAATAAAAGCCAGAATAAAGGCATAAATAGGAAGGGTTTTATGAATAAATGCTGCTCTTCCTGCTGTAGTTAATTTCAGACCTTCAAAAAACATCCAGAAAGCTACACTTCCTCCTATTATACCAATTAAGACTAAATATTTCCATGAAACTTTGTTGAACTTTTTATTTGATGATTTGGAAATAAACAAGGAAATAGCGAGAAATATAATTCCTATTATCAGTGCTCGTGAAGCTGTAAGTATTAGCGGGTCTATTGAAGCAACAAAAAACTTGTTGACTACTATAGCTATACCTGAGCTTATTGCAGTAAGTAAAATCAGCAGTGTGCCTAGTGCCTCTTTTTTCATTTAAACTAGAACTTAATAATATATTTAAGCTTTTCTTGGCATGTTTATTTATGAAAATTTTATGTTTAGGAAATGAGTTTGTTAAAGAAGACAGTTTAGCTAAAGAGGTAGCTGGTGAATTAGCTGAGTACAATATAATTATGATTAAAGACAGTTTCCAGCTAATTGAGTATTTAAACTCACAAGAGAAAATAGTTATTTTAGATGTTGTAGAAAACTTGAAGGAAGTCAGGGAGATAAGCTTAAATGACTTGCAAGAGAGCAAGATATCAACTGCCCATGATTTGGACGCAAGTTTTATTTTGCAGTTAATTGGATTAGGTGTTAGAATTATTGGGATTCCCCAGTATGGGGATAAGGAGATGATAAAGAAAGATATTAAAGAGAAGCTTGAATTATAACCATTTCACTTTAAGGAAGTGGGTTGAGCATGAAAAGCAAGGGTCATATGCTCGGATTAGTTTTTCTATTTCCAGGATTATTTTTTCTTTGCTTGTATTTTTCAGAAGCAAAGAGTTGGCAAGCTGTTTTATATCCAGCTCCATTGAATTGAGGTTTTGAGCTGTAGGGGTTATGATATTGCAGTAATCAATTACTCCCTGATTATTTATCTTATACTCATGAAATAAGGTTCCTCGCGGAGCTTCTACAGCTGAAACTCCTACGCCTTGTTTTATTTTCAGCTGTATTTTTTGCTTTTCAATTTGAAGATTTTCAATTAGTTTTACTGCCCTGTTGGCCAGATGAAGAAGCTCTATTGCCTGAGCCAGGTTATTAAAAAAGGGATTATTTTGAGAGAGCTTATTTTTTCTTAAATATTTTTTTGTTTCAATATCCAGCTGGTCTGAGTTGTTATTAATTCTAGCTGAGGCTCCTGTAACAAATGGCTTTTCATCTTTAAGGACAAATTTTGATGTGGAGTACTCTTTTATGTTTTCTTTTAGATGTTTCTTATAGTTATTATCATCAATTAACCCTGAATTTGACTTTATTTTTCCTGAGATTATAGCATATGTTTTGTCTTTTAGTGAAAGGTAATCTGTGTTCCTTTCAATTTTAGGATGATTTAGACTGAAAAATAAATTTATTGTTTTAATAAATAATTTTTTTGAGTTTTCAATTTCTTTTATTAGCTTATCTTTGTCAATTTCTCTTAATTTTTTATTAATTTCAAGAAAAGGGTGCATTTCCCTACCACCTAAAGCTTCAATAATTTTATTTCCAAGCGAGATTAAAGCAAGAGCGTCGCTGATTTTTTCTTTGTGAGTAGGGGACATTGATAAAGCTGATTTATACCCTAAATAATCAGGAAGAGACATGAAATAAAGATGAGTTATACTGCTTCTTATTCGCTCGCCAATCATTAAGAGTTCACGAATTGCCTTTTGCTGTTCACTTGGATGAATATTGAGGGCTTCTTCTAATGCCTGGATAGAGGATACTGAGTGAGCGCAGCTGCAAATTCCGCAGATTCTTGAGACAATTTCTTGAATATCTTGTATTTTTTTCCCCAGAACCAGAGCTTCAAAAAAGCGCGCACCTTCAGCTGCTTTGAGCTCGCAGACTGAAACTTTGTTTTTTTCAATTTTTAAAGTGAGGTGTGCATGACCTTCTATTTTGCATATATGATTTAAATTTATTTCTCCAGCCATTTTGAAACTTTTTCCTCCTCTTCTTTGAATTGCAAGCCTGCAAAAGTCTGCATTTTATCGCGAAGAGCTTGAAGAGTATATCCTTTTTGCTTAAGCAACTCGGAAAATGCCTTAATATTGGCATCTTTGCATGGCCCGCGACAGCCATAGCATTCAACACTATTTGAAGGACAGAGAGCATCACAGCCACCATTTGTAATTGGGCCAAGGCAAATTTCATTTGACTCCAGCAAACAAGCATTTCCTAGTTTTCTACATTCAAAGCAAACAGGGTCAGCATAAGGCTTAAATTCTGAGCCAGCCACAATATTTTTTATGAATCTTAAAATTTCTTCTTTATTAGGAGGGCATTGCGGCAAGTAAAAATCTACTTTAATGTGCATATCAATTGGTTCAGGATTAGTTTCTTTTAGGTGATTATATTTAGGGTATACTAGTTTCATTGTTTTTTCCTGGTTGAGGAAGTTTTTCATTGACGGAACTCCTCCAAAGCAGGAGCAAGAACCAAGGGCTATTATTTTATCAGCTCTTTTTCTCAGTTGGTTTATTGTAAGAATGTCTTCATCAAAACAGACTGTTCCTTCTATGAAAACATAATCAAAATTTCCCTGATAAGAATCTTCTTTTATCATTGGAAATGCTTTTATATCAAATAGATTGGAAATTTCTTTAAAGCAATCTTCATACAGGAAAGTTAGCAAACATCCTGCACATCCTGAAATCCCATAAATTCCTATTTTAGGCTTAATTTGACTGTTCATTTTCAAGTTTAGGCTTAATTTTATCATAACGGAATACTGGTCCATCTTTACATACATACACATCTTGTATTAAGCAGCGTCCACAGTTTCCTATTGCACATTCCATTCTTCTTTCCAAGCTCCAGAAAATTTTATTATTTGCCAAGCCTATTTTATTTAGTGCTTTAGTTGATGAGGACATCATTATTTCCGGGCCACACATTAAAGCAACAGAATTTTCTGCATTTAGCCTGGTTTTTTCTATTATATTTGGGAGATGCCCTGTTTCATATCCTTTTGCTTTTTCATCAAGACTTATTATGAGCTTAAATTTTTTCTTCCAGGAATTTATCTTCTCTTTTAGGAGGATGTATTCCTTGCTTCTAAATCCAAAATAAATGCTTATTTTTCTGAAATCTTTTTTGTTTTTCTCAATATATTCTATCAGAGAGGTTACTGGAGCAATTCCCGTTCCACCTGCGATGATAAACAGGTCTTTTTCCTTCAACTCGTTAAGGGGCCACCCCTTTCCATATGGCCCGCGGATAAAAATTGAGTCTTTATTTTTTAAACTAAATAACTTTGAGGTTACTATTCCCACATTTCTAACTAGCAGATTAATATTATTCTTGTCAAAAGTGCAAGATGCTAGGGGAATTTCACCTATTCCTGGCAGAGATACTTCAATAAACTGGCCGGGCATGGGATTTAGGTTTGACTTAACATAGAATAATTTGATATCATCTGCCAGGCATTTTATTCCAGTTATTTTATATTTTATTGGCAGATAGGTCATTTTTTGTTTTTTCCTGTGTTTTTGAGCAAGTTGATTGTATTAACCCAATCAATATTAGTGGGGCAGACACGAAGACAGCGACCACAACCCACACACATATATTTGTTATATTTGTTTTTATAGTAAATAATTTTGTGATATATAAAATGCTTGAAACGAGAAGCCCGTGAGTCGCGAAATACCTTTCCGCCAGCTACTCTTGAAAAGCTTTTAAGCTGGCATGATGCCTGAAATCTTGCTCTTGACGAATCTTTTAGATTGATATTTAGTTTATCAGATATATCAAAACAGTTGCATGTGGGGCAATAGACAGTGCACGCAGAACAGCTTAGGCATTTTTCAACATCAGTTAGCCAGATTTTGTTTTTGTAGTCTTTTTCTATGGATTTATTTTTCAAAACTTTTGTATTTATAAATGGCTTTATAACTTCTTTTTTTGCTTTAGGAAGATTTTTGACAAGAGCTTCTCCTTCTTTTGAGCCAATGGAGATATGGTAGTTGTTGCCTTCAGGGTAAAAAAACAAATCATAACTATCTACTAGCTCCATTGAGCTGCAAAAGCAGTATTTATCAGGATTTTCGCAGTAAAGACCTATCAGTATTGATTTTTTTCTCTTGTGGATATATAGTGGGTCAATCATGATTTTATCTAGAACTAGAAGAGCATTAGTGTCGCATTTTCTTAATCCAAAAATTACTCTTTGGAGGGTTTTGTCTTTATTTGCATGAAGATTACTTTTTTTATAATCTATTAAAGTTTCATTTTCCGGCAAAAAGAACTGTTTTATCGGAACTTGGGTGATTTCTTTAAGATAAATCTCTTCTGGACTTGAAATTACCTTAAACTTAGTTATTTTTTCTTTTACTGGCGCTATAACTTCATAATTCTTCATCAAGTTTTTTATGAAATCATGAATTCTAGCTTTTGGAAGCAGTTTTTGCATTTTCCCCCCTTTAATTTATATGCAAAATACATTTGAATATTTAAAATTATCATTAGTTTTTTAAACAGTAAAATCTAGTAGTACTTATGGATAAAGAGGTAATTGCTTTAGATTTGGGGGGGACTAATCTAAGAGCAGCTTTAGTTAAGAATGGGAAAATTATCAAGTATATTAAGAAAGATACCCCTAAAACAAAACAAGCTTTGATTAGTGAGATAGTTGACAGTATTGAAAGAGTTATGAGCAGTAAAGTGAAGGGCATAGGTGTTGGGAGTGCAGGGCCGCTTGACAAGGGGATAATAAAAAACCCACCTAATTTGCCTTTAAGGAACTTTAATCTGCAGAGATTCTTGGAGAATAAATTCAGGAAAAAAGTTGTAATTGAAAATGATGCAAATTGCGTTGCACTTGCTGAAGCTAAATTTGGAGCAAAAAAGAAAAACTTTTTTATTCTTACTATTGGAACTGGGGTTGGCGGTGGAGTTATAATTAATGGAGAGTTATATAGGGGGGAAGGTTATGCAGGGGAATTAGGGCATATTATTATTGATAATGGGAAGGATTTAGAAAATTTAGTTGCCAGAAAAAGACAGGCTTTTTTAACTAAAAAGTATTTTGGCAAGGAACTAATGGTTAAGGATTTAATTAAGATGAATAATCCTAATGCAAGGAAAATCTTAAATGAGCTTTTCAGCTATCTTGGAATGGGAATTGCAAGTTTAATCAATGTTTTTGATCCTGAAGTTGTTGTTCTGGGTGGAGGGTTTAGGGATGCTGGGAAACCTTGTTTAGATATGATTAAAAAGCAAGTTAGGAAATATTCAATAATTCCAAGAATTCCTGAGATTAAATTTACTAAATTAGAGCACCCAGGTATTATTGGAGCTTCTTTGCTTATTGATTAGATGTATATTGCTAATAATTCTAATGCACCAAATATTATGAACCATAACCCTACAAAATATCTTAGAAATTTTGGAAAAGCTAAGATTAGAATTCCAAAAATTAAGGACATTATTGGGGCTGCTATTGTTATGCCTAGATTTGCCATTTTGACCTCCTTTTGATTTATTTAGGATATTTTACTTCAACTTGTTTTGTTTTATATTCACTAGGAAGCATATCATTAACTCTTTCCATTAGGTATTTTGCTGTAAAACTAAATACTGGCTGGAATCTTTCATATTCTCCGCTAAATGCTATAAATTTTTTTTCTTTAATTAAATCTACTAGCTCTTCAAGCTGGGGGATGTGGGCCTGCTTGTCTTTTTCTTCAAATTCTTTTTTACATTCTGCAAGAATTTCTTCGTGAGGAATTGGAGCACCATATTTCACTCTTAATTTTACAGGAGGGACTTTTTTAGTTATAAGATAATCTCTTATAAAAGGCCACATATAATATATTCCGTTTTGTTTTGGCCAGAGTTTATCTGTGCCTGTTACTGCTGTGGGAATACTGAAACCTTGGTGTTCTAAGATTATTTGTGTTGAGCCAGTTTTTATTGGCTGCATTTTACCTGTTTTGCTTCGTGTGCCTTCTAAATATACTAGAATGAGTTTACCATCTTTAATTGAGAGTCCTATGTTTTCTGAAGTATGGCGAAGAGAGTCTCTAGTAAGAAGGTTTACAGCATGATCTGGCTGGGGCTCTATTACTTTTTCATATGTATCATAGAAAAGCTGACTTAGCTTTCTTCCTTCTTTATTCCATTTATCTCTTTGTTTCGGAGTAAGGCCATTTAAGATTTCATCTTTTTGTTCTTGGGGAGCGCCAGGATACCATTTTTCAAATTCGTATTTTATGTTTGTAATTGGAACCTGTTTCCCTTGCCTTAGTATGAATCCAAAAAAAGGAAACCTAAAATATTTTTCCTTGCCAGCTGCAGCCATGATTTGCCCATTTGGAGCAAAGAACTTATGTGAAGACACCCTATTCTCTTGGACTTGTCCGTTAACATCTTTCATTATCAGAATATGGTCTGCCCAGCTTACATGATTTGGAGTTAGAAATACTCCTT
>JBDRNU010000016.1:0-9281 GCA_043810775.1 archaeon | reverse complement strand
TCTATATCTTTTTCAAGCTTTTGCTGGAATACTGAACTAGAAATTTTTTCTACACTGCTCCAGTATACTATTTTCAGTGCTCCTCTTGTTCCTCCTCTGAAAGTTCTAGTAGATATAGTCCCAAATTCTTTTTCAATTTCCTGAATATAACGGTCAGCTGTTCTCCAGGACTTGTTAATATGCTGGGAAATTTCCTGGATTGATCTAGGTTTGGTATAGACAAATTCCTCAATTTTTCTGATGATATTTGAATTGAGCATATAATTAGTAGCTTCAGCAATATTTAAGCATTTCTATGATGTACAACACTATTGACAAAAAATGTCACGAAATGTGTATATAGTTTGCAAGTCAAGGTAATAGTATGAGAAACAAAATGAATTTAAAGCAAGCTAAAGAAGGTTTCAAGAAACTAGTTAAATCTCAAAAATTAGGTTTGTTTGTACCTCAGTGCGGTGCAGTTGCCAGCCACTCACCTTATGGGGGAGATATCAAATATAATGCTTTTTTCTATCAGCTAAGGAGTGATGATTATCGCGCAGACTCGAGTTCTATGCCTAGTGCTAATTTTTTCATGTTTTATCCTATTGGAAGAAATAAGGAGTTGATAGATAGGTTTAGCCAGCTAACTGAAGGAGTTGAAGAAGCTAGCGAGCTTCTTTATGAAAAAAAGAAAGAAATAAACGAGAGAATTGACAAAAATCCTGAAAGATACTGGAAACTGTATGGAAAAAAATACGGATTAGGAGATAATGGGGGAGGGGTTACAAAGGGATTATGGCTTATTGGTGAGGATTATTTGAAAGATTATATTGGAAATATGCATAAAAGAGGGGGGAAAATTATTTTAGATTCTGGAGTTGATTATAGCAAGGATTATTTGCAAATTTCCCATTCTAGATATTTTGTAAAAGAAGGCGAAGTTGAGAAATTTATTGAAGAACTTCCAGGAATTAAGGACGAAGCTTGGGATTTTGATGAAAGTTACAGGAACTTTTTTTGGCACGAGCCTTTTTATGCTTTTACATTGCAAGGGACTACACTTTTAGTGCAGAATTATAATCCGAGCAAGTATTATCTTGGAAAATTAGAAAGAGATATGTATAGTGTTCTAGAAGAGGGAAGCTTTAAGTTAGGGCTATCTGGCAGGGAAGATTTAGAAAGAGCAGAAAAAATGAAGAAAGTGATTTTAGGAAAATAAATAAAGGGGAAAAATGGCTTGTATTGAAAAAATCTATAGTGTATCAGCATTAGTTGGAAATGGGGACTGCAATGCTAACTGTTCTTTTTGTGCTGGAAAGTATTTGAGACCTCAAGCAAAAAGCGATGAGGCTCTTTATTATAAAAATCTAGAAGCTGCAATAAAGCTATCAGCTAGATATGGTGGATGGTCTCTATCCTTAACTAGCAGTGGAGAGCCGACCTGCGATCCAGATGCATTAACTAGAGCTTTAGAAGTGTATCAAAAATGCGCCAGAGAAGGAGCTTATTTTCCCAATGTTAATTTATTTACTAATGGAATTTTATTTGGTGATGAAAATTTTTGCAACAATTATTTGGATTTGTGGAAAAAATTAGGATTAAACAATATAGCTGTATCTATACATTCTGCAGATGAAGCTGAGCAGGCAAGGGTTTACAATTTAGAAAGCTATCCTAATCTAGAGAATATAGTTAATAATGTAGAAGAATATGGGCTTGGAGTAAGAGCAACACTACTTCTTAGAAAAAATGGAGTTGATAACTCTACTAAATACAAGGATGCTGTTCATACTTTAATTCGCAAGGGGATAGATAATATAACTTCTTGGCCAGTGGGCAATCCAGACGGGGCGAGAAATGAGTATACTTTATCTAGGCTGGGATTGCTGGGCATTAAGAGATGGCTTAATAGAAACGCGAAGCTATGCCATGGGCATGTGTGGGGTGGTGGGGTGTATGATTATAGGGGGAATATTTTGAGAATTACAGATTATGTAACTAGGCATAATCCTCATAAGGATTTTGTGAGGCAATTAGTTGTATTTCAGGATGGGACTGTTGCATATTCATGGATAAGGGAGGGTGCGTTATGCATGAAGTAGTAAATAAACTAAACAGTTTGTCTCTTTTTGTTGGAACAGCTGACTGCAATGCCAGATGCAAGCATTGCGCTGGGTTTCCTCTTAGAAAGTATGCACCAAAAGAAGATGGAATTATAGATGAGAAATTAATAGAAAAAACTGTGAGGAATTGCTATAGTAAGGGTGCAAGATATTTATCTATAAGCAGCAGCGGAGAGCCGACTTTATCACCTTTAGCTATTACTAAAGTTATGAAATTAGTTCATAAACTTGAAAAAGAGGGAATTAAATTTTCACCAATTAACTTGTATTCTAATGGGATAAGAATCGGGGAGGATAGGTCTTTTTGCAAGAAGTATTTACCTTTGTGGAGAAAATGTGGTTTGAAGACTATTTATATAACTGTGCATAGTGTAAATGAGCAAAAAAATGCTAAAATTTATGGAATAAAAAGTTATCCTTCATTGCAGAGAGTTTTATCAAGGATTCATAGTGCTGGCTTGTCAGTGAGGGCAAATCTGGTTTTAAGCAAGGAGACAATTATTAGTTCAGATGATTTTATCTCTACTATTAAGCATTTAATTGAAATTGGTGTTGATTATGTTTCTGCCTGGCCTATAAGAAGCCTTGATGATAAAATTGATTTTAAGATGTCTCCTTCTGAAGCTGAATTAAATATAATGGAGCAGTGGATTGAGAAAAATAACAAATTCGGCAATAGAGTCAGACTGCTGAGAGAAAAGAATAGAGGGGTGTATAAGAGGGGCGAGAAGCTCACTTTATTTCCTGATGGAACTCTTTCTAATACCTGGTGCAATTAGGTGTTATTACTTTTTCCTAGTAATTCTAAATGGGTTTTTTAGTATAATAATCCTTAAAAAGATGAGTCTTCTTGAGTTTATATGAAGAAGGTTAGTAATTGGAGTTTAGTAGGTTATGCTGTAGGTATTTTTGTAATTATTTTTACAGCTGCCCGTTATTTATTTTTATATCCTGACTTTAGCCAGATGATATTATTTATATTTTCTGGTGCTGCAATCTGCGCTTTTTCATGGGTTTATAACAGAATACTTGGAATAAATAATACTTTAAATGCTGTTGAAGAGTATCTTGCAGATAATTTAAGAAAAGTAAAAGTTTAGATAAGTTTAAATATTGTTTTTCTTTAATTTTTATGTAAAAAAGGAGGTGTAAAATGTGTAATTATAAAGTCATCGAGATTGTACTTGGTTTAGTGGTTCTAGTTTTTGCTTTATGGGAGACTACTTATTCAAAGTGGTTGATAGTTATAGCAGGTGTGTTATTAATTTTACATGCACTTATCTGTAAAGAGTGCAAAGTGCCTGCAGCAGCAGCTCCAGTGAAGAAAGTAACTAGAAAGAAGAAAAGATAAATTTTTTAAATTTCTATTATTTTTCCTTTTCTTCCCACATTAATTATTTTTGTTTTGCCTATTTTTTCTTCTATTCCTTCTGCTTCATGCACATGCGAGCAGAGAGCAATATCTGGCTGGAATTTCTTTATAGCTTTAGTTACTGCCTTACTGCCTTCAAAAAATTGAGTAAATTTTTCCATTTTAGTTCCAGAAGGATGAACATGAGTTACCATTATTTTTTTCTTTATGTCTTTTAACCTATTATTCCCCTGCTCAAGAAGGGAGAACATTTCCTTATCATCAGTTCTGAATATACCTATGTTAGCTGTTCCTGCTCCAAATATTCCAATATCTCCTTTTATTATTGAGTATCCGTGCAGATTTTTTGTGTTGGGATATACTTCAGCCAGAAAATCAGCTGTAGCAACTGTTTCGTGATTTCCAGGAATTAAGAGAACTTCTTTTCCTGCTTTTATAAATGGGCCAATTAGATTTTTTGTGGAAGATTCTCCCATAGTCAAGTCTCCTGTTAAGATAACGAGATCAACTTTCTCATCCATAGCCTGCTTGGCAAGCTTGGAAACCTGTTTGGTATCTCCGTGAATGTCTCCTGCTGCGAGAATTTTTAGCTTTTTGTCTGCCATAATTTTATTAAAGAATTAAGGTTTTTATATCTTTATCCATTATGATAATCAATCTTTTCTTCTCTTAGCTTTATTCCACATTTTTTAGCTTCTTCTCTTATTATAGGAATATAGCTCGGAAATCTTTTTCTTTTTGAGTCATAACTCAGTGAAACTTCCTGAGGTTTTAGTGTTACATTAATGTCTAGGTATTTATCCCTAAAATCTAAAAAAACTATCTTGTTTATTGCAACTGCTTTTGAATCTGAAGAGGTAATTCCCCCTTTATCATTTATTCGGATATTTTTTTGGTATATTTCTAAAATCTTTTCTATTGAATGGTCTATCCTTGACATATCCAGAAAAAAACCATTAATTCCTTTAATTGCATCTAGTGAAATAGCGGGATTTATTTCTTGAACTTGTTTATACAAACTGGAGTAGTCAAAATTGCCTTCTAGTGATAGTATAACAGAAGTATGCCCTCTTTCTAGTGGCAAGTAATTTAATATTCTTTCTAAACTTTCAATTTTTAATATTGGCTCTATTTGCCTAAGTAGCGTCATAATGAAAAATTGAAGTATATTTATTTAAGCTTTTATATACTATAATCTTCATTTTCCAAATCTCCTTTCTCTTGCAGCATATTCCTTAATACAGGCTTTTAAATCATCTACTGTAAATTCAGGCCACATTTTATCCAAGAATATTAGTTCAGAATAAGCTGACTGCCATGGCAGAAAGTTTGAGGTTCTTTTTTCTCCACCAGTGCGAATAATCATATCCGGATTATCTGACATATATAAGTTCTTTGAGATTAGCTCTTCATCAATATCTTCACTTGATATTTTCTTAGCAGAAAGGCCAGATAATATTTTTTTAACAGCATCAACTATTTCCTGACGGCCTCCGTATGCAACTGCAAAGTTTACTATATAGTCTTTATATTTTGCTGTTTCTTCTTGCAGTTTGAGGCATTGTTCAGCTAAATCAGAAGGAAGCAGATCCAGTCTGCCTATAAATCTGATTTTTATCTTATTTTTATGAACTTCTTCATTGCTAAGATTTTTAAATTCTTTTCTGAATATATTTAGCAGGAAATCAAGCTCTTTTTTATCTCTATTAAGATTTTCAACTGAGAGTGCATAAAAAGTAAGCTCTTTTATTCCTAATTCCTTAGCTACTTTTAAAATCTCCCCTACTTTTCCTGCTCCATGCTCATGACCGCGCCATGGCTCTAGCATTAACCTCTTTGCAAATCTCCTATTTCCATCTAGGATAATTCCTATATGCTGCGGGATATTAGAGTGATTCATCTTCGAAGAAAAATTAGAACTTATTTAACCTTTTCGGTTTTATTTCTTTAAAACCGGTGTATTTCCAGAGGGCTTTTGGAACTTTTATTGAACCGTCTTTTTGCTGGTTATTTTCCATTATTGCAACTAAAGCACGGGAGGTTGCTATTACAGTATTATTAAGAGTATGTGCAAAATACTTATTTCCCTTATCTTCAATTTTAATATTTAACCTGCGAGCCTGTGCTTCTTCCATATTTGTAAGTGAAGTTATTTCAAAGTATTTTTCCTGGCGAGGACTCCAGGCTTCTAAATCACAAGATTTGGCTTTTAAATCTGCAAGGTCTCCTGAACAGCATTCCAGGACTCTAATTGGAATTTCCAATGCCTTGAAAATACCAATGCTTGATTGGAGCATTTTATCATACCATTTGTAAGATTCTTCAGGCTCACAAATAACAATCATTTCCTGCTTGTTAAATTGGTGCGTTCTGTATATTCCCTTTTCATCTATTCCATGAGAGCCTATTTCTTTTCTGAAGCACATACTATATCCTGTCTGCATTAGTGGAAGGGAAGATTTTTTCAGGGTTTTATTTATGAATTGCCCAATCAAGGGATGTTCTGATGTTGCTATTAAATAAAGGTCTTCACCTTCAATCTTATAAGCCATTTGCTCAATTTCAGCATTAGAATAAACTCCTGAAAGTATTTCTTTTTTTATCATTAGGGGAGGTTCAACATATTCAAATCCTTCTTTAACCATATACACTCTTGCAAAATTAATTAAAGCCATATTTAGAAGAGCTAGTTTGTCTTTAATGAAGTAAAATCCTTTTCCTGATGTTTCTGCTGAAATGTCAAAATCAAGCATTCCTAATTTCTCACCAAGTTCTACATGACTTTTTAAAGGAAATGAGAATTTTTTCGGCTTGCCTATTTTTTTAATTTCTACGTTTTCAGAAGAGTCTTTGCCAATTGGTACTGATTTGTGTATTATATTAGGGATTGTGAACATTATTTCCTTTATTTTGTCTTCCAACAGCTTCCTTTTTTCTTCAAGCTGAGAAATTTTACAAGGTATATCTTTAGCTTTTTTAATTAGAGATTTGGCATCTTTTTTTTGCTTTATTAACTGGTTTATTTGCTCAGAAATCTTATTTCTTTCAGCTCTTAGGTTATCTTCTTCATTTTTTAGCTTTCGCCATTCTTCATCTAGCTTTTTTACTTTGTCAACTAAAGTAAGCTTTTCATTTTGAAATTTTTTCTTAATATTCTCTTTTACAAGTTCAGGGTTCTCGCGAATTAGTTTAATATCAATCATTTTCCTCTATAGATAGAGCATTATTTAAAGCTTACTTTTATAAATATAGGAATTTTTAGTTTATTATGGATAAAGAGGAAATGCTATCTAGTGTTGAAAGCTATAATTACAAGTATGCCAGGGAGATGTATAAGATTATTGAGGCTATGACTTTGATAGATAGGAAGTTTTTTGTCAAGAATATTGATGAAGCTTACCTTAATACTGCACTGAGTATAGGGGAGGGGCAGACTATAAGCCAGCCTTCGACTGTAGCGAGGATGCTGGTTATGGCAGAATTGAAAAAAGGAGAGAGAGTTCTGGAAGTGGGGGCGGGAAGCGGGTGGAATGCGTGCTTAATTGCTTATCTGGTTTATCCTGGAAAAGTTGAAAGCATAGACAGAATTAGTGTGTTAGTTGATAGAGCTGAGATGAACATGAAAGATTTAAAAGAAAGCAATAAAGACTTAAAACTAAAAATTGATTTTAAAGCTAGAGATGCTTTTTCTCTGAAAAAAGGGAAATATGATAAGATAATTATAACTGCAGGAATTTTAAGCAAGGAGCAAGAAAAGAGAGTAGAAATAATGGCTAAAGATTTATTAAATGAAAATGGAAGACTTTTATGCCCTTATACAGAGGGACCTTTATTAGTTTATGATAAAAAAAAGGGAAAATTGGAAAAATCAAAATCAAAAGAGCAATATGTGTTTGTTCCTTTATTAGAGGGGGAAAAATGAACTCAAGAGGAAAATTTTTAATAGTATTTTTAGCAGTTTTGATAGTAATTATAGTTTTGGTTTCTTCATTAGCTGTTTACTGGAATTTATCCACTAGATATGAAAAAAGAGATGTAAGCAATCCTTCTAGTGATGATAGGATAGAGAATTTTAGTGATTTTAGTGTAGATTCCAGACATATAACTTATTTACTAAATGAGATTGGAGCTTATAGGCTTCATGCTCCCCCTTTTTCAAGTGACAGGCCAAAAATACAGACAGTTAGTGATAATAAGATTTTCTTTTCAGTAGTAAAGAAGGGGGGATCAATAGAAACAACAGAGGGAGACCAGGAAGATGAAGATTTAATAATTATAATTTCTGGCCAGGAAGTTTATGATTCTCTTATTTCCAGCAATACCACTGAATTTATACAAAATTCAGTAATTGAAGGCAGAACTGGCATTGAGATTATGGCTGGGGAAACTGAAATGTTTGGGAAGGGCTATCTTGGGCTGTATAAAGAGCTAACTGGGCAGGATTTTGGAGATTTGATATCTGGAGCAGTTATTTGGTGGAGAGACTAATTTTAATGTTTAAGCCAAAAACGAAAGGTTTAAAGAACAAGTTCTCAAAGAACTTGTAGTAGAGAGCGAGACTAAATCTTACTGACGTAAGATATTACCTCACTGAATTAACTTCCTTTATAGAGTTAGTTAATGTTTAAGCCAAAAACGAAAGGTTTAAAAACAGCTACTTTAATATATAGTTTAGAACATAATTGTTCTGACTAAGGGGCTAGTAGATAAATTATAAAGAAACTTAAGATGAAAGATAATTTTGATATATTTTTTAGAAGAAAGCCTGCCTTAATGTTGATAGCTTTAAAGAAGCTTTCAAAAGCAAGGTATGGAAGTATTCTTGCTAAGGAAGTTGACTGCACTTATAGTCATGCTGTAAAAATTCTTCAAACTTTAGAAAAGCTTAATTTAGTGACTTTTGAAAAGCAGGGCAGGATAAAGCTAATTAAACTTACTAAGAAAGGCACTGAGATAGCTAATAATATTGAAGCTATAAGGAAGCTTATAAATTAATTGTAGGTTTTTCTGCAATAATCTATTTAAATGAAGATTTTTATACAGGAAAATGAAAGTAGACAAATATTATATCCCATTTAATATTTTAACTCGGCAAGGTGTATGTTATTTGGATGTTCCTGATATTGGAATATTTACTTACTCAATGAGGGATAATCACCCAATAGAGTTTCTTCCTGTTGAGAGTGAAAAACATCATAATCTTCTTGAAATTTTGAATGGTGTAGATTCAGATTTTAAAAAGAAAGAGTGTGAGTGCCCTGATATGGAGGTTTTACTGACAGCTAATTGGGGGAAGGAAGCTTATAATACCTTTTTGAAAGAGGCTTCTAAAATATCTGTTTTATTTGCTGAAGCTAACGCGGCTTTTGATGCTGAGAATGCTTCAATTATAAAAAGAAATGAGATATAAACCCTTCTTTTATTTTCTCGAAATTTAAATTAATGCAAGTTTTTTAATATAACTTGACAGACCTTCAATATGACTTATCTTTTCCCCAGCTAAAATATCTCTAAGCTTATTATCAAGCTTGACACCTTCTTTGACCAGCTCTCTTTTTAGTATAATATACAGCTGTTTTCCTTTTTTATCAAAATCAGTTAAGATGCATACTTTTGTTTTTCCAGCAATATTTTCAATTTGCTCTATTTTTTCATACAAGCTTTTGCCAGTTTCGTTAATTACAAATATATTGGAAAATCCAATTTCCTCAAGTGCCTGCCTGTCTCGCTTGCCTTCTACTATAATTAGATATTTTTTAAATTTAGCCAGCTCTTTTTCAAGCTCTTTGCGCATTGCTACCATA
>JBDRNU010000015.1:0-160888 GCA_043810775.1 archaeon | reverse complement strand
TGTGCTACCTGGGGAGTATAGCCGCAAGGCCGAAACTTAAAGGAATTGGCGGGGAGACACTACAACGGGTGACGCGTGCGGTTCAATTAGAGTCCACACCGTGAATCTCACCAGGAGCGACTGCAGGATGAAGGTCAGTCTGAAGGGCTTACCTGACACGCAGAGCGGAGGTGCATGGCCGACGTCAGCCTGTGCCGTGAGGTGACCTGTTAAATCAGGTAACAGGCGAGACCCGTATGTATAGTTGCTATCTGAATAAGATGCTACACTATACAGACTGCCTTGGTAACAAGGAGGAAGGTTCGGGCTACGTTAGGTGAGTACGCCCCTAATCCCCTGGGCTACACGCGCGCGGCAATGCTGCATTCAATGAGATGCAACTCCGAAAGGAGAAGCTAATCCCATAAAGTGCAGCTTAGTTCGAATTGAGGGTTGCAACCCATCCTCATGACGCTGGAATCCGTAGTAATCGCTTGTTATCAGCGAGCGGTGAATAAGTCCCTGTCTCTTGCACACACCGCCCATCACACTAACCGAGTTATGCGTTGGTGAGGTCCTTCGGGAACGAATCTCTGTATGACAAGGTAAGTGAAGTTGTCACAAGGTATCCGTAGGGGAACCTGCGGATGGATCACCTCCTATAAATTTAAATTCGGAAGCAAGAGTAACTTTACTAGTTAACATTTTTTATAATAAATAGAAAATATTAAAAACCGATTTTATCTTAAGATAGAATCGGGGCCCATAGTCTAATGGCTCAAGATGCCTCCTTTGCAAGGAGGTGATCCGGGTTCGACTCCCGGTGGGTCCACTTAATGTTTTCTAAGGAGATTTAAATGACATCAAGAAGTTATGCAATTGCTAGCAATGATTTAGTAATTGATACAGGAGGATTAGCTGTAGATGATACAGGAGATGTTGATAAATTTATGAGTGAAACAATCTTACCTATCTACACTTTAGTTACTGGAGTGCATCCAAGTAATTTAAGTTACAAAGAAATAACTCCTGAACAAGAAGCACAGATTAAAAAAGCTCGAGATGAAAATAGATCAATAACATTATCGAGTCTTGAAAATTAAATTTCATAATCACTTATGTGATAGTGGTGAATTATCAAAGATAATTTATCACGCTGAGAATGATCAATGAAGCAAGTAGGTAGGCAATAGGAAATTTGGTTATACTGTTAGAAGGATAGCTTGGTTTGGATTGTGAAGAAGGACGTGGCAAGCTGCGATAAGCTTAGGTTAGCTGCATGCAAGCTTTGACCCTAAGATTTCCGAATTTGTAAACAATCTCGCAAGAGAATCCTGAGAAGGAGATACACGCTGGGAATTGAAACATCTTAGTACCGGCAGGAGAAGAAAACAAAAGTGATGCTCTTAGTAGCAGCGAGCGAAAAGAGTAGAGGGCAAACCGAATCTAACCTTGAAAGAGAGTTAGAGATGTGGTGAGTGTAAATTCCTAAGTAAGTGAGTCGAAGTGCTCTGGAAAGAGTCGCCATAGAGGGTGATAGCCCCCTAGATTAAACTTATATGGAGTTGCTCAACAGAGTAGTGCCTCCTAGGTTGGAGGTATGAATACAGCAGAATTAACTGCTAACCCTAAATATTAATCCAAGTCCGATAGCGTAATAGTACCGCGAGGGAAAGCTGAAAAGCACTCTTAGCAGAGGGTGAAAAGACTTGAAATCTAACAGTTACAGGTTGTTACTGCCAGTTATCTCATAAGAGAATAGCGGTTGTAACGTACGTTTTGAAGAACGGGCCAGGGAGTTAATCTATGTGGCAAGGTTAAAGAAATGGAGCCAAAGCGAAAGCGAGTATGAAAATGCGTGAGTCACATGGTTTAGACCCGAAGCCGGGTGATCTATTCCTGAGCAAGGTGAAGTTTCCCGAAAGGGAAATGGAGGCCTGAACCGGTGTTGTGTACATGCACTCGGATGACTTGGGAATAGGGGTGAAAAGCCACTCTAACTTGGCGATGGCTGGTTCCTGTCGAAATATGCCTCCGTATAGTCTCATTTTTATTTGCATATGAGGTAAAGTACGGATGGAATTTGCAGAGCTAATTAGCTACGGGATTCTTTCCAACTCAGAACTTATATGCTGTAAAATGGGAATCAGGGACGGCGCGTAAGGTGCTGATTCCGAAACCTCAACAAAGGAGCCTGTGGTTAAGGTCCCAAAATTCATACTAAGTGTAACGAAAGGTGTCTTGAACCTGAGACAGTAGGGATGTAGGCTTAGAAGCAGCCACCATTTAAAGAAAGCGTAACAGCTCACCTATCGAGGTTCGAGGCCCTGAAAATGGACGGGGCTAAAGTATGATACCGATACCATGGACATATCTAGATAGATATTGTGGTAGACAGGCGTCTTTTTTGCACAGAAGTCTTATCGAGAGATGGGATGGAGCGAAAAGGAATGCAGATCCTGGTGGAAGTAAGACCAAATTTTCCTGAGATCCGGAAAACGTCGTAAGGGCAAGGTTTCCTTGGCAATAACGTTTAACCAAGGGTTAGTCAGCACCTAAGCCACCTCTTAACTGAATGTGGCGAAGGGCATCAGGTTAATATTCCTGAACTAATTTACATTGTTTATGTCGTAAGGTCGCTTTAGGATAAATAGAATTCCGAAAGGAATCTGGGTAGACAAACATGCGGAGCGTAATGCTAAGATGTATGTGAATCTGCTTGGCGAGAGTCTGTTGATTCCTAGAGCCAGTGAAAAACTTGCGGATAAATGTAAGTTTGCTGTACCGAGAACCAACACAGGTGCCCTAGCTTAGAAAGCTAAGACGTGAAAGGATAAACTGGTTAAGGGAATTCGGCAATTTAGCCCCGTGTCTTCGGTATAAGGGGTGTCTATATTTGTCTTTGAATTAAGTAAAAGGCATTTGTAGATCTCAGTAACAAGGACGGCCCGACTGTTTACCAAAAACGTAGCTGACTGCTATGCTGAAAAGCTTTGTATAGTCAGTGAGACCTGCCCAGTGATGGTGTCTCAAACTCTTTTTCAAGGGAGCTAAGGTCCATCAAACGGCGGGGGTAACTATGACCCTCTTAAGGTAGCGTAATGCCTTGTCGTCTGAATGGCGACGTGCATGAATGGTTTAACGAGGTTGTCACTGT
Source organism: archaeon (assembly GCA_043810775.1). GTDB lineage: Archaea > Nanobdellota > Nanobdellia > Pacearchaeales > GW2011-AR1 > JBDRJD01. Next base: position 157,752 of record JBDRNU010000015.1, on the reverse strand, counting down.
CCCTAACCAGAACCTTCCGAACTCACTTTCCGGTGAACATGCCGGAGTTGCCTAGTGGGAAGCGAAGACCTTGTGGACCTTTACTGCAGCTTGTTGTTGTAGCTTTATGTGGAGTACATAGCATAGGTAGGAGCGTAGAAGCCTAGTTTCGGCGATGGTGGAGCGAAAGTGTAATACTACCTATTCTTTATGAAGTTGCTAACCTGAAAGGGGACAGCAGCAGGTGGGCAGTTTGGCTGGGGCGGCACCCTGTAGAAAAGATATCTATAGGGCCCAAAGACAAGCTCATCCAGGTTGGAAATCTGGAGTAGAGCGCAAAGGCAAAAGCTTGTCTAACTGTATTCTGAAAAGCAAAGAATGCAGAGGTGAAAGCCGGGCTTAGCGAACCGTTGATGATTCTTAATGGATCACAATAGTGACAGAAAAGGTACCCCAAGGACAACAGGCTTGTCGCGCCCGATAGTCCATATTGACGGCGCGGTTTGGTACATCGCTGTCGGCTCTTCCTATCCTGGCTGTGCACAAGCAGCCAAGGGTGTCGGAGTTCACGCATTAAAAGGGATCGTTAGCTGGGTTAAGAACGCGGCGACGCAGTTTGTATGATATCTACTAGGTACGTTGTTGAGTGAGTGGAACGAGTTAGTAGTACGAGAGGAACCTGACTCGGGTGCCTCTGGTGTAGCAGTTGTTATGAGCAGGCTGCGCAGCTACGCACTAATGGATAAGAGCTGAATGCATCTAAGCTCGAAGCCATCCGCAAGACGACTCAACTAAGGCCGTCAAAGAACATGACGTTGATAGAGTTGGCGTGTAAGATTCAAGCCTCGGCGAGAATTTCAGCGCGCAACTACTAAAAGCCTTATTTAAATTTCCCATTGCCTACCTACTTTTTGATTATCTTTTTAAAAGGTTTATATCCTAGTATTATTTTGAACTATGAAGATTATATTATTACGCCATTCTGAATCAATAAGCAATAAAGAGGATAAAGCTGATTCCCAAATAGATTCTGGCCTGACTGTTAAAGGGAAAAAAGATGCTAATGAATTGATTTCTAAATTAAAAAAATTAAAAATGGATTTATTTATTGTTAGTCCATTAAAAAGAAATTTGCAGACAATTCAACCTTTTTTAGAAACAATTAACAAACCTAAAGTTATTATCAGTGAACTTACTTTAGAAAGAAATCTTGGGGATTTTACTGGTTCGGAAATGGGAGCATTTCAAAAATATTGTGATGAAAATAAACTAGATAAAGTATTTTACAGGCCAAAAAATGGAGAGTCTATTGCTGATACATATGAAAGGGCTAAAAAATTCCTTAAGTCTCTTAAAAAATATTCAGACAAAAAAATTCTAGTCTGTGGTCATAAGAATTTTTTAATGTGTCTTGAAATCCTAATAAAAAATGAGGATATCAAAGATTATTATAATTTTATTCCATTAAAAAACTCTGAAATTAGAGAGTTTAATGTAAAAATATAGATATTATATTTTCTTACTACCCAAATGCTTTTAAAACTAAATCTATATGCAGATAAATGTCAACTTGGAGTTTATATGAAAAAGAGAGTGAATTAAAACCACTGGTTTTCTCAAACAGTAAAAGCCAGGATGATGTTGTAAGGGAGGTTTTAAAAGAAATTGATGAAGGTCATAAAGTTATATTTATTAGGGGCGTATGCGGAACTGGAAAATCTGCTATTGCCTTAAATCTCGCTAAAAATATTGGAAAATCATCAATTATAGTTCCTGTTAAGAACCTCCAGGAGCAGTATAAGGAAGATTATACTAATAAAAAATATCTTTTAAAAGAAAATGGGGAAAAGCTTATTATTAAAAGTATTACTGGAAGGGCAAATCATAAATGCCCTTTTTTAGAAGAAGAAAAACAAATTACTAAAACTGAAAAAAATTCGGTTCTGGATATATTTGATGAGGATGGATTTATAAAAATGCCACAAAAATCAAGTGTAGAAAAAGATATTTCTTGCAATAATAATAACATTCCTTGCAAGATTGAGATAAAGAACAAGAATGAATATATCATTAGAAAATATCTAAGAAAGAACTCTAAAATTAACCCTTCAGCTTTTATGAATATAAATAATGTAAAAAGAATTTCCATTGCACCTATTTGCCCGTATTGGTCCCCGATTATTCCAGCAGAATTAGATATTAGTGTACTTGATAATGTTAGTAAAAAAAATTATACTGGATTAATGGGCAAGAAATACACTATATATCAAAGGAAGAAGGGGTGCGGATATTATGATCAGTTTAGTTCCTATGTTAATGCGGATGTAATTATATTTAACAGTCAAAAGTATCAGCTTGAAACTCTTATGAACAGGAAACCTGCTACAGATATTGAAATAATTGATGAGTGTGATGAATTTTTAGATAGTTTCTCAAATCAGAAAAAAATAAACATTGATAAATTTAATTTTGCATTAGGAAGCTTATTTTCGGACAGTGATAAAGTTGATGAAACAATTAAAAGACTGACTGATTTAAGCTTTGAAATTTTGAAAGATGATGAAATCGGAGAGCATATTATTAATGATAAAATAATTCCTGTAAAAGATACGAAAATCTTTGATTTATTAAGAGAGTTTTTAGATTCTAACTTTATGAGTTATGTGGAGTGCGATGATGAGAATTACTGCTATCATGTTGAGGAAATAGCCAGAATATTTGAGGGTTTTTTTGATGAAACTTATGTCTCATTCTATAAAGAAGAAAAAGATCTTGTAGTCAGATTAGTCACTACAAATCTTGAGAAAAGATTTAAACAACTGCTTGATAAAAATAAAGTTTTGGTTTTTATGTCTGGAACTATTCATTCTGAGAATGTCTTAAAGAATATATTTGGGATAAATAATTTTAAAGTGATTGATGCTGAAACACAAACACCTGGCCAAGTAACTAGGGTGAAGACAGGTTATGAGGTTGATTGCAAGTATAGCAACTTTCAGAGCGGAAAGGTGACTAGGGCTCAGTACTTATTTGCATTAAACCGGTGCTTGGATAAAGCTAAAAAGCCAATTTTAGTTCATGTTTACGCTTATTCTGACCTTCCTACTAGGGAGGAAATTTGTAAATATGACTTAAAAATTATCAGCAGGGAAGATTTTATTAGTGAGCAAAAAAATGCTGAAAATGAAGTTAAGAAATTTAAAGATGGTAAAATAGATATCCTTTACTCTACAAAGTGTAATAGGGGTGTAGACTTTCCAGGAGAGGTTTGCAATAGCATAATACTTACTAAATACCCTTATCCAAATATTAATTCTATTTTTTGGAGAATTTTAAGAAAAACCAGGCCAGACCATTATAATGCTTTTTATATTGATAAGGCAAGAAGAGAGTTTCTGCAGAGAGTATACAGGGGGCTTAGATCTGAAAATGACCATATTTACTTGTTATCGCCGGATATAAGGGTTCTTAATGCTTCTATTTGATAAAAAACTCTATTATAGCAAAGGCTACATAAAGCAATACTAACCCTACGCCTTCCAGAATATCCAAGCGCCTTCCAGAATATACAAAAGTTGTGAATATAAATGCTGAAATAAACATAAATACTCCTGCTACTAAAAAAGATAAATAATCAGGGGTTATGGGGTGAATTAAAGCTACTACTCCTATGATTAGTGTTAGATTAGTAAATACTGTTCCTGTTTGGTCGCCTATAGACATTCCTTTATGCCCCATCATCACTGCTTCTATGCCAAATACTAGTTCTGGCAGGGTAGTTGCCAAGGATACTAAGAATAAACCTACCATAATTTCTGGCAGGCTTAGGTCTATAGCTATTAAACTTGCATATTTAACTGCAAAACTTGAAGATAAGAAAAGTAAAATTAGTGAAGATATAAATAAGAAAACATAAAAAACAATCTCCCATCTTTTAATTCTCCCATCAATAAAAGTGGCTGGATACTGCTTTCTTTTTCTAATCATTCTAATAAGATTAATAAAAAATACTCCAAGAAGTATTGCACCGTCAATTCTTGAAAGTGAATTCCCTATAAAGAATAAGATAAAAACCAAGATAACACTTCCCAGCATATAATACACATCATTACCTATCCTATTTATATTTAGTTTTATACCTCTTCCTAATAATACAAAAATTCCTGTGATTATAGTAATATCAAGTATATTTGCTCCAATTACATTACCCAGGCTAATAGCTGGAGTTCCTTGCAATGCTGAGGATATTCCTACAAAAAGCTCAGGAAGGGAAGTAGCTACTGCTATAATTATAAAAGCTGCTGTAAATTCTGAAATTCTTAGAAAATGAGAAATTTTAGTTAGTGACTTCACAAGATAAATTCCGCTGACTACTACAAAAGCTGCGGAGATTATAAAATAAATAAAATTATTAACGAGCATTTTTACCTTTTTTATTCTTTTTTATTTTTTTAATTAGGGGTTCAATTAGCTTATAAGCTTCAAAAACAAATAGCCCTGAAAGACTTGCGACTAGAACTAAAGACCATTCTGATAAAGATAGTTTTACTACTTTAAATGCTAATGAGAGAGGGGTATAAATTAAAATTAGCTGTAAGATAATGACAGATAAAAATGCATAAATTATATACTTATTTGAAAATAAACCTATATCTTTTAGAGACTTATTACTTCTGCACGAGAAAACAAAAAAAGCCTCAAATCCTATTAAAGTCATCATTACCATTGTCTGGGCTTTTTGAATGCCTAGATGATTTAGAGCATAATTAAAGATTAATAAAGTTGAAATTAGTGAAACTAAAGAGCCGAAGATAATGAAACCTAGTATTCCTTCTAAAACTGATTTTTCTTTTCTAGGGCCAGAGGACATTACATCATCTCCTTTTTCAGCTGTTAATGCTAGAGCTGGAATTGAGTCAGTTACAAGATTTACCCATAATATTTGTAAAGGTAAAATTGGGAGAGGAAGCCGGAACAAAATAGAGTAAGCTACAATTAAAATCTCGCCAAGATTTGAAGCTAGCAAGAATTTTGTGGCTTTTTTTGAATTATCATAAACTACTCTTCCTTGCTCATTTGCTTTTACAATTGAAGCGAAATTATCATCAACAAGAATCATATCACTTACCTCTCTTGCTACGTCGCTTCCGCGAATACCCATTGCAATACCAATGTCTGCTTTCTTCAATGCAAGGACATCATTGACGCCATCACCAGTAATGGCTACTGTCTCTCCCTTAATTTTAAGTATTTCAACAATTCTTAGTTTTTGCTTTGGCTCAATTCTTGCAAAAATAACAATATCATCAATTTCTTTTTTAAGCTGCTCGTCAGTTATTTTTTCCAGTTCCTTACCATCAATCATTTTTCCAGTCAGACCTATTTGTTTTGCTATTGCTCTTGCAGTCAGTGGAGAGTCTCCTGTGATTATTTTCACTTTGACTCCAGCAGCTTTAGAGAGTCTTATTGCTTCTTTTATTTCCTTTCTTGGAGGGTCAAGCATACCCATGAAACCTGAGAAAATTAGCCCTTGCTCAATTTCTTCTTCTTTGTCTGATTTTAGCTTTTTCATATCATCTTCTGTTAAGTTCCTAAATGAAAAAGCAAGAACTCTTAGGGCTTTAGATTCAAGATTTTCAGCTATTTTCATAAGATAGTTTCTTCTAGAGGGAGATAGTTTCTCAATTTTCCCATTAATAAATTCAAATGCGCATTTCTCAAGAATTACTGAAGCTGCACCTTTTGAATAGAGAATATTTCTTCTGCCAGATTTTCTAATTAAAGACATCATTTTGCGCGTAGAGGTAAAAGTTATTTCTTTGACTCTTGGTTCTTGCTCTGAAAGTGCTTTTTTACTTATGCCTAAGTCTAGGCTTGAAAGAATTAAAGCGGCTTCTGTAGGATCTCCCAGAATATCATATTCTTCTTTTCCTTTTTCAACAGTTTCCCTTATTTGGGAGTGAGCATTATTGCAGAGAAGACTTATTTTAAAGAGTTGTGAAAGGTTAGCATTACCATTATAATCAATTTTTTTATTTCCAAGCATTACTGCTCCTTCTTGTTTTTGATAGAGATTATTATTACAGTAAATATCAGTTATTGCCATTCTTTCTTCTGTAAGGGTTCCGGTTTTATCTGAGCAGATAATTGTTACTGAACCTAGAGTTTCAGCAGCAGGAAGCCTTCTTACTATGACATTGTTTTTAAGCATTGTTTTTGTTGCAAATGCAAGGGCTATAGTTATTACTGCTGGAAGGCCTTCTGGAATTGCGGAGACTATTATTGCAATGGCTGTAAGGAACATTTCAACTTTGTCTTGGCCAGTTAAAATGCCAATAGTGAACATTAAAGCTGCGATTATTATCACAACAATGCTTATTTGCTTGGCAAAGGAGTCAAGCTTTTTCTGCATAGGGGTTTCTTGGATAGATATTTCTTGCAGTGAAGAAGCTATTTTACCAAACTCGGTGTTCATACCAGTTGCAATTACAATAGCTTTGCCGTGACCTCTGACAATACTAGTGCCTGTAAAAAGCATATTTTTTCTGTCAGCTATAATTGTATCTCCTCTTAAAATGGTGTCTATCTTTTCTATAGGTAGACTTTCCCCTGTAAGGACAGACTCGCTTACTTCCAAACTTTCTAGCTCAAGAATTCTGCAATCTGCTGTAATTTTATCACCTTCTTCAAAAATCAAGATATCACCAGGGACAATATTTTCAGAAGAAATATCTTTAATTTTTTTATCGCGCAGGACTTGAGTTTTAGGTACAAGAAGCTTTTTTAGTTCAAGAATTGACTTTTCAGCTTTATATTGTTGGAAAAATCCAATTGCAGCATTTAGTAATACAATTGCAAAAATAACTCCTGCATCAACGTAATGCGAAATAAATAAAGAAATTAGAACTGCTGCAATTAGAATATAGACTAGAAAAGATTTGAATTGAGACAGAAAAATCTTTAGGGGAGAAATCTTATAAGTTTCTTTAATAATATTTTTTCCGTATCTTTCAAGCCTTAGCTCAGCTTCTTTTTGTGACAAGCCAGAAGAAGTAGATTGAAAGTGAGATATTACTTCTTCTTTTTTAAGATTCCAGATTTTTTGATTGTTGCTCATTTTTTAATTGGCTTTTTAATTATTTTTTTTAGTTTAATTGCTTGTTTCTTTTCTTTATCTAATTCTTTTAGCTTGCCGTCTTTTAGCTTTTTTTCCTCTTTTTTAACTTCTTTTTTAACTTGTTTAATCTTCTTGGCTTGAACTTTAATCTTTTTTTCAAATTTCTTTACTTCCTGCTTTTTCCTTTTAATATCATTTTTTCCATCAATAATCTCTTCGAGCTTTTCCTTTTCTTTCATTTTTTTAAGTTTAAGAAATATCTTTCTCATAAGTATCCTAATTGTGTTAAATATTATAATTAAAATTATAAATAAAATTAAGAGAGAGAAGAATATGCTCCATCCATCTTTAATTCCAGAATAGACATAAAGAACCAGAATATAAGCTATTAAATTAAGAGTTAAAGGCGAGGAAATATACCTTGCTAGCTTTTCTGGAAGGAAATGCTCAAAATTTAAAAAAAGAACAATTATTCCAATAAAAAGAACAATTAGTGCAAGAATAAATTTAAGTGGAAATAATATAAAATTAATTGCTCCTAGTGAATCATATGAGTAAATCTGCTTAAACATTATCATTGCTACAAATAGCAAGACTAGAGAGTTTGCTACATAAGTGTTCCAGCCAGGTTTTTCATCGCGGTATTTTTCAAAGTAAAAGAGCATAACTACTGTAGCTAGGAACAGTGGAAACACTACCCAGAGTAAGTCAGTCTTTATAGTGAAATAAATAAAATATACTATATTATTTAAAATTTCATTTAGCATTTTTTCCTCTTTTAAGTATAATTGCTTAAAGAATAAAGAATTTATAAAGATTTGTCTATAAGTTAAATTTAAGATTAACTTTATGAGATTATAAGAATATATTAAACAAAATTCCAGTTATTAAGACTAAAGGAACAGTTATAATTGGAAGCCAGATTGCGGCTTTCTTGCCTATGTTCGTCCAGATTAAGCCAATTTCAGTGTAATCTGTGACAACTCCTGCCATTAAGAATACAAATGGATTTCCAAGAGTGCCTATTTTGTTAAAGATTTCAAATGCAATTGGTGCACTTCCTTCTGAACAGACTTCAATAATTGTGGCAAATGCTAAAGTTAATAGCAATCCTAAGAAACTTGCTCCTAAATACTTCATAAAAAACATATCTGGGACATAAGCCCCTATTAAGCCTGCAATTAATACACCTATTAATAACCACCACAAAACCATATTTGCCAAGTTAATAGTGCCTTTTGAAACCCCATGGATAGATTCTTTTAAATTAAAGTTCTTGATTCTTGTCCATCTAATTCTCCCAGTTAATTTAACTTTTTTAGACTTTTCAATCCATCCTGCTTTTTCTAATCCTATGTAAATATAACCTGTTATTAAAGCGATTAACATTGCTGCTAAAATAAAAAATATTGCTTTAATCCCAAAAAAACCAAAAAGAAGTATTGTAATTGGAAGATTTGCCCAAGGACTAGCTAACAAAAAAGTGATTACAGCTGGAATTCCAGCACCTTTTTTGTAAAGCTGCATTGAAATGGCAAGAATCCCATGTGAACAGGCTGACATTAAAAATCCAAGCAAAACAGCATAAATTAAAGTTATTTTCTTTTTTCTTCCAAGTATCTTGAATATAAATTCCTCAGGAACAAAATAATCAATTATTCCTCCTATTATCAAACCCAGTAAGACTGCCCACCAGATAATTTGAATATAATCAAGAAGAGATTCGTTAAAAGGTTGCAATATTGGAAGAAAAGAAAGCAAGAATGCTAAAATAAATATAATTCCAAATATCTTAAGATTTCTTCCTAATTTAATCTTTTCATTTTTATTATGCTCACAACAATGGCTCATTATCTTTTTCTCCTAGGTTCTTCAATTAACTGCCTGATAAGCCAAATAATAAACAACGCTAAGGCAACAATCACCAGTATCCAAACTATCCCTATAAAAAACATCCACACATATCCAAAACTGCCGCCCATCATACTAAAACATCCATAATCTCCAATATCAGCGCTGACTAATTCAAAAAAACTAAAAATGCTTAATAAAACCAATAACAACTTTTTCATATTAACCTCCAAGAATTTACTTAGTTAACGATAGTTAACAAAGTATATAAATGTTTCGTTAATAAGATATTAATTTAAAATTTATTTTTTTGTATTTTTTCTTGCAGGCTCTTGAGCAAAATTCTTTGCTTTCATCTTTTAAGGCCATTCCGCACATCTTGCATCCTTTTCCGAGCTCGCTATAAATTTCTATTTTGCATATAGGGCAGCTTAAATTTTTCATCACTTCAACCTCCACAAGCTCCCCCGCAAGCACCAGAGCATCCAGAGCATTTACTGCACCCCCCTAGTATTTGTGTGCCAGCTAAATATTCTTCAGTTGCTTCTTCACTTAATACTTCTGCAGGATATTCATCAAATACCTCCAAGCTCAATATTTCTTCCTTGCTTGTTATAGTAGAATCATAATATACTATAAAATCATTTGGAAAACTAAATTCAGACCCTTGCACTCCTTTAATAGTTTTAAGCTCGTTTGATATGAGGGGGGCGTGGCCTGGACAAGGAATGTCTACACTTAACTCAATTTTTGAAAGAGAGATTGAATCAGATGCAGAAACCACCCCGCCAATATTGGATATATATGGAAAAACCAGCATAAATAATATTAAATTAACTGCAATTGTAGAGCCATACATGCCCAAGAGATATCCTTTCTTTTTCTTTATTCCTTCCTTAGTTAATGAATCATTTTTTCTTAAATACAAATATGATGAGAAGGTTGCAAATACTAGCGAGATTAAGACAAGTATATAAAAAAAATACCTGTTCATTAACAAGGGCTTGAAAAACTGCATTAAGATTGTAACTCCCAATACACTTCCAATTATGAACATAATGCAACCTATATGGGGAATTAACCCATAAGCAATTCCTCCCATAATTCCCTTGCCTTTTTTTTCAGGCTTATCACAGCATTCCATGAAAATTCTAGAACAAGCTTTTATTTATTCGCTTTGGTGAAACTAGTTTCTTTAAGAAACCTAACGGTTTCTTAACAACTTCCCTTAAATTACTTAATAGCTTCTATTTTTAAACTTTCCAAATCAATGCCTTGATATTGCCTTTTACTTATATCTTTATCCTCACTTAAAATATTAACTATAAATCCTGCTTTATTTATTCTTTTAAGGTAATCTTTTTTTAATAAAGCCCCTCCAACACAACCTGCAATTAAATCCTTATTTTTCTTCTGATCATTGCTAAGTGGTTGAAGTAAGACAATATCTGAAACAAACATCTTTCCGCCTTTTTTTAAAACACGATATGATTCTTTAAACACTTTATCTTTATTTGGTGAAAGATTTATAACACAATTACTAATTATCACATTTATTGAATTATCTTTTAGTGGAATTTCCTCAATATCTCCTAAAATAAATTCAACATTATTATAATTTCCTTTTTTGGCATTTTCTTTTGCCTTATTTATCATTAACTCAGTCATATCTAATCCAATTACTTTTCCTTTTTTGCCAACTTTTTCAGAAGCTAAAAAAGCGTCAAATCCTGCTCCACTTCCAAGATCAAGAACAATGTCACCTGATTTTATTTTCCCTAAAGCAATAGGATTGCCACAACCTAAACCTAAATTTCCAGGAGTTTTCAAATCTTCTTCAGAATAACCAATACTCTTAGAGATTTGTTTAATTTGACTCTCTCCACAACAACTCGAGTTACAGCTACATCCACAGCTCAAAGAACTATCAGCTATTTCAGAATACTTATCTTTAACAATCTTTTTTATTTTTTTACTTTCCATCCTCAATCCTTAAGAACCACAATATTATTCATTCCTCTTCGCTTTCTTTCTATTAATCCTTTTGATTCCAGCTTATCAAGAAGGCGAGTAGCTTTTACTTTTCCAATTTCAAGTTTTTCCATTAAACTTGCTTGGAATATTGCTTTTCCTTCTTGCTGCAGTAACTCAATGACCTTTTTTTCATCTTTATCAAGTTTGCTTAAATCAATCTTTTTTGATTTTTCTTTAACTTTCTTGAATATTATCTTTTCTTTTGGCTTTGAGAACATAATAACTAAGCCAATTATAGCTACAACTGCAACAATAGACAAGCTTATCCAAGTTTGAACTTTTAAAGATGAATACATCTCACAAGTAGGGCCATGCGAGCAAGTTAAATCAAGATTGTCTTTTAGTACTGTATTGAACATTAAAACTAGAATAGCCATTACAATTGCAATTCCCAAGATTAAACTACCAACATGCTTATTTTCCATTTTATAATAAAGAATTTAGTATTATTAAATAAGCATTAAGAGTATTTAAATTTTCCTAGAGTCAAGCCCATCTTCCAACTAAATCTCCAATAAAATGAGTAATTATAATTACTATAACTGTGATGATTAAATGCTCTAAAATCACTTTAAGAGGCTTTCTTTTTTGCTGTATTGCCAGATAATAACTAAAACCAGTAATTAACAATAAACCCCAAATTATACTTATTATTATTGCATTGTAAAGCTCAAAAATCAAAATAGGGATTATGAAAGTTAATGCAAATATAAACTTAAATAAAAAAGTGTAAAAAGTGCATTCCCAAATCTGTTTTCTTGATTGCTTTACAGCTTCTTCTGAAATATGCATTCCTAATGCATCTGAGAGAGCGTCTGCAACTGCAATTACAATTATTCCTCCTAAAATTATTAGCTTAGAATGAGTAGATGAATGCAAACCGACAATTAAACCTAAAGTGGTAATAATTCCTGAAGTTAAACCAAATCCAAATCCTTTTTTTATTGAGGCTTTCACTTTAGATAAAAATTAGTAAATTTAGTGCTGAAGCAAAACTTACCCATAGTAAATAAGGAACAAGCAACCAGAAAGCTTTTTTATCAATTTTATAAGTTATAAAAAGCATCCAGATAATAGTAATTAGTACTAGAAATATATCTACTAATCCGAGTAATGGATTTTTCAGAGAAAAGAAGAACAGGCTCCATAATATATTAAAAATAAAATTAGACCCAAATGAAAAAAATACACTATTTTTCTGATTTTTCCCAGAGTTTAGTAAAGAAAAATATAATGAGAGTGCAATTAGTATAAACAAGATAGTCCAGACAATAGGAAATATATAATTTGGAGGAGTTATTGGGTGTTTAATTGATTCATACCATTCACTAGAGGTATTTTGAGAAGTGAAGATATTTCCTATAAAAGCTACAATAAAAACTATTATAAAACTTATAATAATTAATTTCCAATTTATACTCTTTTTAGCCATAAAGATTATAGGAAAATACAGTTAATAAATTTTACAGTAAACACTTAATTCACCTAATTCGTTTTCTGTCTAGCAAACACATAATTGAAACAACTAATAAGTTACAATTTAGCTATAGTAATATTTAAAAACTCCTTAACCTGATATTTTTATCAAAAACTTTGAATGCTAAGAGTTTTTGAAATGCTCAGAAATTAGAATTTCTGACATATCAAAATTGGAGGTAATATCTAATGCCAAAAAAGGTATATGAAGAAGAAGATAGTGATGAACTAGAAATAGATGGGGGAGATGACTTTGGAGATGATGATGGGGATTTTGAATAAGATAGTTAAATAAACAGAAGTTAGAGATTTTTTCTTTTTTTTATTTATATTTAAAATCATAAGGTTTAAATACTAAAAAAATAAGTTAATTTTAGGGCAAGTTGGATAGCTAACTTTGGGAATTCAGCCTATAATAGGGCAGGCTTTTAATGAATGGAAGCGAATTCTCAGGAAGGTCCACACACCTAATTTAAAGCAAGCATCGTGAGATGACTGTCGTGAGGCAGAGCTCCGCAACAGAAACGACACAGCTTATCTTGAGCTATGAATTATGCAAGGAGCTAAGAAAGATAAGATATGATGAAACGTCAAAATTCCTGTTGAATGGAATTTTGGGGCCCAAAAATCCTTTGAGGATTTTTCAGGGCGGGCGTCTTTGCTGGTGCAACTCTATAAGAGGCTAAGTCGAATGTTAGCACTTTCGCTTCTTCTGAAAAGAAGACGAAAGACAGAAAGTGGCCTATTTCCACTTGTCAGAATTCAGTAGAATTCTGAACACTCTCAGAAATCATGGATTTCTGAAGTGCCCTAAACTTTTTTTAGTAACATTTAAAAAATAGATATATTACTAGTTCATATGGGATGGTAGCTCAGAGGGAGAGCACATGGCTGAAGTGTACAACTTTTTTTAGAAAAGAAAGTTCTACGAATCAAAGAAAATAAAACAGCCTTTGAAAACAGAAACCATGGAGTCCCGGGTTCGATTCCCGGCCGTCCCATAAAGTTTATAAAAGATATAAGCTAAGAAAGAACATGAAAAGAGGTAAAAAAGGAGCTCTAGAAATGAGTATTGGCACTATAGTTGTTATAGTGTTGGCTATGACTATGTTAATTTTAGGTTTAGTTTTAGTGAGAACAATTTTTCAAGGAGCTAAATATAATGTTGCTACAATGAATGATAAAGTAAAAGATGAGATTTCTAAATTATTTGTAGAAGACAGGAAAATTGTAGTTTACTTATCTAATCAAAAGGCAGAGATTAAACAAGGTGATGAATGGGGGGTGGCTTGGGCGGTTAAAAACTTGCAAACTGGAACTACTGAAGCAGCTAAGCTAAGTTATGATATTGAAATCTCTGATGATAATATAAGAAAGAATTGTGGCGTATCTGAAAGCGAGGCTCAGGACTGGATTAAACTTGGAGCTAGTGAGAGTAATATTCCTGTAAATCCTGGAGATAGCACATATAGGATAGTTCGAATATCTCTTCCAGAAAATGCCCCATTATGCTTAACAAGGTATAGAATTGATACAAAGCTTGATGGACAGGCTTATGCATCTGAATATTTTGATATTGATATCCAGCCTAAGTAAAGGTTTTAAATAGCTTTTTTTCTTAAAATTAGTATGAAATTATTAATTATTGGCGACTTGCATGGAAGAAAACCTAAAATTCACTTTAATAGTTTTGATGCTATTGTATGTGTAGGTGATTTTGGAAGTGACAAAAAATTAGGAATTATGTATAGGAAGTGGTTTCGCTACTTAAAGAAAAATCCTGATAATACAGTTAATTCTGACACTTATTTTATAAAATTAGTTGGAAAGAGAAAATTTGATAAGCTGTATAAGGATTCATTGAAAGATGGCAGGAAGATACTGCAATTTCTAAACTCATTTAATAAGCCTGTTTTTATAGTTCCTGGAAATTGGGACCAGAGCTATGGTAAAACTAGAATCAAAGATATTGATAAGGATTCTTACTCATACACAAAGAGCTTTTTAGATTTTTATTTAGGGGTAAAGATTAATTCTGAGCTAACTAAAGGCTTGAAAAACGTGAAAAGCTGCCAGTTTAAGTTGCATAAATATAAAGGTGTTAATTTTATAGGTTATGGCTTGAGTAGTAATGCTGAAGAACCATTTAGAAAAAGCAAGAAAAGAGATTTTACTAAAACTCAAGCCAATAAATTAAGAAAAACTTATAATAATATAATTAAAAAGCTGGATAAAGCTTATAAAAAAAGAGATAAAAAATTTCCCACCATTTTTATTACCCATAATGTTCCTTATGGAACTAATTTAGATATTTGTTTAGATAAGAAATCATATGCTTATAAGAAGCATCTTGGAAGTACAGTTGCAAGACAATTTGTAAGTAAACATCAGCCATTATTATGTGCTGGAGGACATATTCATGAGTACTTTAGAAAAACTAAAATTAGAAGAACTACTGTAATTAATGCTGGTTTTGGTAGTGATTCTAATATTTTTATTGATATAAAAAAGGGAAAGATTAATAAGATTCAGTTTTATAGGAGATACAAAAAATTTAGGCATAAATAGTTTTTTCTATATTACTTAGAATTTTATTAGCATATTTTAAGTCTCCTATTTTATCTTATTTCTTAGAATAACTTTTTTAGAACCATATTTTTCTTTGTCAGGTACTTCTCCTATTGATATTGATATTAGTCCTCCTGAAACAGAGTCTTTTCCCTTTAATACGACATAATCTGGAGCATCTCCTTCTTCCCATTCTCCACTATATTGGAATTTTTCTCCATAATCTCTCATAAAGCCATCCATATTCCCCCAAACAAATCCGTGCATGCCTCTTTTTGCAAATTCGCCTTTGCCTCTATCATTTTCATATCCTCCTCTTAGTTCTAAGTTAAAAGAAGAAAGTTCTTCTAAATCCCGAATTCTTACTGCACTGTGTAAATCATCTGTTTTTACTGCTATATGTCCTGAAGGACCAGCAAATCCAGAAGATGGCCATCCATCAAAAATTCTAATTTGAGAAATCTCTCTTACATCATGACCTTTGCTTTCTAGAACCTTTCCAATATATTCATATGTGGTTGAAGCTTTTCTAGCTAATTCTTTTTCTTCAGCTTCGTTTTTTCCATATAGTTTGTCTGTTTTGTGTTTCATTTTGTTTTTTCATTTTTATTTACTCCATAATAGTAACATAAATAAATGATATTTAAATTTATGCAACCTTATAGGTGGTTGCAATAGTTAAATTTTTAAATATGCCTCAATTATTTAATATATGAAAGATTCAGAGTTATATGAAGAGTTGGGACTTAATAAAAATGAAGGGAAATGCTATGAAACTTTAGTCAGGTTTGGTAAGCTTGGAGCTGGAGAGATTAGTAATAAAAGTGGAGTGCCCTATGGGAGAATATATAATATTCTTGATTCTTTAATTCATAAAGGTCTTATTAATTCAGTTCCTGAAAAAACTAAGAAATTTGTGCCTGCAAGCCCTGAAAATTTCATTGAATTAATTGAAAAAAAACAAAAAGTACTGGAAAATGCCAAGATAAAAGCTAGAACGATGAAGCAATTATATGAAGTTAAAGAAAAGAATCCTGTTGTAATGGTTGAAGGAAGAAAAGCCTTTTACAAAATAGTTGATGAGATGAAAGAATCTCAAAAATATGACTATGCTATAAAATGGACTTCTGAATATAGACCAGATTGGCTGAAAAAAGCAAAAAAATATATCAGGCAAGAAAAAGAAATTAAGGTTCTTACAAGATATGATAAAGAAACTGAAAAAGACGTGAAAAGCTGGCTAAAAGTGTATAAAAGCATCAGAAAAATAGATAATGAAGGAATTGCTATGTCAATTTCTGATGATAAAGAAGTTATGATATCTTTAATAAATAATAATGTGACTCTATTAATTAGAGATAAGGCATTTGCCAAAATAATGAAAAAGCTATTTTTAGCTTATTATGAAGATGCAGAAAAAATTAAATAAAATAAGTGAAGAAGAAAATAAAAAAAATAATATAAAATTGGTCTTAGTTGGATATTTTTTTATAGCTCTAACTGGTGTACTTTTAAGTTTTTTCCTTCCTTTTTATCTTAAACAAGAAGGATTAAGTATATTAGAAATTGGGGCTCTTTTTACAGTTGGATTGGGGGTAGGAAATTTCATAGTAAGTGTTTTTTTCTCAAAATTTTTAAGAAAGATTAAACTTAAAACAGGCTTGAATATTACAGTATTATTTGGTTTTTTTCAGTCTTTTTTCTTTTTTATATTCCCCAATGCAATAGGGGTCTTCTTGTCACAAATGACAAATCATGTTAAAAAATCAACTTCAAAGGTCTCCTCAGATGTTGCATTACAACATAATGTTCCTAAAAAAGAACACAGGAAAGTGTTTTCTCATTATTTAATATCAGATTCATTAGGATTAGTAATTGGGATTATTTTATCATTATTGTTGATTACTTGGATTGGTTTTAGAATATCTTTCTTGATTTTCGCAATTTTGGCCTTACCAGCATTTTTATTTTATAATAAGGTAAGTGATAATACTAGATTTAAATTAAAAGATAAAGTTAAACTTCCTAAAACAAGTGGGAAATTAAAATTATTAATGCTTTCTGAAGTGGTTTATTGGTTGGCTCTTGCGTCAAGTTTTGCTCTTGTAATTACTTTCTTAGTGGAAGATTTATTTTTTGAGTCTATGTTCTGGATTGGTTATTTATTCATAGGATTATATGGTTCCATAATAATTACTACATTAGTTGCAAATAAATTTTTAGGCAGATTAGATTTAGTTAAAACTTCTATATTTGGGATGCTTATCTTGTTTATAAGTGCTGTTTTAGTGATTATAGCAATCATGGTGAGTAACATTTATATGGTACTTATTGGATTTATTTTAGAAGGGGTTGGTGCAGGAATTTGGGTACCATCAAAAGGCGCAATTTATTGGCAACTTACTAATAAAAACTCAAGAGAAAAAGTAGCAGGTTACTTGCATGGATGGAATAGCATTGTTAAGTCAGTGGGACCATTAGCAGGAGGGTATTTAGTTTTTCAACTTGGAATATTAGCCCCTTTTTACTTTAAGGCTATTTTATCATGTATTGTCATGTTAGTCTACATTTATATTTTAAAAAGTAACTAAATTTATAAATTAAGAATTATTATATACAAAATGAAGGTAAAACTATATAATACATTAACAAGAAAAAAAGAAGAGTTCAAGCCAATTAGAAAAAATGAAGTTGGATTTTACAGCTGTGGCTTAACAGTATATGGCTATGGGCACATAGGTAACTATCGAGCTTTTGTTTCTGCAGATATTTTGAGAAGGGTATTAGAATATAATGGGTATAAAGTTAAGCAGATCACAAATATAACTGATGTAGATGATAAGACGATTAAAGGAAGTCAAAAAGAGGGAAAGAGTTTAAAAGAGCATACTAAACCTTTTGAAGAAGCTTATTTTGAAGATTCTAAATCTCTGAATATTGAAGATTCATTTAAGTATCCTAAAGCTACAGAACATATTAAAGAAATGGTGGATATTATAAAAAAGCTATTAAAAAAAGGTCTCGCATATAAAGCAGAAGATGGAATCTATTTTAATATTAAAAAATTTAAAAATTATGGTAAATTAGCTAGGCTAAAGCTAGTTGAATTAAAAGAAGGAGGGAGTAAGAGGATTAAAAAAGATGAATATGATAAAGAAAATGCTCAAGATTTTGTATTGTGGAAATTCTATGATAAAGAAGATGGAGAGGTTTGTTGGGATACTGAAATTGGAAAAGGAAGGCCAGGATGGCATATTGAGTGTAGTGCAATGTCTATGAAATATCTTGGAGAGAATTTTGATATACATAGTGGAGGAATTGATTTAGTTTTCCCCCATCATGAAAATGAAATTGCTCAATCAGAAGGAGCTACAGGAAAGCAGTTTGTAAAATACTGGGTGCATAATGAATGGATATTAGTAGATGGTAAAAAAATGAGTAAAAGTTTAGGAAATTTTTATACTTTAAAAGATATTAAAGAAAAAGATTATTCTCCGTTAGATATGAGGTATTTTTATCTTACTGGACATTATAAAACTCAACTTAATTTTACCTGGAAAAATCTTGAAAGCTCCAAGAATGCACTACAAAGAGCAAGAAATATCCTATCTGAAATAAAAGATGATGGAAAGGAAAATAAAAAGTACTTAGAAGAATTTGAAAAAGCCATGAATAATGATTTAGATATGCCAAAAGCATTACAAGTCTTATGGAAATTATTGAGGGATAAAAAAGCAGAAGGTAAAATCAAAACTATTAAAAAGATGGATGAAGTTTTTGGTTTAGATTTACTTAAAGAAGATAAATTCGATATTCCTGAGAAAGTTGAAAAATTAGCAGAAGAAAGGGAAAAAGCAAGAAAAGCTAAAGACTGGGAAAAAGCTGATGACTTAAGGGGAAAAATTAGCAAATTAGGATATCAGATTGATGATACAGAACAAGGAACTAGAATTAAGAAAATTTAACTAAGTGAAATGGATAAAAATCTTAAAAAATTACTTATATTTGTAGGATTTTTAGTTTTGGCATTATTTTTCTGGAGATTAAATGTATATTTTTTTTATATGGATGGTGATGTAAGTTTTTTGAGAGATACTACCGGGCTGAATATACATCATTATCATTACGGGATAATAATATTATTAATTGCTGTATTAATTATGATTTTTCTAAAGGTTGAAAAATATTCTATAGCTTTATCTGGCTTTGGGTTTGGAACTATTTTAGATGGGATGGCTTCAAGATTGCTATCTCAAAGTGTGAGAACTGAAGAATTAAGTAAGTATAATTCTGTATTTGAACTTACTTTGTTTTTATTTTTAGCAGCAATATTACTTGTAGTAATTTTTTATGTTATTAGTGAAAAAAGCAAGATTAAGAAGTAATTTTAATTTCTTTTTGCTCAATTTCTATTGGCTCGCCATTATATAATAATTTCACTAATCCTGCTCTACCAGAACTTGCAACTTTAACTTCAATGGTTATATTCATTGTTGGCAAGGAATCTCCTTTTTCAAAAAAGAACTGCTCAATTCCATAAGAAACTCTCATAGTACTTCCATAAGTAGATTCAACCTTACCTTTAATAAAATCACCTTTAGTTGGTTTAAGCATTGAAGAATCTTGATATCTCCAAATTCCTAAATCATCTTCTTTTAAAGATACAAATACTTTATCTCCTTTTTCTACTCCTTCAATTGAAGAAATACTTGAAATTTCATAATTTATCCTCATATACTGCCCCATAAATGGGTCAAAAGGATCTACTGGCATAGTGGAAAGAACTATTTTCTGGCCAGTTAGCAATGGCCAGTGATTATAAGTAATAAAAGAAATTACTACTAATAAAATAATTAGAAGAATTACTAATAATCCTATAATTTGATTTTTTACAGATTTATCCATTTTCTTAACTAGATTGAATTAGACTTTTCCTCCATTTTGGAATTAGCCATGAGCCAAGAATTAGTATTATTCCTCCAAGAATAGCCAGTATACTGAACCAGAAATAACCTTGAAGCTGCATCCAAAATCCAATATATCTTGAAATTATTTCTATTACAAAAGCTAGCAATCCTAAGTTGATTATCTTAGTTGAACCTACTAATTGGCCATATCCTAGAATAAGTATTATAAATCCTATAAAAAATATATTGGAAATCACCCATACAAACCATAAGAAAAATGGAAGTTCAGCTCCCCTACTACTTATAAAAGAAGGGTTCCATTTGCACTCTTCTTGATCTTGACATTGACTGCCTTTATTATCATATTTATTACAAAAACTATACTTTGAATTTATAGATTCTAGATTTGAAAGAACGCAATAATTATTTTCCCAGTTACATCTAGACTCAGAGTTACATGAAGACTCATTTCTAAAATCATAACAGTTAAACTCCCTACAATAACCTTCAGTTAGTTGAGGAGAACTATCCCTAACTATATTTTCGCTAGAACCATACCACTGACAGTTTAAAATGGACGGCGCAGAATTACAGCTTGATTCTGTATTGAAATCATAACAACTTTTTGGATAGCAAGTTCCTAAAATACCTGAAATTGGTTTTGTTGCCATAACTAATACACATAATATAATTATTACTCCTAAAAAAATAAGAATTTCCTTGATTTCAATTGATTGTTTACTGGCTGCGAACAAGATACTTAAAATAAAAACTAGAACTGAAGTCATAATTATTAACATTAAGAAAATAGTAAAAGCTCCTGATTCAAAAGCAAAATTTCCAATAATTGGTAAAAAAGTCTGAAAGCTTAAGACATAAAAAACTAGTAGAAAATAAAATACTGTCCAAAATCTATAAACATTTGTAAAAATATGTTTTATTGAATTGTGGAAAATTGACAAGCTATATAAAAGAACTCCTACACTCAAGAATATTAAAATTAGTCCTAAAATATACCCTTCCCCTATTCCAGAAGTCTGAGTAATAGAAGAAATATATTGAAGAATTATCCATGGAAAGAAAATAAGCAAGGATACTAAGATATTTTCATATGACTTTAGAAGATAAGAAGAAATGTAAATAACAGTCCACCCTAAAAATAAAAGCCAAGTATAATGCTGCATGGTAGTCGCTAAATGGTAAATTTGAGATATTAAAAATAAACTTAACATATACAAACCTGCACCTAAAACTAGTAGTGCTCTGCCTGTTCCTTCATACTCTTTTATTCTGGCTAGAACTCCTGTAGAAAATGAAACTAGAGTTGCGAAAACTAGAATTAAAACTTTCAAGAAATCAGGAATCTTTTGCCAGTTCCAGGCAATTAGCCAGGCTATACCTACAAAAATTAAAACTGCTCCTATAACAGCTATTATTCTAAAGAAAACATTACTTTTATCATCACTCATATTTACAAGAGTGAAAAAGTATTTATAAACATTATGGAATTAATGGCTAGATTTAAAAACCTAGATAAAATAATATTATCATGGCAAGAAGAGATTGCGTCAACAAGTATGAGAATGAGCAAGACTGCCCGTGTGATGAGTTAGATTGTGAAAGGCATGGTGTATGCTGTGAATGCATAGCTTATCATAAAAAATGCAAGGACTTGCCTGCCTGCCTGAAATAAAAAAATTAGAAAATGCAAAAAGAGGAATATTTGAATTTAAGATATAAGCCTAGAAATGACTTGGTATGCTTATTTAGAATTGAACCTGCTAAAGGGATAGGTATGAAAGAAGCTGCTGAAAAAGTAGCTGCTGAAAGTTCAACAGGCACATGGACTAAATTAAGCACAGAGAGAAATTACATGAAGCATCTTAGGGGAAAAGTATATTCTATTAAAGGGAACTTAGTTAAAATAGCTTATCCTGCAGAATTATTTGAAAGAGGAAGCGTTCCAAATATACTCAGCAGTGTTGCTGGAAATATATTTGGAATGAAAGTAGTAAATAATATCAGATTGGAAGATATTTCATTTCCTAAATCTATAATAAAAGGATATAAAGGACCAAGATATGGGATTAAGAAAATTAGGAAAATAATGAAAGTTAAGAATAGACCTTTTCTTGGAACTATAATCAAGCCTAAATTAGGATTAAAACCAGAAGACCATGCAAAAAATGCGTATGAATCTTGGGTTGGAGGATGTGATTTTGTCAAAGATGATGAAAATCTTGCAAATCAAGAGTTTAATAGATTTGAGTCTAGATTAAGCAAAACCTTAGAAATGAGAGATAGAGCTATAGAAGAAACTGGAGAAGAAAAAGCTTATTTTGCAAATGTAACTGCTGAGACTGAAGAGATGATTAAAAGAGCTGACTTAGTAAAAAAACAGGGTGGAAAGTATATTATGATTGACATAGTGGCTGCTGGATTTTCTTCTTTGCAGACTTTAAGGAATAATACTAAACTTATTATTCATGCTCATAGAGCAATGCATGCTGCTATGACTAGAAATCCTAAACATGGAATAAGAATGATTGTGCTTGCTGACTTTGCAAGGCTAATTGGAACTGACCAGCTGCATATTGGAACTGGAATAGGGAAATTAGAAGGAAATATTAAAGATATTGTAGAATTAGAGCAGGAGCTTGAGAAACAGAAAGTTAAAGAGACACAGCTAAGACTGGCTCAGAACTGGTATAAGATTAAGCCAGTATTAGGAGTTTGCTCTGGAGGACTTCATCCTGGAAATGTGAAATTTTTAGTGAGGCATCTTGGAAAGGATATTGTTATTCAGGCTGGTGGGGGGATACACGGGCATCCTAATGGAAGTTTAGCAGGGGCTAGGGCAATGAGGCTGGCTATTGAGTCTGCTTCAAGCAAGAAATCACTAGAAGAAGAATATAGAGATGAGCTTAGAATGGCTGAAAAATACTGGGGAAAGTAATTATCTTTTTCCAAAAACTATTACTAAATCATTATCTGTTCCTGGAGAGTTCCAGGCATCTATAAAAATCTGCTTTTTTACTTTTAAATTAGGGGTAGGCTGAAATGGGCCTGATTCGTGATAATAAACATTATATTTATCAAAGCCAGTTATAGCTACAAAGTGGCCTTGATAAAAATCTTTTTTTCCAATGAGGATATTATTATCTATAACTATTAAAGGAATATGCCCTTGAGCAAGATGCTGCTCTATTTCCTTGAAGTCAAGAAGTTTTTTTTCAAAAATATCATACTTAAGAAGTTTTTTAACAGAATTAACCATTACTGGAATATTTGACATTTTGATTACTTTATCAGCTGACTTCCCAAAATGTTTTCTTATAAATGGCTCTCCTTCTAAATAAGGCTCAAGAGACTCGCTAGAATAAAGTTTTACTTCCAGCCCTAAATCATAAAGTACAGGAACTATCTGGGAAGTATAAGTCCATTTTCCTTGTTCTCTTCCAGTAAGCTTGTCAAGCTCTTCTAGAGAGTAATCTTTTCCTAGAAAGTGCTTTAAAACAATTTTCATGGCAATTTGCATGCACTGATTTCCGTCGCCTTTATTTTCATAAAAAGGGATTTTAAGTCTCATAAATCTTAGAATATAGTGAAGTATAAAAAGCTTGTTTTCTTTTTATAAACAGAAAAAAATAAATTGCAAAATGAACTTCAGAAAATTTACAACTTCTTCAGGAATTCTTATACTTGGAGGGAAAACTGATAAAAATAATGAAGAGCTAATTGCACAAGCAGCTAGGGATGAGATAGTTCTCCATACTAGTCAAGCTGGAAGCCCTTTTTGCAATATAAAAGGAAAGGCTTCTAAGAAGGATATTAAGGAGGCAGCAATTTTCTGTGCGAGACACTCAAGAGACTGGAAAAAAAACAAAGGAGATGTAGAGGTTCATTATTTTCTTGGAAAAAATATTCATAAAGAAAAAGGTATGAAATTAGGAACTTTTGGAGTAAAGAAGGTGAAGAAAATTAAGGTGAAGAAAAAAGAGATTGAAAGTTTTGGTGAGGAGTAGGTTTTTAAGTAAAATCGTTTTCTTAATATTAGGTGAAATAACATGTTTAGAGTAAGAAGAATTTATGAATCGAATCGTCCAGTGAATAAGAGAATTATTTCTGAAGTACAAGATATAATTCATGATCAATTTCCATTTGCTGATAAGGAAAAAATAAAAGACATTCCAAAGCAGTTAGAAAATCCTTTAAAATACAAGTTTAAAACGGTTTTATTTGTAGCAGATGACATGAAAAACAAGTTAAAAGGGTTTGGATTGGTATTTCACGCGCCTGACTTGAAGTTTTCTTATTTAGACTACATGGCAGTAAAAAAGCAGTTTATGGGAGGAGGTATTGGAGAAGCGATTTACAAGAGAATAAGAGATGAAGTAAAAAGTGCTGGTTCTATTGGATTATTTTTTGAGTGCCTTCCAGATGATCCTAGTTTAGCATGCTCTAAAGAAGTTCTTGAGAATAGTGAAAAAAGATTAAAATTTTATGAAAGATTTGGCGCAAAACCTATTATTAACACGAAATATGAAACTCCTTTAAAACCAACTGACAAAAATCCACCATACTTAGTTTTGGATTCACTAGGAAATAAAGAAAGCTTATCAAAAGAGAGGTTGAAAAAAATAGTTAGAGCTATTCTTTATAGGAAGTATGGTCATTTATGCCCAAAAGATTACATAAAAATGGTAGTTAGTTCGATTAAAGATGACCCTATAAAAGTAAGAGAAGAAAAATACATTTCATCAAAACCAAAACAGATTTACAATAAAAAAAGAAAGATTATATTAATTCTAAATAAAGAGCACAAAATACATCACGTAGCAGATAAAGGATATGTTGAAAGCCCAGTTAGAATAAGCAGTATTTTGAAAGAACTTGAAAAAACAGATTTATTTGAAAAAATTGATATAAAAATATTTTCAGAAAAATGGATAAAAAAAATACATGACCCTAAATATATAGATTATTTTAAAGCTATGATTTCAAGATTAAAACCGAAGCAATCAATATATCCCTATGTTTTCCCTATCAGGAATAATCATAGGCCTCCAAAGGAGCTAGAAGTCAGAGCAGGATATTATTGTATTGATACTTTTACACCAATAAATATTAATGCATTTAAGGCTGCAAGACAGGCTGTTAATTGTGCACTAACAGGGGCTGAACAAATAATCAGGGGGGAGAAGATTGTTTATGCACTTGTGAGACCTCCAGGTCATCACGCAGAGAGAAAATCTTTTGGAGGATTTTGTTATTTTAATTCAAATGCAATTGCTGCTGAATACTTGTCTAATTATGGGAAAGTAGCTATACTAGATATTGACTATCATCATGGTAATGGGCAACAAGAGATTTTTTACAATAGAAATGATGTGCTAACAATATCTATTCACAGTCATCCTGACTTTGCCTATCCTTATTTCAGTGGTTTTAAAGATGAAACTGGACAAGGAAAAGGAAAAGGGTATAATATTAATTTTCCTTTAAAAGAGAAAATAAGTTATGAAGATTATAAAAAACTCTTGAGTCTGCAATTAAAAAGATAAAAGAGTTCAATCCTGCTTTTTTGATTATTGCCTTGGGGCTAGATACTGCAAAAAAAGATCCAACCGGCACTTGGGAATTCAATGAGGGAAACTTCAGAGAAACTGGGAAAATTATAGGAGAATTAAATATTCCAATACTTGTTGTCCAGGAAGGAGGATATAATACTAAATCACTTGGAATCAATGCTTTAGCTTTTTTTGAGGGTCTGGCAGGAAAGAATTGAATCAATAGATTTTTATATTAACACTCTCTTAAATAGTAATCATGATTTTATCTAAAAATTTTGTGCGCTTTCTTAAAGAGTATAGGGTTGTAGCAATTTCAGTAGCGTTTATAATAAGCTTAGCTGCCTTAAGTTTTATACAATCTATTGTTAATGATGTTATTTTGCCAATTTTTAGAGCATTATTTGCTAGAGATACCTTAATATGGGAAGATATGATTCTCCCCATTGGTTCTGTAAATATAAGAATTGGCTCTTTTCTTAGTGCTTTTCTTAGTTTGCTTCTTACTGTTATCCTCTTATATATAGTTATTGACAGAATAATTAAATGGAAGCCTAAGAGATGATAATAGAATTCTAAGCTTTAGAAGGATTACTCATTCTTCCTATAAATAGAATATTTCCTGAATCTTTTTGCTGAATTATAAATATAAAAGGATGATCAGATGTAAAATACTTTAGTTCTTCAGGAATCCCAGAAGATCCTGCCATTATTATTCCAGTTGCAGCAGCTGCTTCTGAAACTTCAAATGGAGTAGGTGAAATTTTAATCATAAATTAAATTTGACTTTAAAGTAAATAAAGATTTATGAAGTCTATATGAGGAATTTAAATAAACTTAAATTTTATCTTTAGATATAAACTTAACTAATTTATTATAAGGGGCTATTGAAACTTCTTCTTCAGCTGTTCTAAGAGAATCTAAATCATATATTACAAATAAAATTAATAAGACTGAGGCTATCATTGAAGCGACAATAAAAATTGACAAATAATAATTTGGAATCGACAAAAAGATGAGACCTATTACTAAAATAACTGATAAGAAAATATTAAGAATCCACTGCATTTTTGGTATTTTGGTTTGAGATAAAACCAGCTGAGAATTTCTTGCAGCTGCTGCTTCTCTAAGCTCTTCTGAAACTTCATCAAAAATCTCCTTATCTTTTTCATTGTTAATTTTAATAGCTGCTACTAAATTCACAAGCTCTCTGAACTTAGTATGGGTTTTTTCACTTAACCAGTATTGATTCCACTCGATATTCGGAACTTCTTTACAATAGTCTAAAATTTTAAGTTTAATTTTCCTAAAAGAAGACCTGTCAGAAAGATATTTTGAATAAATATAAAGAGATTCCAGTGAATTAGTTTCAACTGCAACTGCGTCACGAATTTTGCTAAATTTTTCCCAAGCATTACTAATTGAAAAAGCTGCAATTAATCCATAAATAAGCCCTATGACTGTTAAAAAAATGCTTGTTTCATCAATTGAAAATATTTTGAAAGTATTTAAGGAAATTAGAAATGAAATTAAAATAATTATTAACAAATAATATCTACTTTTCATTTTTCACCTTTTTATTAACTCTTATAAAATCTGCTTATTTATTAAGCTATCGTTATACTATAAAAGTATAAAAAGCTTCAATTCTAAATAAATAAAATGACACAAACGACAATACAAATAGGTAAGAATGGAGTAAGTGTGGGAACATTT
The DNA here is from genome assembly GCA_043810775.1 of archaeon. Classification (GTDB taxonomy): domain Archaea; phylum Nanobdellota; class Nanobdellia; order Pacearchaeales; family GW2011-AR1; genus JBDRJD01. The sequence goes on along the minus strand of JBDRNU010000015.1, from coordinate 130,534 downwards.
ACTAGCCTAGAAAATGCATTTAAAACTAATGAACTAATAAGAATCTGTGTGTTAAAATCAGCAGGTCATGAAAAATCCCAGGTTCTGAAAATAGCAGAAAAAATAGTAAATAAACTAGGGAAAAAATATACTTATAAAATAATAGGATTTACTATTTTTATCAGGAAATGGAGAAAGGATAAGAGATAGATTTATAAAGCTAAAAATAACCTAATTTTAGGTTAAAGGCTTAAAGCCTTTCTAATTCCGCAAGGAATGCCTATAAATTAATAATTTGAAAAAATAACTAAAATTTAAAATGGCGGTATATAACTTAAATCCAGCTGAATATAATAAAAAGCTAGCTGAAGAGCTTAAAAAGCTTGAAGAATTTCAGATGCCTGAATGGGCGCACTATGTAAAAACATCTGTAGCTAAAGCCAGACCTCCTATAGATTCTGATTTTTGGTATAAAAGAGCTGCTTCAATTTTAAGACAGATTTATATTAAAGGAGTAGTGGGTGTAAATAGGCTTAAAATTAGATATGGTGGAAGGAAGAATAGAGGGGCAAAACCTGCAAAATTTAGGAAAGGTGGAGGGAAAATTATAAGAAATATATTACAACAGGCTGAAAAAGCTGGATTTTTAGAGAAAATAAAAGGGAAAAAATCAGGAAGAAAACTCACTAAAAAAGGTGTTGATTTTTTAGAGAGTATAAATTAACACAATGAAAATTAAAAATTTTCAAGCATTTAAATTTCAAGAAAATAGAGAGAAAATTTAAATATGGGTGGAAGAAAACAAAGAGCTAGACAAGTAAAGAAGATTAAGCTAGCTAAGCATGGAAGAAGAACCAAATGGGCTCCTTTCTGGACTGTATTGAAGAAATACGGAATGGGAAAAAGAGTGCATCCAAGCAGGATGACTAGAGTAAGAAGAAGATGGAATCAGAATAAACTAAAAATTAAGCCAAGAAGAGTAAAGAAAAGGCATCTAGGTTAGAAAAATTAAAATGGCAAAAGAAAAAAAGCAAGAAAATAAGGTTGAATTAGAAAGAGAGTATATAGTTCCACTTAGGAAAAGATGGTTAAAAGCACCTAAGCATAAAAGAGCTAAAAAGGCAGTAAGGTCATTAAAAGAATTTCTTGCAAAACATATGAAAGTCGAAGATAGAGACTTAAGAAAAGTCAAATTAGACAAGTGGTTAAATAATGAGTTATGGTTTAGAGGCATGAAAAAACCTCCTGCTAAAATTAAAGTAAAAGCTAAGAAGTTATCAAACGGGGAAGTTCTAGTTGAACTCGCTGATATTCCTGCAGCTATAAAATTCAAGGTTGAAAAAGACAGAAAATCTAAAGAAACAGCTGAAAAAGAAAAGAAAAAGAAAGTAGAAGAGAAGAAAGAAGAAATAGCTGAGGAAAAGCCTGAAGAAACTAAAGAGGAAAAGAAAGAAAAAGAAGAAAAGAAAGAATCTGTAGAAGAAGCTGCATTAAAAGAAGCTAAAAAAGCTAAGAAGGTAATGAAACATGAATCTGGTGGAAAGAAAGTGCAGATTCACAGAAAATCTCTTAAAAAATAAAATGATATCTAAAGTTGTTACTCCTAGAGAAAAATCATTTGTTGGCACAAATTTTTTCTATGTAAATTTTCATGAAGATATAAAATCTAGAGTAATGGAAAGATATCTTGTAGATCCGGATAGGGGAATTTATACTCTCCAAGACAAAATAGAATTTGAAGATGATTGGGAGAGTATGGGGAATATAGCTTCTGAAAGTGGAGATGTATTCATTCACCAAAGGACTTTTCCTGAGAGACATAAATATTTTTTGCATACAGGTGAAATGATATTAGTAGGTATTGATGACTTAGCTGGATTTTTAGGAGATTATGAACCTGCCAGCAAAGGAGAATTTTATAATGCAGATGTAAGTGTAATACTACCTTATGAAAATTTAACTCCATTTGCACTAAAAAACCAAGATATTAGTGAAAACTAATTAAAGTGAAAGAGAATTGAAGAGGAAGATACTAACTAAGATTTTTCATTACTTCTGGCAAGTATAATTTAAAAATAAAATCTTCTTGCGCCTTGGGGTCGCACCAAAAACCATTAATAAGTGCAAGGTATATAATATTCTCAGGCACTTTTTCTTTTCTCATTTTTGAAGTTAAACGCTGAACTCGTAAATTACCAAAAAAATAAGACAATTCTTGTAAAGTTTCTTCAAAAGACCTGTGACCCATTAAGTGATAATCTGTAAAATATCTTTTAATTCCAGTAATTTCAGCCAGTCTTTTATGAGTATCATATTTAACATGCTCCTTAGTTTTCTTTTTATTCCATTTTTTCATCTCTTCTAGCTCTAGAATATCATTAACTATTTGAGGCATTTTTTTAGATATATAGACTGAGTGATATAACTTTACTCTTTCTAAAGATTCAGCAAATATATTGGGTAATCTTTCTGAATCAAGAAAATCAAGTGTAAACTTCTCACTATGAAAACAAGACCCTTCAGCAGCAGGACCATGAACATAAGTCAAAAAATTTTCATTAGAAGGACTTAAACCACAGGGTTTTGAATCAGCAGTAAGCATTGTTCTTTCAGATAGAATATCTTCTAAAGCATGACTAAATTCATGTGAGCCTGTTAAAATACTAAATGATGTAAGGAATTTATATTTGCCATTAGATTTATAACATACTACTCTATCTGGGTCAATTGCAGCTAGAAAATTAACACCATCCCAAAAACTACATCTAGTTCCAATAGGAGCAATACCTAAACTATATATTCCAACTTCTTCAAGAATATTTAAATCTAAGAATATTTTCTCTATATTTGACTTAGACTTTTTAATTTCACTTATAAATCTTTCTCTTAATCCAGAAAATTCACAATCCCATAAGTCACTAAATAAAATTTCTGAGTCAAGCCTTCTTGAATTAATTGAGTGCATAGATTTAATATATGTATGAGCATCTAGATGAGGGTAATTTTCAGGTTTTACTGAATCTATGATTAAAGTATAAGCAGAATTTCCGTATACTGCTGATAGAAATGGACCCATATTTATTTTTCCTTTAAAGAAATAATTAAAATAAGCATTGTTAATTTCTACATTTCTTGCTATATCTCTTAATACAATCTGGTCAAATAAAGGTATAGATTGACAACCTTTCTTTAAAATTCTAGTTAACCCTCTTCTTAAAGAGGCTATAGAATTTTCTGCCTCATCAATTGAAACCTGGCTAAAAAAAGGATCTGGATCACCAAAGCTTTGACTTTGAATTATAGAAAAACAATTATTCATCTCTGTTCTCTGATAATCAAGTCTTTGAACAGATTTACTTTTTATTTCCCATTTAGGCTCGTAAGAAAATTTCATTTCTGGCTGACTTACAATACTGGATCTCATGCTTCTTTTAAAAATTTAGAGCATTAGTCATAGTAAAATAAGGTTTAAAAGATTTTATATACTAAAAAATTAAGATATATTTATGAATAATTTAGAAAATCTTAAAGTTGAATTGAGACAATTTGCTAATCCTGAGCGTGCTAAAGCTTCACTTTGGTTTTTTAAAACAGGAAAAGGAGAATATGGTGAAGGAGATGTTTTTATTGGAATAAGTGGAACAGATCAAAGAAAAATAGCTAAACAATATAAAGATTTGAAACTAGAGGAGATTCAAGAACTACTAAATTCTAAACTTCATGAATATAGACAAGTGGCAGTCTTAATATTAGGTTATAAATTTGAAAAATCAGATAAAAAATTGAAAAAGCAAATTTATGATTTATATCTTAAGAATACTAAAAATATTAATAACTGGGATTTAGTAGATGTTTCTGCACCACATGTTATTGGAAGATACCTTCTTGACAAGAATAGAGATATTCTCTATAAATTAGCAAAATCAAAAAACTTATGGGAAAGAAGAATTTCAATTATCTCAACTTTTGCTTTTATTAGAAATAACCAGTACCAAGATACTTTCAAAATAGCTAAAATTTTATTAAATGATAATCATGACTTGATTCATAAAGCAGTTGGTTGGATGTTGAGGGAAGTTGGAAATAGAAATCAGGAAAAAGAGGAAAAATTCCTTAAAAAAAATTATAGAAAAATGCCAAGAACAATGTTAAGGTATGCTATTGAAAAGTTTCCAGAAGAAAAAAGACAGGCTTATTTAAAAGGAAAAATCTAACTTGTTTCCTATAGCTAAACCAGCTTCTCTTGCCTTGCCAGCATTTAGCTCAAGGACATAGAGAGCCTTTTGTGTTGGAACTATACTTTCACAAGGCTCTTGAGAGCAAGGACGTGCATTTTCTTTAATAAAAACAATATCAAAAGTTGAGTTAATCCAAATCATGTCTAATGGTATAAATGTATTTTTCATCCAAAAAGGATAAATAGCTTCTTGCTCAAAAATAAATAGCATTCCTTTGTTAGAGTCTAGATTAGTACGATGCATTAAACCTTGGGCTCTTAGTTCAGGCGTATCTGCAATTTCTACACTAAAACAAGAGTTGTAAAGACAAACTTTTTTTTCTTTGTTATAAGATAATTTAACAGATATTACAAATATAAATACAATTAAAACCAAGAATATAATTAAAATTGCCCTTACTTTTAATTTTCTTCTCACCTTTTTTACCATTAATTATTCTTTGAAAATAGATTATTTAACTGTTACGCTTTTGGCTAAAGATCTAGGATAGTCAACATCGTGCCCCCTAAAAATACCAAGATAGTAAGACAATAACTGAACTGGAATTATATTAACAATTGGTGAACCAATTGGAGATACATCCGGAGTTTTAAGCCAATAGTCAAAAACCTCATTATTTTCAGGAGCAATCCCTATAACATATGCTCCTCTTGATTTAACTTCCATAGCATTACTAATTATCTCTTCTTTAACCTCATCATTTGAAACTAGAGCTATAACTGGAGTTTCTTTTTCAATTAAAGCTATAGGGCCATGTTTAAGCTCGCCGCCTGCAAATCCCTGCGCATGGGCATAACTTATTTCCATTATTTTAATTGCTGACTCTAAAGCCATTGGATAATTAAGACCGCGCCCGATAATTAAGATATTTGGTTTTTGATATATTTTTTCAGCTAGTCTCTTAATATGTTCGATATAACGAGGATTTAACATATCATTTACTTTTCCAGCTAAATCAACTAGTAACCTATCACCTTCTCTTAATTTTCCTGCGCTTGCATAAGCTAAAAGTATAACTACTGCAATTTGGGCAGTTGTGGCTTTAGTTGAAGCTACTGCTTTTTCTGGGCCTGCATTAATTAAAAAAGTATAATCAGAAATTCTGGACATTGAAGATTCAGGGACATTTAATATTGAAATTATTTTGCAGCCTTTTTCTTTAGCAACTTTTAAAGCGTCAAGAACATCAGCTGTTTCCCCACTTTGAGATACAGCAATAATTAGAGTTTCGGGAAGAAGAAAATGCTTATAATTTTCAAATTCTGAAGCTTGGATATAGTTTACGTGCCTATCTGCTACTTTTGAGAAAATATACTCTGCTTCTTGACATACTTTAGCTGCTGTTCCACATCCAATAAAAAATACTCCTCTAGCATTATTAATTTCAGAAGCAACATGCATTAACTCGTAATCATCCTGATTTATTGCTCTGATCAAAGTTTCTTTTTGTTCCATTATTTCTTTTAACATAAAGTGAGTATAATCTCCCTTTTCAGCTTGCTCTATATCTAAATCAATTTTAATCAATCTTTTCTGAATTTGATTGCCAGATTTAGTATCAAAAAATTCTGGCTCTTGCTTTATTAATACAATCTGATTATCATCTAGATACATTATATCTTTAGTATGGTGAATAAATCCTTGAATATCTGAAGATATGAATACTTCTTTAGTTAGATTATTGATTCCAATAATTAAAGGCGAACCATTTCTAAATCCTATCATTTCACCTGATTGAGAATTAAGAGCTATAAATGCGTTCCTTCCCTTAAATATATTTGAAACTTTAATTACAGAGTCTTTAAAAGTCAACCCAAGAGCTAGGCTTTCTTCAATTAAATGAGCTATAAGCTCTGTGTCTGTTTCACTTAGTAGTTTATGATTTTTTTCCAGAGCATTCCTGATTTCTTGATAGTTTTCAATTATACCATTATGAACTACTGCAATTTTCCTATTGCAATCAACATGTGGGTGAGCATTTTTTTCTGTAACTGCTCCATGTGTCGCCCATCTAGTGTGCCCAAAACCTATTTTTCCAGGAAGAACTTTGCATTTTGATTCACTAACTTTTCCTATTTCCTTTTCTAAAAGCAAAGTATTATCTGAAACTAGTGCAAATCCAAAACTATCATAACCCCTATATTCTAGTTTTTTTAAAGATTCTATAAGTATGGGAAAAGCCTCTTTTTCAAGATTCCAGTATCCTATTATTCCACACATTATAAATCAATTTATTAAAAATTTATAAAGATTTGTTGCCTAGAGAAGCTATGAATATTGAGAAAATAAAAAAGCAGAAATCAATAAAAGAATTATTAGAGTTTTCTATAATAAATATAGATAAGCCTTCTGGACCCACTAGTTTTAAAGTTGATGATTATCTTAGAAAAGAGCTTGGCTTGAGAAAAACTACCCACTTTGGAACTTTAGATCCTAAAGTTACTGGAGTTTTACCCATAGCACTAAATAGAGCTTCAAGATTGCAGCAGTATTTTATGCATAAAAATAAAAGCTATATTGGAATAATGAGGATTCATAAAGAAATAGATATGGGGGATTTAAAAAAAGAATTAAGTAAATTCACTGGCAAGATAATTCAGAAGCCACCTGTTAAATCAAGGGTTAAGAGACAAGAAAGAGAAAGAGAGATTTTTACCTTTAAAATACTTGAGCAAGATGGAAGAGATTTTTTATTTGAAACTGAAGTGCAAGCTGGAACTTATATCAGGAAACTTATTCATGATTTAGGAAAAAATATTGATGGAGCACATATGCTAGAGCTAAGAAGAACTAAAGCAAGTATATTTGATGAAAAAGATTCAGTTAATCTTTACAAATTTAAAGAAGCTGTTGAGGAATATAAAAAAGGGAGTGAAGAAAAATTGCGTGAGATTTTAATTCCAGCTGAAATTATAAGTGAAATTCTGCCAGTAGTTCAAGTCAAAAAAGATGCTTTAGACAAGCTATATAATGGAAGCCCTATTCATAAAGAAATGATCAAGGGGGAATTTGGAGAAGGGATGGTGGCGGTATTTTCAAAGGAGGTATTTATTGGAATATATGAAGCAAATAAGCCCAAATTTGTACTAAATTAGTGTTACTTATTAGTAATAACAATGGAAAGATTTAAAAAGATACTGAATATCAAGTTATTACAATGAATCAAACAATAACTAAACATTTTGAAGACTTGAAAGAAAAAGGGGGAAATTATTGTAGCCATGCTAAGGAAAGCGAGGATTCTGGTATTGTATATTGTATTAATAAAATTATATGCCCTTATGGTCAAAAAAAGTTAGAATTTTCTAGTAGACAAGGCCCACCTACTCATGATATATGCCCTGTTGAAGGAAAAATAGCTCAAATATTTGTAAGTGAGAATGGGATTGTTTCAAAATTACAAGAAGAGGCAGCTTAAATTTATATAAGGTTATTATTTCTTTAGTTAATGAGAGAGTTTATTTATTTTTCAAAAAAAGCAAGAACTAGCGGAAACTGGACAGATTTAATGCAAGCTGGCAGAATGGATATAGTTTGCCATGTTATTATTAATTCTCTTTTTTTATCACATAAAGTGAGGGAAGATGCAAAGCTCCATTTAGTATTTTATGGGGCTCCTGATCCACCTAAACACCTAGAAATGCAGGCTGGTCTTGATTCTAGCTTAGAAATAAGCAAAAAAGATATTTCTGGCTTGATAAAAAGAATGCTCTATAAGTATAAAAAAGGTAGAAAATTTGAGGTTTGGAAAGGGTTTTTTATTGAAAAGAAGAGTTTAATGAAACTTATTGATGAATTAAAAGATGATGGAAAAGAAATTTATGTTCTGGACTCAAGAGGAGAAGATATAAGGAAAGCTGAAATTCAAGAAAATGCAGTATTTCTGCTTGGTGACCATGACGGACTTGATAAACATGACTTAAAGAGGCTTAAAAAAGAAAATAAATTAGTTTCTCTGGGGAAAAGAACTTATTTTGCATCCCAATCAATAACCATTTTAAATAATGAGTTAGATAGAAGAGAAGTTTAGCTATTTTTAAGCTTAAAATTAATCATTAATGTAAATTTTTCCTATTATAAATCAGTAAAGAATAGTCCATAACTTTTAATAACCTAATTTTCATATCTAAACCATGAAAAAAGCAGTAAAAGTCATAATTTCAGGAAGTGTACAAGGAGTGTTTTTTAGAGGATTTATTAAAGAACAGGCTGATAGGCTAAAAATTAAAGGTCATGTCCGTAATTTAGAAGATGGGAAGGTGGAAGCTTGGATAGAAGGAGATGGCAAGAATGTGGACCAGATGATTGAAATATGTAAAAAAGGGCCTCCGCACGGGCAGATAAGAAGGCTTGATGAGATAGATGAAAAGTTTCAAGGATTTACTGAGTTTAAAATTCTAAATATTTAATATACTCTGAATCTGAATTATTTCCTCTTCATTTAAGGGCTGCTTGTATAACTCATTAACAAGCCAGAGTCCACTTTGTCTTATTTTTTGTTTTGGAGAGCTTAAACCTAACCAATCATTAGATGCTTTACAATCTTTACATAAAGAAACAGTAGATATTATTTTAGATTCAAATTCTAATCTTTTTTCTTTGTTATCTACAGATAATACTATAAAATTAAAATTATCTTGAATATACTTAGTTACTTGTTTTTCTATTTTCTGCTGCTTTTCTTTATCAACCAAGTTAGAAAGTTTATCTTTAGCTTTTCTAGTAGTTAAGTCTAGTTCCCAAATTTTAAGATAAGGATCTTTTTCCTTATTTAACAAGGCTCTTCCAATATTTTTTCTGAATATACTCCTATCTTTATTTTCATTAATAAAGTGTTGATTTAGTCTTGATCTTAATTGGTTCTTACCAGTATGACTTCCAACACGAACTATTCTATTATATCTGTGAGCTTTTTCTCCTTTTTCAAATAAAACATAAATCCCATTAAGAGGAATTTCCCCAGTATTAAAAGGAAAGTTGTAAACTTTCATACTATTAAATATTTTATGTATAGATTCACATTCTTTACTCATTTTTTAACTCTAAAAAGTATTTTTTTAATTCTTCTAAATTGCTAAATATCTTTGCCAATGAATTATATATCATTGGATTTAGCAAATCACTTGAAGGTTTCCTGGTGTCATCTAAAAAGCCAATGATTTTGATTCCTTTAGAATAAGCATATCCAATTTCCCAGGCTGTTCCAGAATCAACATCTGTTCCATTAAGAACAGCTAATATGATATTAAGATTATTAATCGCTTCTGAATCTTTTTTAAAGAAAATCTCACTATTTCCAAAGCTTCTTTTAAAAATGCCTCCATCTCTATGAGGTAGATAAGTTTCAAATCCTAATTCTTTTACTAGCTTATCAATTTCTTCAAGAAATTTCCTGTCTGAAACAGTAAATAATGGTCCTGCAATATAAATTTTCATTTTAGTCTTTCTGTAAGGAATTTAAGTTGCTTACCTATGCCTAGACCTTGCATAGGAACTTCATAATCAGTTAAATGAGGAATAAGATATTCGCGATATCTTTGACCTGCTAAGAATATAAATTCGTCATTTTTAATATTAGATTCTTCACCTAGCTTTCCTAAAACTTCTTTTGCCCAGATTTCTCTTTGGATTTTTGGCATTTTATTTAAAGTTAAATTATAAGGTTCAATTTCAGTTTCAGGGTTTAGAAGCCCATATTTTGCAGATAAAATAAAAATTTTATCTGGATTTAGAGTGTGAGCATATTTCATACCTAGCTTAAAAAGAGGGCTTATATAGAGATTTTTTGCTTTTGCTTTAGTGCTATATTTCCTACTTGCACACGCAATTAAGACTATCTTCATAAAAATCCCAAGAACTAAAAACATATAAATTTAACTAAAAGCCTGGGAAAAGCGCTTCCCCTTATTCTTTGCTTCTTCAAGACTTATTACCCAGTTCTTGCCAGAATCTCGCAGATTTTTAGGATGCAAGAAAAACCATCCCTCCCTATTAAATCTTAGGGCAATTATAGGTGTAAGTTTAAAGATTTCAGAAAAAATCATAAAACTCTCAATCTGCTCTTTTGTAATATATTTAACTGGTTTTTTGCTTGCTTTAATTTCAATACAGTATTTTCTTCCTTTCTTGCCCGCTAGTAAATCGCAGTCTGCATTTTCCATTACTCCAGAGCCAGCTACACGGACAGCACGATAGTTATTGTCAATAAACATCTTATATAACTCGCGTTCAGCATTAGCCCCTTTTTCTTTGTTTCCCATTTTACTATTATTTTAGATTTCAGAAAAAGTATATAAAACTATCTAGACTATATTTAAAATGGCATTAAAAGTCAAAATATGTGGGATAACTAGAATAAAGGATGCTGAATTTGCAATAGATAATGGAGCTGATGCTATAGGAATTCTTTTAGATGTTCCAATAAAACCAGTTAGAATACTCAAAAAAAGAGCTAAACTAATAATCAAAAAATTCTCTGGAAAAGTATGGATATTTACTTTGATTTTTTCTAAAAATCCTAATGTAGTGATAAAAACTTGCAATGAACTAAAGCCAAGCCATGTTCAGATTATTCATGATTTTAGCTTAAAAGATTTGACTAAAATAAAAGAATCTCTTTTTTATACTAAAATGGTCAAATCTGTAAATGTTATAGACAAATCTGCAATAAAAAAAGCCATAAATTATAGTAAAATTGCAGATATTATACTACTTGATACTAAATTCAAAAATCAGCTGGGCGGAACAGGGAAAACTCATGATTGGAATATTAGCAAGGAGATTGTCAAGCAATGTAAAAAACCAGTTTTCCTTGCAGGAGGATTACATCCTGGCAATGTAATTGAAGCTATTAAGATAGTAAAGCCATATGGTGTTGATGTATGCACTAAGTTAGATAAATCTATAGGAATAAAAGACTTGAAAAAAGTTAAAGAATTTTTAGAAATTGTTAAGAAAGCTTAAACTTTTCTCTCTCTAAAATTAATCCAGATAACAGCAATAATGGCTCCAAAGGTATTAAAGCAAATATCAAGCATAGTATTATAATAACCACCAACACCTGTTTGAGGCAATAAAACAACTGTAATAAACTCAATTATCTCATTTAGAGCACCTATCCCCATACCCATTAAAACTACAAGGCAGGATAGAACTTTCCAGTTAACTTTTTCTTTATTCAAGTATGGTTTGATAAGATTAAAAGCAACTAAAGTTGCAACTCCAAAACCAATGGCATGAACAAGCTGGTCAAACCTTAAGATTACAAATTCAATACCAGTGTAAATTGGAATTATTTGCAAGCCATATAAAACTCCTTCCCCAGCTTTAAAATATCCGCCAGACATATGCATAATTCCCCATATTGTCAAGCCAATTAAAATTCCATTGCTGAACTTGACTTTATAATTAGTTAATAATATTAAAACAAAAAATAAAATTATTACTCCAATATAAATCATAAATTCAAGATTTCCTCTTTGCAAATAAAGATAGGAGAATACAATTAAGTAAACTAAATTTATAAGAAAAATCACCCATTGTGACTTTGACAAGTAGATTTTCATATATATTTTATGACAAATATGTTTTTAAATATTAGCTATTCATACTGCTATGAAAACAAAAGCAATTGCCTTAGATATTTATGGGACAGTTTTATGCTTAGGTGATCCTGAAAATAATCTTCCGCCAAGAAAAGGATTGGAAGAGCTTATACAAAAATGCAGGCAGAATAATGTAAAAGTAGTTACATCATCTGATGCTAGCTTAGATTTATTAAAAAAAGACTTAGAAGCATGCAAAGTTAATCTTACATTATTTGATGGCTTTTATGAGCTAAAAATGACTCCTAAAGATTATTCAAAGATTCTTGAAGATTTTAACCTTAGTTACGATGAACTACTTGTAATAGGTGATAGAGATTATGTTGACCTTTCCCTCCATAGGAGATTTGGAGGATCAACATTATTAGTTCCAGAATATCAAGAAGGAAATGATAGCTATAATCTTTCAGAAATTATTATTCCTTAAAAATAAAAAAAATAAAAAAGCTAACAACAGCTATATCTATTTGCAATCATTCCTACTGCAACAATAATTAAAATCAAGGGCAACCAAGGTATGTCTATATTCAGATATTTAAGTTCCTGTAAAAACCAGACTACAGCAACCACTAATAAAATTAGTGCAAGTGTAGGAAACCTTGGCTTTTTTTTACTAAATATTGCCATTTTACAAATCCTGAGTCATTATTGTGCCTCTTTTGTTAGCTTTGGCTCTTTCAGCTGCTTTTTCAAGTATATCTTCTACTACCTTGCTTAAAGCATCTGGAACATCACCAGCAACTCTAAGGCCTTTAGCAGCTTCTTTAACCTTGCTCTTAACAATTAAATCAACCATTTTTACCTCCTTAGCTTTTATTATAGTTTATATAGGAAGAGCTTTTTAAAGCTTTTTAAGGCAATATTTATAAAACATGAAGTATTTTTCAAAGAATGAAAAAATATGAGGTGGTCATCGTAGGGGGTGGGCCAGGTGGTTTGAGGTGTGCTGAAATTCTAGCGAAGAATAATAAGAAAGTTCTTGTTCTAGAAAAAAAGGAAGTCTGTGGAGATAAAGTATGTGCTGGTGGTTTGACATTAAAGGATTTTGATTTAAAAATTCCTAATAATATAATTCAAAGAAAGTTCAAAAAAGCGATTGTTCACACCCCCTCTCAAAAAGTGGAGATTAAACTCGATAAACCTTTTGTGGCCACAATTGACAGAAAAGACCTTGGAAAATGGATGCTTAAACAATCAGTAGAATCTGGTGCTAATGTAAAATTTGATTCCAAAGTAACTGAGATTAGCAGAAATAAATTAGTAATAAATAACAAAGAAAAAATTAAGTTCAAATATTTAATTGGCGCTGATGGAAGCCAGTCAATTGTAAGAAAATATCTTGGTCTACAAACTAATAATTTTTTGCAAGCTTTCCAATATATCTCTCCTATTAAAATAAAAGATATACAATTATTTGTAGATCCTGAAAAATTTGGGCCTGCCTATTTGTGGATATTTCCATACAAAAATTCTGTTTCAATTGGAACTGGTGGAGACTTATCTAAAAAAATTAAACAACCAGCATTAGGTGTCAAAATATCTGAAATAAGAAAAAATTTTGATGAATGGTGTATGAAAAGAATAGAAATAAACAATTCACAATTCCAGTCATTTATTATAAATTATGATTATCAAGGACATGACTTTGGAAATAAATTCCTAATTGGAGATGCAGGAGGATTTGCGTCTGGTTTGACAGGTGAAGGTATATTTAATGCTATAATGTCTGGAGAAGATGTGGCTAATAAAATAATATTTAAAAAATCTACATACCCCCTCATCAAACAAATAATTGGGAAAAAAAGATTTGAAGAAATTGTTTTGAGAAATATAGAAATTAATAAAAAGATTACTAGAATGGAAGAAGAAATATTTGTTTATTTATTAAAATTAAAATGGATAGATGAACTGGTTTTAGAAAATTTATGATTTCTTAACTTCATCAGGCTTCAATAAAGGAAACATCTGAATTTCTCTCGCAGGCTTATCCATTAAGAAAGCAAATACTCTTTCTGACAGCCCAAAACCAGCAGTGGGAGGCATCCCGTATTTCAGAGCTTCTACAAATTCTTTATCATGCATCTGAGCTTCTTGATCGCCCTTATCACGCATATCTTGCTGCTTGATAAATCTCTGCTCCTGGTCAATTGGATCATTAAGCTCTGAATATCCATTTCCAAGCTCGCTACCTGCTATTAAAACCCAAAATCTATCAGCAACTCTTGGGTCTTTTTCATTTTTCTTGGCAAGAGGACATATTTCAACTGGAGGGTTAATTATGAAACAAGGCCCAGTTATATTTTTTCTGCATTCTTTCCAAAGATAATCAATTAGCCTTGCCCTTTCTTGAAATTCTTCTATTTGTACTTTTCTTTTTTTAAGTTCAGCTCTTAATTTGCTTTCATCTGCCTTAAAGATATCAATGCCAGTCTGTCTTTTAATTTCATCTACATATTTTACACGCTTCCATTTTTTATTCATATCAATAGAATGCCCTCTTGCCTTAAACTTGTAGCTTCCAAGAACATCTTTTGTAAATTTCTTATACATTTCTTCAACTATCCCCATTGCTTTATTATAATCTGCATAAGCCCAATAAAATTCCATTTGAGAGTAATCTTGAAGATGTTCATGGCTTATTCCTTCATTTCTAAATTGCCTTCCTATTTCAAATGTCTTTTCATATCCTGCTACCATTAATCTTTTTTGCCAGAGTTCACCCATAGAAATCCTCAAGTATACATCAATATCCAGAGCATTATGATGTGTGACGAAAGGTGCGGCGTCTGCTCCTCCTGTTTTATTTTCAAATACTGGTGTTTCAACTTCAACAAATCCTTTTTCTAGCAAAAAATTTCTGATTGAGTGCCAGAATTTAGCTTTTTTGATAAACATTTCTTTAACTTCTGGATGTGCAATCATTTCTAGGTATCTTTTCCTATATCTTTCTTCATCATCCTTGAGCCCGTGCCACTTTTCAGGTAGAGGGAGTATAGATTTAGATAGTAATTGAACTTTTTCTGCAAGTATACTTAGCTCTCCTCTTTTAGTCTTAATTATTTTGCCTTTAACACCGATAAAATCACCTGAGTCAACAAATTTCTTAAATAATTTAATTTCTTTATTAGAAGTTTCTCCTTCTTGCAAAATTATCTGTATTTTACCTGAATCATCTTGAAGTGTTGCAAAAATTAACTTTCCTAAATCTCTAACTACTAGAACTCTACCTGCAATATTTGCATGATTTTTAGTTTTTGTGCCGGCTTTTAAATTTTTAAATTTCTCTTGTAACTCTAAAGCTTGATTTTCCTTATCATATCTTCTAGGATAAGGCTCAATTTTCAGCTCGCGTAATTCATTGACTTTCTTTTGTCTCTCTTTTTGAATTTCTTCTATTCTTCCCATAAACTAACTAAGAAAAAATGATTTATATATCTTTTTAGTATAGTTAGATTTATAAATTCTCCAAATTATTAGAAAAAATGATCCAGCAAACATTTCTAAGTAGTAGAAGCTCAAAAACTAGAGATATTTCTTTAAATAAATTTAGTGCAAGCGAGCTTTTAAGATTAGCAAGTAGTATTTGCAACCTTTCTAGTGGAAATATACTAATGATTGGAGGAGGAATGGTTTTACCAGAAGTAATAGGTTATAAAAGGCTGAGGCAAAGAAGTGATGATCTAGATTTTGTAGTTAATAACCAAGGATTACAAAAATTAAGTAAAATTTATGAAATCAAACCAGCTTCATTAATTATACCTAATATTGGAGAGGGTTCTTATTATAGTGTAAAAGATGGAATTACTATAGCATTATTTCATGATGGAGTTAAAGGTTATGATATTTCAAAAGAGGTTTTTGCTGAAGGGCTTGAAGTAAAAACAAGCCAAGGAGTAGTAAATACTATCCCACATGAATTAAATATTGCGCTAAAAATAAGAAGAGGTGCTAGTAAAACTCATATTTATTCTAAAGATGCTTTGGATTTTGCAAGCACAATAGTGGGATTAAGCTTAAATGGACCTGGATTTGATTATGAAAATTGGGCTAGATATATGTCCCAGGGAGTATGCACTAGCTGTAATTTAACAAGAGGTAATTGCATAGAAAGTTTAGAAGAGGGTGTAAAAAATCTGGAGAAAAAATATAGGGCTACAGTCTCAAATGCAGCCTCTCACTGCAAAGAATATACAAAAGAAATTTGTATGAAATAATTTTACATTATGAGAATATTTAAATTTACCTTAATCCTAACTATAATATGAAACTCGCTTTATACTGGAAGCAAGCAAAAGAAAATATAGTTCAGTGCCAGTTGTGCCCTCATTTCTGCACGTTAAAAGATATGGAAAAAGGTAAGTGCAAAGTAAGGCAAAATATTAAAGGGAAACTATTTTCTCTTACTTATAATAAACCTTGCAGCATTTCTATAGACCCTATTGAAAAAAAGCCACTATATCATTTTCTTCCAGGCAAGAAAACTTTAAGTATAGCTACAGTTGGCTGCAATTTATCTTGTAGCCACTGCCAGAATTATGAAATTTCACAAAGTGAGGAGATTACTGGAAAAGAAATAAAACCAGAAGCTGTGATAAAAACAGCAATAAAAGAAAATTCAAAGATAATTTCTTACACTTACACTGAACCAACTATATTTTATGAATACATGCTTGATATAGCAAGATTAGCAAGAAAAAACAAGATGAAAAATACTACAATAACTAATGGCTTCATAAATCAGGAACCACTGAAAAAATTATGTAATTATTTAGATGGAAGCAATATTGATTTGAAGTCAATATCAGATGATTTTTACAAAAAAATTTGCGGCGCCAGACTAAATCCTATACTAGAAGCAATAAAAACAATGCATAAAGCAGGAGTCTGGATTGAGCTAACTTGCTTGCTAATTCCAGGAGAAAATGATACTGAAGAAGAGATTAAAAAACTTATTTTGTGGATAAAGAAGAATCTTGGAGAAAATGTGCCTTTGCATTTTTCAGCTTTTTATCCTGTATATAAAATACTTGATAAATTGCCTACCAGCATACAAATATTAATAAAAGCAAGAAAACTTGCACTAAAAGCAGGATTACACTATGTATATACTGGGAATTTAAGAGATGAAGAAGGCTCGACAACTTTCTGCCCAAAATGCAGAAAAGCAGTAATTAAAAGAGATAGTTTCACAATAATAGAAAATAAGATTATAAATGGAAAATGCCCTTGCGGGGAAAAAATACCTGGTGTCTGGGAATAGTACTAATTTTAATTTTGCCTTTTATTTCTGCAATTAGGATAAATGAAGTTGATTTAAATCCCAATGATAACTGTAATGACTGCACAGAATGGGTTGAATTATATTCTGAAGCTAATATTGATTTGCAAGGCTGGAAACTAGTAGATAAGGACAATAATACTATGGAACTTGAAGGCAGTTTTTCTGGTTATCTTGTAATTGAACCAAGTATTTCTTTAAACAATAATAATGAACAGCTTTTTCTTTATAATGGAACAGAACTAGTATCCCAGACTAATGTAATAAGTGATAGTTATAATGATAATAGAAGCTGGCAGTACTGCAATGGAAATTGGATGCTGGATATTTCAACTAGAGGCACTGAGAATTTATGCAATCAACAACAAAACAATGAAACACAAGAAGATGGCAACTTAACTGAAGAAATTTATCTTGAAATTATAATAGATGATAAATTTTACCAAGATGAGGAAATTGACTTGGAAGTAAAATTTTACAATCTTCAAGACAAAGATTATGACATAAAAATATATTTAGATGATGAAGAAGATACAATTTCTGAAATTTATGATGAAAGTAGTGACAATTGGAAGTCTTCATATTATTATTTGGAAAATACAATTAAAGGCAATGAAGATAAATTAAAAGATTTTATTTTAAGGCTAGATGAAGACCACCAAGATTTTGAAGGTGATGTTAAATTAGTAGTTAAGTTAAGAGATGGAAAAACATGGGAAAATAGCACAGAAATTAAGATTAAAGCAAGAAAAACAAGTGAAAATAAAACTGTCTTAACAAGTCAAGATGAACAAGAAGAAGAGTTTGAAGAAGAGGTTATTCATCTGAATTCTGCTAATACTACGAAAGATATAAAAACTGATTATTATTATAAATCGAGAAATTGGAATATAAAAGAATACTCTATATATGGATTTGCACTTTTTTGTGTTCTCTTTATTATATTCCTTTTAATTAAGAAAAGATGACTAAAATAAGAGCAGCTATTATACTAGAAATGCTGGGGAGGCCAAAAGATTACTTAAAAGAAACCCTGATTAAGCTAGTTGATAGGCTTGAAAATGAAAAAGGAATTAAGATAATTGAAAGGAAAATCAGTGAGCCAAAAGAAATAGATGAAAAGAATATTTTCTCATGCTTTGCAGATTTAGAAATTGAAGCAGATGATTTTAATGCTGTCTTAGTAATCTCTTTTGTTTATATGCCCTCTCATCTAGAAATTATAACTCCTGAAGAGATAAAAATGAAGAATCATGATTTTAGCACCTTATTCAATGAATTGGCTAGAAGATTGCATCAGTATGATGAGATAGCTAAAAGACTTACAATAGAGAATAATATAATTAAAAATAAATTGGCTGAATCTGGTGTTCTTGCAGAAAAAGAAAAGAATACTAAGAAGAAAAGCAAGGCAAAATCTAAGAAAAAAAATTAGATTCTTGATAGCGACCCTTTTGCCTCAGTGGGCTTAAATCTATCTTCAAACTCACTTTGGCTTTTCTCAATAAGCTGTCTTGATGATTTAGGCTTTCCTTTTTTTGATTTATAAACTGAAAATCCAATTATTCCTACAACAACTAAAATTAAAATTATAGCAACTATAGTGCTAGTATAGCTTTTTTTGTCTTTGCAGATTCCTATACAGCATTCCCCATCTGAAGATAAAAGTAAACTTCCATCACACTCTTGGTTTTCAGCACAGATATATCCTCCAAGATCATAACAACCATCTGAATTATTGTTTGGAGGAGGGGGTGGAGGAAGAATAGTGGATTCGTTTTTTGTAAAATAAATATTTAGTGATAAGGAAGTTGTTAAATTTCCAGCTATAGCTTGAAGATTTCCAATATAGTATCCTTCTTCAAGTGAAGAGAATATTAATTTTATTTCTTTTTCTTCATCTACATCAAGATAAGATATTTGCTCTGGTTGAATTGTCAGCACATTTTCTAGCTCCTTATCAGCGATAAGAGATATATTACTAATTGGCAAATCTCCAATGTTAATCAAAGATAAATTTGTTTCATTTTGCTGGTTAATTAAAATAGACATAGAGATTTCTCCTGTAGAAAAAATAAACTTTTCATAATTCTGATTATTAATTCCACCTTGAGCAAAAATTATTACTGGAACTTCGTAGCTTTGACCATTTGCAGATACTTTGACAAAAGTTTCTGTCTCATTTTCTAAGCCTTCTACTGACAATTCAACTTCCTTTTTTTGCCCCAAAGGAACAGAAACTGATTTTGAACTATCTTCAAAATCAACAGTTGCTTGCACTGATTCTGATATTGATTCAATAGATATTTTAAAGCTCTTATCTGTTATTATAAATCCGGGGCTAACTTGAAATTTAGTCAAGTTTCCTTTAACTGAGAAATTTATATTTATATCTTCCTGCCTTTCACCCAACTCAAAATAATGAGCATCTCTTATAACAAGAGTATAATTCTTTTCTTCATAAGGGAGAAGGGAATATAAATAATATTTATCCCTAAACTTTCCTAAATCATAAATCATTGGAACTGACTTTCTTGCAGAAATAAACGAGATATCTGATATAGTTATAGGATCTATAAAATTCCCCTCAATTATAGTAATTAAAGTTTCGCCAGGCTCGTAAACTTCTTTGATATCTGTGCTTATAGCTGATACTAAAGGTAAAAGCAATAGCAGGATTATCACCCATTTTTTCATTTCATAAATTGAAACCATATACTAAAATATATAGTCTCTTTAAATTTAATATTTTAATTCTTTAATATTAAGAGAATAAGCATTAATAAAGTTTACTTACTAATTTCTTTTAGTTTCTTTAAAGTTTCATCAAGTTCTTTGTCTTCAATTTTCTTTGAAACTGGCCTTTGCATAGGGGCTCTTAAAGGCATTTTTCTAGGAGGCATGGGCCTTTGAAAAGGCCCTCCCATTGGCCTTGGGCCTGGTGGGAATGGAGGACGTCTTTGCTCTGAGCCTTTTCCTCCTCCTTTTTTGAACTTAGTCTTTAGACTATATAAGAATATTTTAAATTTATCTCTAAAAATAATTGCAATTATAACTAATATAATTAGTATTACTAATAACCAAATCCACCAGTAACTTGGTTCTGGGCTAGATTTTAAGCCGCAACAAAAATCATTTGCGTCTTCACAAGTATAACTTAAAACATCTTCATTGTCCTGACAAGACACTCTACAATTATTACCTGCATCTTCACATGCATTTTCTTGCTTTGCCTGACAACCAGCTAAGCAACAATAAGAAGTATCAAGTGAGGTGACATATGAGCCTTTACATTCCTCATCTGAAGTACATACTTCTCCAGATTGTTCTGAACAGGATTCTTCGCTTGCAGGCTCATCACAACAAATCTTACTAACTCCAGAACAATAATAATTAGATAACTTGTTTCCTTCTACATCTGTACACTCCCCTTCAGTTATACAGTAATAATCGAAATCAGTGCAGTAGTCTATATCTACCCCTGTTACAACAACTGGTTCTTTTCCCCAGCCAGCATATAATATAAAAGCTGTATCTCTAACTGAATTTTGCCAGCAGCCATCTGTACCTTGTGTATCAAGAAGAGAAGTCTTTGCAGTAGTAGAATAAACTGAATTTGGGATAGATAAAACAGAGAGTGATGTATCATAAAACTTCCCATATGGTGAATCTAGATTCCAGAACCCTTCACTATTTTGAAGCCCACCTAGTGAAGTCATATATTCATTGTATCCAGTTAAGATATATAGGAATGCATGAGGATTATATTTTCCATTGCCTTCTGCAAAGGAGATAAGATATGGGAGAAGTCCTGAAATATCTTCACCTGTTTTTGATAGAGCAAAAGTGGCCCATAAACTACCTTCATAGTTACAATCTCCAGACTGCTCAAAACAGTAAGACTCTACTCTATGCTCAGTTTCTCCTTCAGCTGTTGCTGTCTCTGTCTGGCTTGAGACATAATAAGTATCTGAAATTGATTTTTTATAAAGAAGTGTTGAGATAAAGTCTTTGTTACAAGATATTGTAAAATTTGTTTCTATGCAGTCAGAATCTATTTTCAGCCAGTAACTATTCATTGAAAGGGCTAAACAGTCTCCTGCACTTGAACTGATTTTTTTGTCAGATTTAATGGTTAGAGTATAATCACGACCAGTATAACTTATTTTACAGGTAGACT
The DNA here is from genome assembly GCA_043810775.1 of archaeon. Taxonomy (GTDB): domain Archaea; phylum Nanobdellota; class Nanobdellia; order Pacearchaeales; family GW2011-AR1; genus JBDRJD01. The sequence goes on along the minus strand of JBDRNU010000015.1, from coordinate 109,255 downwards.
CTTCTCCTGTATCAATTTCTAAAAACCAGGTTAAATCATCTGCGACTTTTTTATGGTCAAGCAACCATTCTTTTGATTCTTCTATATCTGAGTTTATATTATCAAGAGCTAGAATTGCAAGTGAAGTGTCTCTTAATCTACAGCTTCCTTTAGGCCAGCAGTGATTTGCATCTTCATTATCTCTTAAGTCATCTTTGCACTCTTTTTGTATGCCAGAGTCATATGATAAAGCTAGCAAAGAAAAAACTTGCTCTTCTACACTTAGAGATGAGCATTTATCTTTAACTTCATTTTTAAGACAAGAATAAGCTAAATCTAACTCATCACCTGCAGTTGCAAATGTATCATCATTTGAGTCATCATTAGCAGTCGTATTATCTTGAGCTAGGACAACTACTATAGATAAAATTAAGATAAATAATACTATTAATACACCTACTTTTTTCATATCTAAATAAGAAAAACTCTATTTAAATATCTTATGCAAGAAACACTTAAGGAAATTTACTCAAAACACTTATTTTTAAAAAAACATGAATTACATTTATTAAAATTAGAAGGCATTTCAGGAGAGTCTTTCATTTTTCTTATTTTATCAGCTATTTCTAAGACTTTGTTTTTTAATTCTTCAGTGAGTAGAATCTCTTCACTTCCTTCCAAATGTTCAATGAATCCTTTTTCAATTTTTTTATTAAATTCCTCTTCGAGCAGTAAGGCATAGGCTGCTAGCTGTATTTTATCTGAATCATATATTCCTGCACGTGTTTTAATTTCATAAGGAGTTATACTAGATTCAAATTTTACCCTATCTATTTTTCCCCTTAAACCTATATTTTCTGAAATTATCTTAAATTCAGACAAATATTTAGGAGCTAGGTTTCTCCAGAGTTCTTTTCCAAGAAAACCTTTTTTTAGAGTTTGAAGAACTGAGCCTGCCCTCAAGTTTATTTCTTTTCCAATTAGTTTATTAATTGAGTCTGAAAATTCTCTCTTGTCAATTTTAAACATTAAAAACTGATTTGAATTTACAACCTGAATTTCCTGAATTATTTTTAAGAGTTCAGTTTTATAAAGATTAATTATTTCTCTTTCAGAAAGGACTGATTCAATTGAGGATACTATAACTGGCTCATTTTTATTGAAGGTATCAAAAACTCTATGTTTAAGCTGACCTTTAATCATTGCCTGATTTGGAGGAAATCTTACTTTTTTAACTAGCCTTAAATATACTTTTCTTGGACAAAATAGATATTCAGTTATATCTGTAACATTAATTATTTCTTGCGCCATTTTGATTTTTTTATAGTATAATTCACAGGATTTTTTAATTTAATTTCCTCATCATCTGGGATAATTCCTATCCCTTTATAAAAATCCTTATCATAGTTAGGAGGTAGTATTTGCTTTTGGCGAAAAGTCCAAGCAAACTGTGATTTAATATACCCCTCTTTTAAAGGAGGCTTATTTTTCTTATTCCAAGACTCAATTTTTTCCTGAACTTCGCTTTGCTCAAAACCAAGAGAACGAAAGTAATTTATTAAAATAAATAAGGCTCGCTTTCTTCCGTCTTGCAAACCTAGTAATATTTTTTTAATTGAAGGAGGATATATAACTGAGCTTTTATCTACTTCAATTTTCTGAAAGGTTTTTGTTCTTCGTTTTTCCGATAATTTTTCCTTGCTTTCTTCCTGCTTGTTTTCTTGATTCCAGTCTAGTGCTTGAATTAACAATTCGCGAGCTTCTTCATCGCGAGCTTTAGGATAAAATTCTTTTACCTTAACTTTTAGAGGATCTGCGCTTCTTGGATTAAAATCAGCTAGCTCATCTTTTTCCAAAACTATGCTTGCAAGTTTTGTTTTTTCATGAAGTGAATAAGGGCAGCGAAATAAGTGTCTTGAGGAAACTAAAATTATATCTGGCATTACTTTTTTATGCGCATCAAAATCACGGACATATGATTTTTTATCTTCCATTGTAAGATGGGCTACTTTTTCAGCTAGTTTGGGCTTTATAAAATTTGACAGATAAATAGAGATTATTCTTGGAATTTCTGGGAATTTATAGCTCATTTTTTGGGAATTAATTTCTTTTGGAAAGGATTTCCAAGGCACTATGATATGGAAACCTTTACTTCCTGAATATTTTAATCCAATATTTTTAACTCCATGAAAGTTTAGGGCTTCAATTATTAGTTCTGCAGAAATCTTACTATAATCTAGGTATTTACTATCAATGTCTATTAGTAAATCCCAACCCTGCCTTAAATCATTAAGCTGGTCTTCTGATAGGGATGTGGAAAGTTGCAAGGGATCTTTCCAGATTTCCTCTGAGCAGTGCAAAGAAGTTGCTCCTTTTTTGACGTGATGCATTATATCAGAAGGATACTCCAAAGTGTCTGGACGCTTTCCAAAACTTTCCATTTTATAACTTGGGACTACTTCTCTCCCATTACAAAAGCTGAAAATTGCTTCTTGTATATCTTTTCTAGAGTAATAAGTAGGGGTTATATTAGTTATATCTTCTCCCATTTTAACTCAAATTAACTGTTTTATGAAAATGTTTGCCCTTAGCCTCTTTAATAAAGAGTATATATACCAGTATATAAAAGCTTAAAAATCTTTTAGGATATTTAAGGATTATGCTATTGAAAATTGAGAATAATAAGGTATTGACCAGCATAATTAGCTTGATTTCTGACTTAGTTACTGAAGTAAGAATTAAGGTCAATACTCAAGGATTAAGCATAATTGCTATTGACCCTGCTAATGTTGCTTTAGTGTCATTTAAGCTTCCTGCTAAGTTCTTTTCACAAATAGAAGTAGATGAGGAAGTTATAGGAGTTAGTTTAGACAGCTTAAAAAATGTTTTGAGAAGATGCTATCCTGAAAGTACTCTTGTTATGAAAACCGAGGATAATATATTGCAGATTGAAATTCATGATAAAATAAAGAGGACTTTTAGCTTAGCTTTAATTGATATTGAATCAGAAGAAAAAACTGAGCCAAATCTGGAATTTACTAGCAAGATTGAAATGGGAAGTTCAGACTTTTTGGAGGCTGTTGAAGACTGTATTGTTGTGGCTGATGCTTGTACTTTTTCTGTTTTAAATGACAAATTCATAATTGAAGCTAAAGGATTAAATTCAGCTAAGAGTGAGTTTTCAAGTGATGAAGTTAGAATTAGCGGAGAAAATGCTGTTTCAAGATATAGTTTAGAATACTTGCAAAAATTTGCAAAAGCTTGCAAGATTGCTGACAGGTCTTATATTAACTTCTCAGATGATTATCCTTTAAAGCTTGAATTTAAAACTGAACAGTTTGAGCTGACTTTTATTCTGGCTCCGAGAGTAGAGACTGATTAATTTAATTAAGAGTTAATATTATAAAGTCATTTTTCTTATTTATATAATGTTAAAAAAGAGGGCGCAAATCACTATATTTGTAATTATAGGAATTATTATACTAGTTTCAATTGTTTTTTATATGATTTTAAGAGGAGATACTATTATTAATTTTAGACCAGCTAAGCTTCCTGAGCCTCAAGCTTATTTGACTGAGTGTTTTGAAGAAAGTGTAATTCAAAAGATGCTTGCTCAAGGAGGATATTTAGAGCCTGAAAATTATAAGCTATTTGAAGGAAATAAAATTGCTTATTTGTGCTATAATATGAATTATTATTATCCTTGTGTAAACCAGGAGCCAATGTATTTCAAGCATCTTGAAAATGAAATTACTGATAATTCAGAAGATAAAATTAATTCTTGTTTTGAAGCTTTTAAAGAAGAGTATGAAAAAAAGGGTTTTGATATTGTGCTAGAAGACAGGGGTGCTATGCAAGTAAATTGTGAACTGTCTTCAAGGAAATTAGAAGTTGATATTGACAGAACTATTGAAATTTCTGGAAAGGGTGAAGAAAAAAAATATGATGAATTTAAGCTAGTAATAGCTACTCCGCTTTATGATTTGGCTAGTATAGCTGTAGAAATTGTTGACCAGGAAGCGAAGTACTGCCATTTTGAGTATATTGGATACAGCTTGCTATATCCTGAAGTTTATGTTGAAAGATATACTCATGGTGGAAATGAAAATGCTGCAAAAATTTATGTAGTTGAAGATAAATATACTAAAGATAGACTGAAATTTGCTGTAAGAGGATGCATAATTCCAGCAGGATTTTAAACAATGAAAATAAATAAAAAAGAGGTTTTGGGCAGAAAAGCTAGAATTAGCTATTTTCAGATACTAAACTTAGTAATTGCTATTTTTGCATTTTGCTATTTAGTTGGAATTATCACAGATGAAATTAAAGTGGTTGAAGCACAACCATTAACTCCACAATGCTGTGAAGTTACTAATAATAATAGCATATGCCAGGAAATGGTCTGGGAGCAGTGTGGAGGGCAGTGCCAGGGAGGATTTAGTGGGTGTTTCCCTGGATTTTGTGAAGATACTACTAACTGTGATTATGGATGCTGCTTTGATAGCTATCAAGGAACTTGTGCAAGCAACTCGCCAAAAGCTAAATGCGAACAAGATGGAGGACAATGGTTTGATGAACCTGCTTGCAATATTGCAGAATGCCAGAAGGCTTGCTGTGTTTTAGGAGATGAGACTCAGTTTGTTACTAGAGATAGATGTAATTATCTTGCTGATTATTATGGTTTTGATTTTGACTTCAGACCAGATGTTATTTATGAGATAGAGTGTATTGCTCTTGCTTCAACTACTTCAACTGGAGCTTGTGTTTATTATGGTGAAGATGAAAATAATTGCGAATTTATTTCTCAGCAAGAGTGCCAGAGTAGTGGTGGAGAGTTTCATGAAGATGTATTATGTTCAAATTCTGAATTAGAAACAAACTGCACAAGACAGGCAAGCACTGGATGTGCTGATAATAAAAATAAGTATAATGAGGTTTATTGGTTTGATTCTTGTGGAAATATGGAAAATATTTATGATTCTGATAGAGATGCAAGCTGGAATAATGGGTGGGTGTTAGAAAAAAATGAAAGTTGTAATCCTACTAATGCTAATGGCAATGCGAATTCACTTAGCTGTGGAAACTGTTTTTATATGTTAGGAAGTATATGTGGGGGGGCTGAGGGTTCTGGAGTTACACCTGCAGAAGGAGAGTATATTTGTAGAGATATGGATTGTATTGATGAAAAAGGAAATGCAAGAAGAAATGGAGAGTCGTGGTGTGTGTATGATGGAAGTATTGGAGAAAGTGAATCAAAATCAGAAGATATTCCTAATGTAGCTGCTGTTCAAATAATAGATGGAGAGGATAATTTATTTTCAACTGATGTAGTAGGCTCGAGACACTGGAAGCACTATTGCCAGAATGGGGAGGTTAAGATTGACCCTTGCGGGGATTATAGAACTGAAATATGTGTTCAGAGTGATATTATAGTTGATGACTCTAGTGGAGAAAAATTTTCTACAGCTTCTTGCATGATAAATCCATGGCAAGAATGCCTAAGTTATAATAAGGAAGTTGAAACTGACAAGTGCGAAAAGAATTTTGTGTGCAGAGTGCAGAAAATTGACATTGACTCTGATTATAGCTTTGATTTATGTGTTCCAAAGTATTCTCCTGGTTTTGATTTTCAGAGTGAAAAAGGATATGATGTTGCTTCAACTATATGTGGAAGAGCAAGCCTTGATTGCACTTGGGTTGAGGTAAAGCATGTTGATGGATGGGAGTGCGAGTTTAATTGTGATTGCCAAAGCAAGGAATTTGCAGAAAAAATGAATAATTATTGTGTTTCGCTTGGAGATTGCGGAGCTTATGTTAATATTGAGGGAGAAGTTACAGATGGAGGATATTCTGTAACTGGAGCTCCTAGATTAGAAAAATCTGATTTGGAAAAATTTGAGAAATATGCTGAACCAATTGAAGGGCAGTTTGCTGATGCAAGAGATATCAGCAGTTTTTATGGTTTCTTGGGAATTGGGGAGTTAGATGAATATGAAGAAGCTGATTATTCTGATGCAATGTATAAATTTATGCTGGGAACAACAGGGGCTTATGGTGTGGGGGCTGTTGGAATGATAACAACAGCAGCGCTTACTGATGGTTTAGTGGTTTCATATTCACTTACTAAAGGAATAGTAATTACTGAAACGGCGTCAGGAGTTATATCAGGTTCGCAATCATTTGGGTTTTTTGCAGGATTTGCAAATATAGCTATAGGAGTTGCAGTTGGTGCAATGATAGGAATGATGATTGGAAAAATGTTTGGATTGGAGGGAGAGGGATTATTAATTGTCACTATTGCAGGAGCTGTTGCAGGATTAGTGGTTGGAGCTGTTGCTGCATATATGCAAGTAGGAATTATGACATTGTGCTCTACTGGTATTCTTTGCCCATTAGCAATATTATTTATAATTATAGTAGCAATAGTTACAAAACTTCTCGGAATAGGAGATACAAAAGAGCATACAGTATCATTTAACTGCATGCCATGGCAGCCGCCTGTTGGCGGCTCTGATTGCGGAAATTGCGACGATAATCCTATGCATCCATGCTCAAAATACAGATGCTCAAGCTTGGGAGCTGCCTGCCACTTTTTTAATGAGGGAAGTGAAGCTGAAATATGTGAGGCAAGCAAGCAAGATGCAATTCCTCCACAAATTTCACCCTGGTATAATATTGTAACTGAAAATTATACTTATACAGAAGTTTCCAACAATGGCTATAAAGTAAGGCAACAAGACGGAAGATGCATACAAGCATGGACTAATGTGCAATTTGGAATTTCATTAGATGAGCTAGGACAGTGCAAGTATTCACTAGAACCAGGAATAATGCCTTATGAAAATATGCCTCAATTTTTCAACAATAGAAATTTATACTTGAGAAATCACTCAACGAGCATTAATCTGCCAAGCCCTGATGCATTAGGAGCTCATGGATTTGACCCTAACAGAGTTGCAGACTATAACCTCTATGTAAAATGTCAGGATGACTGGGGAGCCTGGACTCCAGCTGACTATGTTATTAATTTCTGTGTAAAGCCAGGGCCTGATTTAACTGCTCCCAGAATTCAAAAAACAATTCCAGAAGATTATGCCTACACTAAATATAATTCCAGTGAAAAAAATATTACAATTTATGTAAATGAGCCAGTGACTTGCAGATGGAGCACTAAAGAATTCATAGATTATGAGCTAATGGAAGGAGAATTTACTTGCCCTTCAGCTGATGTATTTGAAACACCAACTGTATGGGGATTTAATTGCGACACTGCTTTAAAGCTGAATACTACTCTTGAAGAAAATGAATTTTATTTCAAATGCAAAGACCAGCCTTGGTATGCTGGAGAAAATGAAAGCAAAAGAAACGCAAACACCCAAGCTTATCCTTATTCGCTGTATCCAAGCTTATCTCCATTAAAAGTAGAAGGAGCTTATCCAAGTGGAGAGGCTATTTTTGGATTTGAACCAGTTAGCATTAAGCTAGAAACTTATACTAGTGGAGGAGCTGAAGATGGAAAATCTGAATGCAGATGGAAACTTGGACCATATGGATGGAATGACAGGTTTAGGGAAACTTTTGACAATTATCATAGCTCAACGCTGACTACAATGTATGCAGGAAGTTATAATTACAAAATAAATTGCAAGGATGTAGCTGAAAATGAAGCAAATTATTCAACTGATTTTAAGATTAGTGTAGATAACAGATATCCTGTAATTACCAGAGTTTATCATGATGGTGGAAGTTTAGTAGTAGAAACTGAAGAGCCATCTACTTGTGCTTATTCAACTGATACTTGCTATTTTGATTTTAATGAAGGTGAGAGGATGAGTGGAAGTGACAGGTTCCATACTACTGGATGGCAGATAGATTATACTTACCACATTAAGTGCAGAGATATTTTCAATAATGAGCCTGGGGGATGCAGCATTAAAACAAGGGCAGTTGATATTAATTAAAAAAATCTTTAAATCCTCTTTTCATTCTTTCAGATAATATTTTTTCCATAAAAGATAAATCTAAAAAAGGAGATTGACTCAAAAAACTTTCAAAACCCATGCTAGTTCCTTCTGGACCTGAATAAAAAACATGTCTAATTTTTCCTGCCATAATTTGCTCCTGAATTTCTCTTAAGTTAGGGATATCATGCTGTTCTTGGGGTTGAAATATTCTATGTTTGCATTCATGTGGAAAAATTTTATCATATTCTCCAGTACAATCATATATTGCACGCCTTACAGGATTAGATAAAGTATGATTAGCCTGTTCAACTGCTGTATGAAAATTTTGAATTTCAAGACGAGCTTGTGCAAGTTCAGCTATTAATTCAACTCTGTCAATTGGGTCTCTTTTATCAGCTCTTGCAATTAAATTAACCTTTGTTATTTCATAATTTTCCAGCTTAGCTTGAAGAAATTCAATTTGCCTTTTATATGCCCTATCAATCTGACCTTGATTAGAGTGAGGACTTGCCTGAAGAGCACTATATAGTTCAAAATTTCTGACTTCAGTTTCTGTTGATTGATCCATTAATAGGAACTTTGAACTGAAGTATTTAAATTTATTCTTGAGTTATTTGCTTTAATAAACTTTATAAATATAGCTCGCGTTGAAAAAACATGCATAGTTTAAAAAAGAGGGCGCAAATTACCATATTTGTAATTATAGCTATACTTATAGTTTCTGTATTAATAGTTTTATTCTGGCCTAGGATTGAATCAGTAGTATTTGGGCCAACTGAACCTAATGCTTATATGAAGGGTTGTGTAGAAGATATTGCCGAAGATAAACTAGATATTTTAACTAAAAAAGGTGGGAGTTTTTCTCCGGAAAATAGCATCTGGTATGAGGGTTATGATGTTGATTATTTATGCTATACTAATGAGTATTATGATACTTGCACAATGCAGCAACCACTTCTTAAACAGCATATTGAAGAGGAGCTGGAAGCTGAACTTCAGCAAGTAACTAGAGAGTGTGCTTTAAGCTTGAAAAAGCAAATGGAGAAGCAGGGGTATATTGTTGCTTTAGGAAATAATGAATTAAATGTTGAATTTATTCCTGATAGGATTATATTTGATATTAACATGAATATGGTGCTAAACAAAAGAGAGGGTGTAAGTGATACTTATGAAACTATTAAATTTTCATTAGACTCTGGATTATATGATTTAGTTATGATTTCTACATCAATACTAAACTATGAAGCTAGATTAGGAGATTCTGACCCTCTTACTTATATGTTATATTATCCTGACTTGAAAGTTGAAAAATACAAGCAGTCTGATGGAAGCAAGATTTATGTTTTAACTGACAGAATTACAGAAGAAAAATTTATATTTGCCACTAGAAGCTTGAGCTGGCCTCCAGGATATAGCACTGGTACAATAAAATAAGATGATGAAGAAATTTTATTCAATTAGTGAAATTTGCTTACTAGTAATTAGTATTTTTGCAATTGCTTATATATTAAGTTCTGGTTTTGCAGTTGTAAGCGCTCAAGAAACTAGTGTATGCTGTGAAAAAACAAGCTATGGAGCTTGGTGCCAGAATTCTGAAAGTGCAAGCTGCAATTCTAATTATAGGAGTAGCCCTACAAGCTGTGATGCTACTTCTTTTTGCAGAGAGGGATGCTGTTATGATGGCAAGGAAGGACTATGCATGGAAAATACTCCTGAAAGAGTTTGCATTGAAAAAAATGGCACCTGGTCTGAAGGAAAAGATTGTAATATTGCACAGTGTGAATTAGGTTGTTGTATTCTTGCTAATGAGGCGGCTTTAGTAACTTTAACTAGATGCAAAAGAATAAGCGCATTTTATGGATTAAATACTAATTTTAGAACTAATGTTCAGGATGAAGATGCTTGTATTGAAATGGCTCACAGCCAGGATAAGGGAGCTTGCGTATATGAAACAGATTATATCCGGAGCTGCAAATTTGTTACTAGACAGCAGTGTGATGAAGGTTTAGTTGGTTCTGATGAAGGAACTGTTACTGGAAATATTACTTTTCATAAAGACTGGCTTTGCTCAGCTGAAGAGCTTGCTACTAATTGCGGGAAATCAAGTGAGACTATTTGTGTTTCTGGATTAGATGAGGTTTATTTTATTGATACTTGCGGAAATCCTGCTAATATTTATGATGCTAGCAAAATAAATGATGACTTATACTGGAAAAAAGTTTACAGCAAGGATGAGAGCTGTGGAGCTGGAAGTGCGAATGCTAATTCTGCTGGATGCGGAAATTGTGATTATTTTTATGGAAGTATTTGCAGAGCTTATGACAGAAGCCAAGATAGCACTAGACCTAGCTATGGAGAGAGCATTTGCAGAGATTTAGATTGCGAGAAAACTTATAATGGGCAGGATTTTAATCACGGAGAGTCATGGTGCATGTATGATGGTACAGCGACTAGTGTAGGTGATGAAGATGCTAATGCTGTTGGAGCTAGAGAGTGGAGACATATTTGTATTTCTAATGAAGAGATTGTAGAGCCGTGCGCTGATTTTAGACAAGAAGTTTGCTGGCAGGGCGGAATTGAAACTGACCATGGGTTGTTCTCACAAGCTGGGTGTGTTGCTAATAGGTGGCAGGATTGTATATTTCAGGGTGAGCAAGATGATTGTGAAAATACTGATAAAAGAGATTGCGAGTGGATAGGAAGCATTGCAGGAAAAAATATGAGCTGTGTTCCAAGTTATTCGCCTGGATTGGATTTTTACAGCACTAAAGGAGATGCTCAGGGAGTTTGCTCGCAAGCTAGTGCTGTTTGTGTTGTTGAATTTGAAAAGAAAATTTATAGTGATGAAGACTGCACTAAAAATTGTGAGTGCCTTGATGAGAGCTGGCAGAATCAGATGAAGGAATTATGTGCAAGCATGGGAGACTGCGATGGCAAGGTTAATTATTTGGGAGAGGATGGCTATGATGAGGGTTATGATTTGAAAATTTCAAAGATAAAGACTGATTTTATCCTGCCTGCTGTCAGGTTGTTGAGCGGTGGGGTGGGAGGATTGGTTGGGTTGGTGTTTGGGGTAGGGGGTGTGAAAGGGGCTGATGGGGGTGGAGTAGCTATTACTGCTGATAAAGTGACATTTGGGGAAAATAAAATTATCGCAGAAGGAAGTGTAACTACAGCACCTTCAACAACACCAGGTCCTGCATCTCAAACATCACCAGCAAATACAGGTGGAGGACTAGGTAATTTAGTACAACCAGGGACCGCTGGAGGAGTTCTTGTAGCATCATTGGGATGGGGGATGTTTGTTGGAGGACTGCTTTATATGGGGGCAAGTATGATGGGGGCAAGTGAAGAGATGAGCAAGGCATTAGGAGCAGCTGGATTTGCAGCCGGGTTTAGTGCGAGGCTTTTATCAAGTCCTTTAGCTGGTAGTGGGGGGTGGTCACAAGGAGGATTAGGAATAGGGCAGTTAAGCGCAGGAGGAGCAATAGCAGGAATAGCAATAGGAATAATAGTCTTTATAATTTTATATGAAGAGGTAACTCAAAAGAAGGTAATATTTACATGCGAGACATGGGAAGCCCCAGTAGGAGGGCATAATTGCGAGGAATGCAATGGCGACCCATTTAGACCTTGCTCAGAATATAGATGCAAGTCATTAGGGCAGGCTTGCGAACTGTTAAATGCAGGAAGCATTGGAAATGAGTCCTGTGTCTGGATAAATCCTCATGATGTAAATAGCCCAACAATAACTCCATGGGAAGATGCACTAAGCTTAGACCATAGCTATACTAATGTAGATACAAGACCACCTTCAATTGGAATGCAAATAACAAGCCAAGAAACTAGAGACGGCTGTATAAAGGCATTTACACCAATAACATTTGGATTAATGACAAATGAACCTGCTCAGTGCAAGATTGACTATAATCACACTAAAGATATTGAAAGTATGTCTTATTATTTTGGAGAAACTAATTTATACTTGTATAATCATACTCAAAGATTAAGCTTGCCGGGGGCAAGTGTATTGGAAGGAGCTGAAAATCCACTTATACAACCAGACGGAACTTATACACTATATACAAGATGCCAAGACGCTAATGGAAATGTAAATGATGATGAATTTGCAATAAGATTCTGTGTAGAAGCTGGACCAGATTTAACTCCTCCAGTAATTTATAATACAAGCATAATTAGCGGAATGCCAGTTGCTTACAACACTAGCCAGGTTTATTTTGAACTTTATGTAAATGAACCATCTGAATGCAAATGGTCAAGAGAAAACAAAGATTATGATGTTATGGAAAATTCCTTTGCATGCTCAACTAGAGTCTGGGAAATGGGTGCTAATTTATTGTATAAGTGCTCTTCTACTCTGACTGGAATACAAGACAGGGTTGAAAATAAATTTTACTTTAGATGCAAAGACCAGCCTGGAAAGCCTGAAGGTGACAGAAATGAAAACAGGCAAAGCTTTGAATTTACCTTGCTAGGAACACAACCACTAGATATACTCAGCTACGGGCCAAATGAAACAATTTCAGGCGGAACTGATATTTTCCCTGTATATCTTGAAATTGTAACTGACAATGGCTGTTGTGATGGAGATGCATTTTGCTTTTATAGCACAACTGGACAAGAAAAAGACTGGATAATGTTTTTTGATACTAGGGATTATACTCATCAACAGAGACAAGACCTGCCGGAAGGAGACTATCATTATTATTTTAAATGCACTGATTTAGGTGGAAATACTGATTTTGCAGATACTGAATTTACAGTTAAGGTTGACAGAGAAGCACCTACAGTAGTCAGAGTTTACCAAGATACAGGACCTAGCAAAATATGCGGAAATGCTGGCTGCTTGAAGATTATTACTGATGAAGATTCTGATTGTTCATACTCTACTAGTACTTGTAATTTTAATTTTAATGAAGGAATACAAATGCCTTATTCAAATACTACTGAACACTATGCAGAGTGGAATACTGATTTCTCATATTATATAAAGTGTAGAGATACTTCAGGAAAACAGCCTAATCCTTCTGAATGCAGCATCATAGCCCGAGGATATAATGAGTAGGTTTTAAATAACCTAATTTCTTAATTATTTAATGAGAGGAAAAAGAGGCGACATGCAACTGCCATTTGGAATGATATTTTCCATATTCTTAATTGTATTATTTGTAATAATTGCATTTATTGCAATTAATCATTTTCTTGAATTAAGGAAATGCACTCAAATTGCCTCATATATGGGTGACTTAAAAGATAGTGTAGATATTGTATGGAAGTCTCCTTCTTCAAGCCAGGAATTCTCAGGATATATGCCAAAAGATATAGATTATTTATGCTTTGTAGATTTTAGCAAAGCCTCTACAAATAAAAAAGATATATTTGATGAATTGAAAAGATATGATATTTATGAAGCTAGTGTTTACTTATACCCTCCTGAACAAGCTTGCAACTTACCTTATTATTATATTCCTGATATAAATATAAGCAAGATTACAAATAGGCTTAATCCATATTGTATAGAAAATATTGATTCGAAAATTAGTTTTAGAATTGAAAAAGGATATTATGAAAGATTAGTTTGCATAGGCAGTGATTGTTAAAAATACGGAAAATTTGATAATTTTCTGTCTTTTAAACCTTCAAGAACAGAAGTTCTTGAGAGTGATCAGAAACATAAAGTTTCTGACATCTGATGAGATTTAAAATGATTAATAAAAGAGGTTTTGAATTTAGTTTTTCAATTATATTTGCAATTTTGGCAGGAATTTTCATAATTGCAATTGCAATTTATACAACTACTCAATTTATTCATGTTAGTAAGTATAAAATAGACACAGAAACAGCAAAAAAACTAAGCATAATTTTCTCTCCACTTGAAACAAGTATTGAGGCTGAAAAGACGGCTTATATTAGTTTTAATTCTGAAACTAAAATATTTAATGAGTGTGAAAAAACAGGCACTTTTGGCTGGCAGGAATTTTCACTCTCAACTAAAAGCGGAGTTGGAGATGAATGGCAAGAACCTGGGGGAGAAATAAGATTAAGAAATAAATATATTTTCTCTGATGAAGTTCAGGGAAAGAAAGTCTATATGTTTTCAATGCCTTTTGAAACAGGATATAAAGTAGCTTCACTGACAATGATGTATTCTGATAAATACTGCTTTAAAAATCCCTCTAATGAAATTGAGGATAATCTGATTATACTAGGAAATGTAGAGATTAATGCAACCTGCCAAGAAGACAGTAAAAAGATTTGTTTTGGGAATGGAATGAGGAGCAGAGATTGTGATATTAATGTAGAAAAAATAGGAGATAGTTATGATGAGGGTTATGTAACTAAAGATAGGGAGCAGTTATATTATTACAAAAACCTGCTTTATGCGGCTATTTTCTCTAGCCCAGAAATATATGAGTGTAATGTAGAGAGACTTATGGGAAGGGCAGAACAATTAGCTTATCTTTATGCTGAAGAAAGTAATTTTTTAGAAGGTAGGGATTGTCATACTGGATTATATAGTGATTTTTTAGTCTTAGCTCAAAAAGCCCAGCTTGTTGAAAGTTCAGAAGACCTAAAAACTCAAGGAGTATATGATAAATCACTGGAAATTGAAGAAAAAGCTGGTTTTGGAGAGTGCTTATTATGGAATTTAGTGTAAAAAAACGCTCGCAATTAAAAATACAGCAAATGGCTTTCATGCTAATGGCTATTGTGTTATTTTTTATACTTGCAGGATTATTCTATCTAACAATCTCTACTTCAAGCTTATATAAAAAAGCAAGCTTATTAGATCAAAATGAGGCAATTAGGCTTGTAAATATGCTTGCTAATTCTCCAGAATTTAGCTGTGGGGTGAATTGCTTGGATTTTGATAGAATGATTCTACTTAAAGATAGGGCTATTTATAATGGTTTTTGGCCTAGTTCAATATCTAGCATTGAAATAAGAAAAGTTTACCCTCAAGAGACTAGTGAGATAGAGTGTGATATGGGAACTTACCCAAACTGTAATTTATTTAAGATTTATGATAAGAGGGTTGAAAGTGAGAGAAAAGTAGAAAGTTTTGTAGCTTTATGCAGAAGAGAAAGCCAGGAAAGCTATATTTTCACTAAATGTGATATAGGTAAGATATTAGTAGGGTATGAGGTAGAAATACAATGAAAAGTAAATGCTCAACTCGCGCCTGCGCTCGTTATTCATCTAATAAATTAGTCTCGTGCAAGCGCTCGCAAGAAGAGATGATAGGATTTGTGCTAATTATAGTGATAGTTAGTATAGTTGCCCTTATTTTCTTGGGAATGAGTATTAGAAAAGATGTAAAAATAAGTGAATCTGAAAAAATTGATAAATTCTTAGATTCTGCTTTAATGTATACTACTGCATGCGCAGTTGGGTTTGAGCCCCAGTATCTTAGTATAGAAAAACTTATTAAAAAATGCTATGATGGTGAAGAGTGTTTAGGGGATAGAGACTCTTGCGATGTGCTTGAAGAGGAGTTTTCTAGTATTTTAGAAGAAACCTGGCTTATAGGGCCAGACGTACCTACAAAATACTATGAAGTATATATTTATTATAGAGAAGACCAGTTCGAGTATCCACTAGTCAGCATTGAACAAGGAAACTGCAGTGGTAATATTCTTGGAGCTAGTGGAATTATCCATAAGTCACCTGGAGATATAATTACTGATATGCAAGTATGCACTAAAAGTTAATAACCACATTTAAAGAATCAATAGCTATTTCTGGTTTAAGCTTTTTGCGCTTTCCAGTAAACTCAGATTTAAACTCTAAAAAGCCAAAATTCTTAAGAAGCTTAACATCATTATTAACAGACTTGAAATCACGATTAAGAAGCTTAGCTAACTGGTAAATTGAATCAGGTTCTTTTTCTTTAATTGCGTGCAAGATCTTTGCCTTTTCATTAGAAAGACACTGTCTAAGCTCAGTTATACCAGAAAAATCAAATTCTTGCTTTTCACCAGTAATGCGCTTAAATATCGACGAGAAAGTTGTAGGAGTTATATATAAATTTACAGTGCGTGTTCTTTTCTTTGCCATTTTAGTTATAGTCCTTTTTTCTAAACATATAAATATAAGTTATATTTTACACTTATAGGTTTTTTTATCCTATATATGTTATCTTAAATCATATATACTTAAAAACCTTTCTATTGAACCCAATTCCTAACTGTATTAATAAACTAGTGACACCGAAAGCTTTATAAATAAACCTTAGTTTTGATAGCGTTTGCCGACGATGAATGGTTAAAAAATAGGGAAAGCTTTTTAAACTAAAAAAAGTTATATGTTTCTATCAGAGACTAGCCAGAGATGACATTCTAATGGGTGACTACAGTGAATAATGTCTGACAGGGTAATGAATTAACCCTATTAAATTATCTTGTTAGGCAAGATATTTAACTATAATTGAAAGGAGGTTTAAGAAATGAAATTTAATTTCAGGAAAGTCGCATCAGTAGTAGCGAGCGTAGTAATGCTTGGAAGCACTGTTGGAATTGCAGCAGCTGCAAGTTACCCTGCCCCTTTTGTATCAGGAGGAGGCGCTGATGTCGCTATTGTCCATGGAGCCACTGCCGCTATAACAGATCTTTCTGCTGCAGTTGATGTTGGTCAGAACTTACAGTTCCATCTAGCATCACAAACTGCTCAAGGCGGAAGCACAGCTAGTGGAGTAGTTGCATCTGGTGGAGATTCTATCAGATTGGACAGATCTAGCGATAGGCTTAATATGGGAGACTCAGTAGCAGATGTATTTGTTACAACAGTGAGTGACGAACATTTACCAGTACTTTTAGCTGATGGAACTTATACCAATGATGACAATACAGACTACAAATATACACAAAGAATAAAACTAGGACTAAACCTAAACTTGTCCTTTTTTTCAGATGATGACTACAAAGTAGACACACCAACTGTAGGTATGAAGATTGCATCAGGAAGACACATACTTAACTATACACTTGACTTTATTACCAATGCACAAACAACTTCTGTAACTACAACTCACTTAGATGATTTTGAAACTACAGATATTGAGATGTTTGGTAAGAGTTACTATATCCTTACAGCACTTAATAACTCAAATATAAAGTTGACCTTCCTTGACTCAGCTAATACAGCACAACTAACAGAGGGCGAAACAATAAGTGTAACTGCTGGCAGTAAAACTTATAATGACGTCCAGATAGTGTTTATTAGTTCAACAGAAGTCAAGTTAAGTGTTGATGGAGAATCCACAAATTCTATGGCTGAAGGTGGAACTTACAAGTTAAAAGATGGTAGTTATGTGGGTATCAAAGACATTATGTATAATGCCAAAGATACAGGTATTAGTTCAGTTGAGTTTTCAATAGGAGCTGGAAAGCTTATATTAGAAAACGGCCAAAAAGTTGAACTAAATGACGATGACATCCAAGACTTAACAGCTTATATAGACAGAGGATCAACCAGTGGAGGAGCACAAACTATTGACAAAATAGTTATAGTTTGGACTTTAGATGAAGAAGAGTTTATTGCAGCTGATACTGACCTTACAATGCCTGGTTTCGAAGCAGTAAAGTTCACTATGGGTGAATTTTTTATTCCAGCAGCAGAAGAAGTTAGTATTAAAGCAGGTGCAAATGACTATCTTCAATTAAGAGCTCCAATAAAGAGTGGTGATGCTACAATAGATTTGCTTTACGCAAACTCTACAGGTGATTTTGGAGGTATAGGAAAGGACTCAAGTAACAAATTAGTTACTTCAAGTGCCAATTCTATATTATTTAATATCACTAATAATGACGAACAATTTGTAGTTTCATGGAACTCTACAACTGAGGGTGAATCTCACTTGTTATCTGCAACTGTAACCACAAAGGACAATGCAAACAAGACTACTATTAAGGACCAAGTTACAGGTCAGAATATATGTACAGACTTGTCTGCAAGTGACACTTGTGATGTAGGAAATGTTGTCTTAACTGTTAACTCTATTGAAAAATTAGGGGACAGTAAATGGGTAAATGTTTCTGTCGGTGGAGGTGGAAGCTTTCATCAACTTTACACTGCAGGTGGATTAGTAATTTGGTTACCATTTACACAAGCTAATTCTTCTTGTGGATATGGAGCTATTAATACAAGTGATACTAACAAAGGAGCATGGTTGAGTACTGCAGCTTGTGGATTTAACACTTATACACTACGCTTACAAGAAGAGGACAAAGATGGAAACATTGCTAAGGGAGACCTTATTAATGTTACATTTGATGACACAACAGACAACAAAGTTTATGTAAGCAATGTGCAAGCAGAGTGGTCTGGAGGTAATACGTTTGAAGATGATGACACTGACAATCATATGGGTCATGTCATATCTGATTTATCTACCTTAGCTGAATGGGATAAATCAGGAGACCAGTACAAGTTAACTTTAACTTATGCTGGAAGTCAATCGTATGCAGACGTTTTCTTAGCATCACCATCAGCATCACTTAGTGGAGGAACTAGTGGAAGCACTGGCGGTTCAGTAAGTGAGCTTGGTTCAGTAACTGTCTCAGACAGTGAAGTAAGCCAGGTTTCAGGCAAGAACCTGATTGTTATTGGTGGAAGCTGTGTAAACGCAGCAGCCGCAAAAATGCTTGGTAGTGAATCTGCAATATGTGGAGAAGCTTGGACAACTGAAACTGGTGTAGCTTCAGGTGAATTCCTTATTGAAGTAGCAGCATCACCTTACAACGCTGATAAGGTAGCAATGCTTGTTGCTGGTTTTGAGGCTGCAGATACGCAAAATGCAGCTAAGTACGTTACAACTCAAACCGTGACAACTGATGAAGGTACTAAATATAAGGGTACTTCTGCAACATCTGCAGATTTAGTTACATCAGAAGCTTAGACTTGAAAACCAATTTTTTTATTTTTTCTTTCCTTTTTCTTTTTTTTTGATGTCTAGTAGTAAGTATTTTAAACTTTGATTTTTACAGTATTTAATGAGAAAAATAGAGACCAAGGACTCAAAAGCAAAGTCTGATAATATAAAGAAAATAGCTTTGGGGATTTTTATGGTTATTATCTTAATAATCAGCACTGCAGGATATGCTTTTTATAATACTGGAGAAGATAGTGAGGATACAGATAATAAGCTGACTTTAAATGGGGTTGAGTTCCTCAGGTTAGAAAATAACTACTGGTATTTTTCTAAAAATGACAATGAATTTTATACAAGATATAATCCTGAAGAAACAGAAAATATTACTATACCTATAGTAAGATTAGAAAGCTACACTGGAAAAAATCTTTATTTTGCATCAGAAAATAGCCTTGCCAAATCTGAAATATACCAGAATATGAAATTTTTTATAGATAAAACACAAGATGTTTGCTTTTTTGAGAATTGCACTGAGGATTTACCTTATAAAAACTGTACAGATAATATAATAATTATTAAATACAGTGAAAATATTGAGATTAGCAAGGAAGAAAATTGTATACTTATAAATGCTCCGAGCTCAGAGATATTAAGAGCAAGTGATGCATTTATTTACAAAGTTTTAGGAGTTTAAAATGAATAATACAGAAGAAGCAAAAGTTGATAAAAAAACAAATGAAAAACAAGCTAGGCAAATTAAAATTATAGGAATTTTCATGGCTGTAATGATTTTAGGGATATTCTCGGCTGCTTTGATAGTAAAAGAATCAAGAAAGTTTAGTTATGGAGGCTTGGAATTTGAAAAAATAATGTTTGATAATCTTCCACTTTATCACGCTAGAACTCCAATGTCAGATTTAACTGGAAATGTTATAGCTAATTATAATATTTATTTAAGAAATGACCCAAGAGATTTAGAATATATACCTGTAGATGGTGAAATAATATTCCAGCATACTGTCCTAATTTCAGTTGACCAAAGTATTGAAGAGTGCAGGGATAACTTCAGATTAATTGCACAGCTCTCTGAATTTTTAGGAGCAGCAGGTATAGAGCCAGAGTTTGCTGTTACTAATAAAACTCTTGCAGAAGAAAAGGAATTAAATTATGCTACTTGTGAGGGAAAAAGTGTGGTTTTTGAAGTTGATGAAAAAGGAGTTAAGCTTAGTAAAGGAAGCACTGTAATTATTTTAACTAGTGGAGAAACCAGCAATATTAAGAGAGTGAGTGAAGACTGCTATGAACTAAGTATATCTAATTGTGAGAATACTCAAATCATAGAAAGATTTATAATAGCTTCAGCAGCTCATTCAAAAGGGCTGGAAGTTTAAAATGCAAAATATAAGTGAATTAATTTTAGCAATAATTTTTACACTAATGCCAGTTACAGAGCTAAGAGTTGGCCTTCCTCTTGCTGTTGATTTTGCGCAAACTAATAATCTTCCGATAATCCCTATATTTTTATTAATAGTTTTAATAAATATTTTATTAATAGTTTTAATTTTCTTGTTTTTGGATTTTTTGCATGAAAGTTTCTTAAAAATAAAATTTTATAAAAAAGGCTTTAACTATTTTCTTTTAAGAATAAGGAAAAAAGCAGATAAAATTGAAAATAATAAGGTTTATTATCAGAAATTTATAGTTTTAGCTTTATTTGTAGCTGTGCCATTGCCTGGGACTGGGGCTTGGACTGGATGCTTAATAGCTTGGTTATTAGATTTGGAAAGAAAAAGGAGTATAATTTCAATTTCAATTGGAGTAATAATTGCCGGATTAATTATATTACTTGCGAGTCTTGGATTTTTTGCTCTTTTTTAGTTTCTTTTTTAATCGAGACTCTTTTCCTAAATCCCAGATAAACTTTATATCAGTATAAGCTGGAATAGCTTTTATTTCATAAGCTTTTACTGTCAAAATCCATAAGAAAACAACTACTAGTGTACTAAAAACATACCAAAAAAACAGGTGGACAAAGTCAAAAATAGCTTTATCATATGTTACAAGAATAGAGGTCAGTATAAAAACTCGAAGTATATTTATAATAAAAAATGAAAAGAAAGTGAATAATAAGGCATAAGCTCTTTTTTTAAGATTCATAGGAGTTGAGAGATTTAGTGCAAAAAGTAAATAATAAGCTGCTCCTGCAATACAAGCTTCTACCATCTTGATTTCATAATTACCTACAAGAATAACATTTTTCAAAATTTCAGTTTCAAAGAATATACTGAACAGATAATAAAGAGGATAAATAGTTAGGGGAGTAAAAATAAGGTAAAAGATGTAGAAATTTGACAACCCAGCTAAAACAAGAATAACATATCTTAAAAATATATTAAATATCCTCTTTTTCATACTGCATACCTACGGCTTTACTTACTAAAAAAATAAGAAAAAGATAGTTTAAATAACTTTAGCCTTTAGCAATTCTTGTAGCTACTACGATAATTAAAATTATCAGTATTATGTTCACTAGTACAATTGTCCAGATAAACCAGTTTTCTCTGATATTGTCTGCTACAGAAAATCCTGTCAAAGCTCCACCTGTTCCTGCGCCAGCGCCTTCAATGTTAACTGAAACTGTCTGTTCTTTGGTTTCTGAGCCAAAAACAGCTTTTAACTTGAATGTCTGCTCGCCTGTAACGTCATCATCTACATCAAGGTAGATCATAACAGTTTCGCTTTCACCTGAACTAATTTGAAGTGTCTGTGGTTCAATCTTGTCTAAATTACTCCAGTCTTCATTGCCTGTAACAAATACTGTATAAGTTGTATCTTCGTCGCCTGTGTTTCTCAAAGTAGCTTTTATTACTAGTTGTTCGCCTGCTTTAGCTTCTGATTGAAGACTTGCAGATATTGAAACACCCTGACCTTGATCAATACTTGCACCACAGTTTCCTAAAGTAAGAGAAACTGTAAATGAAGATTTATCATCGTTGTCATTTTCATACACATCGCCGTCTTCGTCTAAGACATCAAACTTAATGTTGTAAGATTTTGCAGCTGCGTCATCTGGCAACTTAATTGATATGTCAAGTGGTTCCTTGTCAAATGCGTCTATGTCTCCTACTTCAACTATTTCATCAATTCCCAATTCACTGTTATAAATTCTTACAGAGACTTCATCTTGGTCATCTTCACCAATATTCCAGACATCTGCAGAAATTATTAAATTTCCGCCGCAAGATAAAGATTCTGGCATTTCCAGGCTATCTTGATCAATTACAACAAAGTCACTTTCTAAGACAATTTTAACGTCTTGTGAATCACTTACACAAGTCTCATTACTGTCAAATTCCTTGTCTTCTCCAGTAGCCCTGACATATAATACATAGTCTTCTACACCTTCTTCTAAGTCATTTGGGTCAACTTTAAAGGTGAAGGTCTTTGTATCATCGTTTCCATCTTTAAGATTAAAGTCAGCTAAGTCTCCGTCCATAACTTCTTTACCATCTGAAGTTAGCAATACCCATTCAATTTCAATATTTCTGATATCTTCACTACCCCTATTATCGAGGTCTATATCTACTTCAATTTCGTCAAGTGGGTACCACTCATCATCTTCTTCAGCAAATCCTTTTGCATTGATGCTATCAATTTGCATTTCTAGGTTCCCGTTATCTGAGAACTCGCAGAATTGGCTATCTTCAATTCGTACTGCAACTGTTACGCTTTCTGAGCTATTACTAGAATCAGTAATAACTAAATTCTTTGAAAAAGCGTCTCCAAGGTCTAACCTAGAGAAATCTATAGGTGTGACTGGAGCAATAGTTATAGTACTTGTTGAATTAATGTCAGTTAAATTTCCTGTAAAGCTAAATGTTACACTCTGACCATCTACAGTCATTGTAAATGGGCTTGGAGATAAAATAACACTTAACAATTCTGAAGAATTGGTATTAGTTATTGTAAATGTCTGTGTATTAGAGTTGGTAAATGTCAAAGTTGTTGGTGAAATACTAAAAGAAGTTGCTGCAGTTACAAAGTTCGCTAGTAGTACAATTGCTAAAATGCTCACTAAAAAATTTAATTTTTTGTTCATTTTTGTTACGATTTTTGAGTTACGATGGTTTATAAAGATTTCGGTTATAGAACATAGATTTTAACTTATATTTGTATTTCTTCAGCGTTGATTATCTTATTAGAATCAAGAATAATAGCAGGACAGGCTGTATTTATCCAAGAAGATAGTGGAAAATTATCTAAATCTGCTTTATTTAGAGTATCAAAAAGAAATAAGTAGGATTTTTTCTTTAGTTTTTTAGCTAAATTTAGCGCCTTTTTTAAGTTTTGCTGACCTGGTTTAGTTGAAATTAGTATTCCTACCTGGCTAGCACTTAAAAACTTGAGTTTTTGGGTTTTTACTTGGGTTTTGAATTTTTCAACTTCTAAATCATCTAGTTTAGTTATTTTAGGGCCTTCAAGAATATAGACTGGTTTATTTGTTGATAGTGCAAGCTGTATAGCATGGAACTTGCCACTTCCAACTAATAATATAGCGTGCTTAGCATTTAGCTTTGTGCATCCAAGAGCTTGAGAAAAGCCAGAAACTCTACTTTTCAGCTTTTTTTTGATTTTTTCAGCTAAGTCTTTGTATTGGATAGAATAAGCTATATGAACTTTCGCAGGTAGATTAGATAGGTCTATATCTACATCTAAAGACTTTTTTTTAGCTTCAATAAATAGTACTTTCATAATTGACAGAAAAAAAATACCTTATTAAATCTTCTCTATTCTAGGAAGAGCCTGTCCCTTGTAGATTTCTGCAAATTGAGGGGTAACTATTAGCATATTTTCCCCAAAACCAGCTACAGAACCCTCCAAAGCATCTGCTGTTTTCTTTACTTTTGTAACTGCTCTTTTCAGTTCAATTATATCTTTGGTTTTTAGTGGTTTTATATCAATTACTGCAATAGTATATCCTTCACGCAGAACTTCTAGAATATGCCCCACATCTTCAAAACTCTTAAGAACAAAAGGTCTTACAATTACTTTATTTTTTTTAGCTTCTTGACCTAAATCAATCTCAATATATTCTGGCTCATCATCAGTTCTACTAAATATATTAGAAAGACCACTTTTTATACTTTTAATCACCATAATAAATCCAACAATGCATGAGTATATAAAGATTTTGGTGAAGAAACAAATATATTACTTTGAACTCATTTTCTTAGTAACTTTTTCTCTTAAAGAATCTACTCTATCTTTAATTGACTTTTCCTGCTTTTCTATTGACTTTAATCTTAAGGTAAGGAGGTTTTTCTTGTCTTCAAGCTCTTGTTCTGCTTTATCTTTCTCAGTTTTAACCATTATTTGACCAAGAATCCTATATACCTCATTAGGTTTAGCTTTCTTTAATTCTTCTAAAGCAGCCTCAGTTTCATTAAGTTCCATTTGAAAAGCCTGCTTTTGCATTAAAAATCCTTGCATATTTTGCTCTAATACTTGCAATTCTTGCAAATTTTCAGATGTTTCTTTGTCTAGTTTCATTTGTCTGATAATAAAAATTTATTAGCTAAACTTATTAAAGATATTTTATCAAATAGCTTTAATCTTAGTTATATTCTTTCTTGGTTTATAGAAAATCTTTCCACCACAAGTAGCACAAACAAATCTTTTTTCAAGAACCTTATGTGAAACTTGTTTACCACATTGAAAGCATTTGTATATAGCCATTTTAAGATATATTATTTAGTGTTTATAAATTTATTTGAAAATTAAGAGTCACCTAAGTGAAAAGTGTTGTGGGCAAATTTCTTTCCACATTTTTTACATTCCCATATTCCTTTTGAAGTTCTTTTTGCGGGCTTCCTGCTACAGAAAGGGCAGGTTTGTTTTATTCTTTGTTTGGACTCTACCCCTATTAATTTCTTTCTTACCCTCTTACCATATCCTGCTCCAAACCTTCCAGCATGTTTGATTTTTTTTGTTTTAGTGGCCATTTTAAACAACCTATATTTTTCCAATACTTTCCTTTTATAAGAATGGGGCTGCCCGGATTTGAACCGGGGTCACAAGCTCCCAAAGCTCGAAGGCTAACCAAGCTACCCCACAGCCCCTTAAATAAAAGTGCTGAGAGAGTTTATAAATTTACTTCTTAGCTTCTGGCTTTTTCTGTTCTATTTTCTTTTCTTCTAGTTTAGGAGCTGTTTTAGCAGCCTCAGCTTTTTTGTCTTCTTCAACTGCTTTCTCCTCAGCTTCTTTCTTTAATATTACATCTTGCTTTGACTTTATATCTTCAAAAAAGTCCTCAAGTTGCTTCTTTTTTTCCTCGCTAACTTCAATAACTTGTTTGTCGATTTCTTTATCATAAATGCCTTGATCAATTTCCTTTTCTACTTCAAGTGGATCTTTACTTTCAATTAGTATTCCAAGAGATATGCAGCTTCCAACCACTGATTTTACTGCTGCTTTAAAGCTAGAGACAATCATGTTAGGATACTTTATTTTGGCAACAGAAACTATTTGCTCAATTGCAAGATTTCCTATAATAAATTTTTTTCTGGCTCCTGAACCTTTTTCTAGTTTAAGCTCTTTTTTTAGTAATTCCGCTACTGGAGGAGAATATACTTTTACTTCAAACTGTTTATTCGAGGGATTAACTTCTAGATCAACCGGAACTTTCATTCCCTTAAAATCCTTAGTAGCTTCATTTACTTTTTGCATTACTTGATTAATATTAATTCCTAATGGGCCTAATTTTTGACCAATTACTGGGCCAGGTTTCATGTCTCCACCATCAACAAGTAATTTTACAATCATTTTTGATTCCCCCCATCTTCACTTTCATCAGTTTCTTCATCGTCTTTATCTTCTCTTCTTATAACTTTAATATTATCTAGTTTTACTGTAACTGGAATTGGGATTGCTGCCCCTAATAAAGTGACTGTGGCTTCTTCTTTTTGCTTGTCTATTCTGACAACTTTTGCTTTTTCTTTTTTAAAAGGTTCGCCTATTATTTCTACAATATCATTTTTTTCAATATTTATCTGTTCAACTGTAGGCTCAATCATACTCTTAATTTCAGAATATTCAACTGTCTTGCCTACAATTCCTTTGACATAAGGTAGATTAAAAGCAGCTTCTTCAGCAACGTCTCTTTCTGGTGCCTCTAAAAAAATATAACCTCTTAAACCATGTGGGCGAGCAACTGAATATACTGGTAACTGTTTTTTCTTGATTTTATCAATAATCATCTCAGTTGCTTTTTCTTCTTTATTTGTTGTGACTTTTATTACATAAATCATTTTTTATCCTCAACTCGCAACCTCACTTATCATTTATCTTAATTTTAGTCTTGTGAAGTTGCTTGGCCCAACTGACTCCTAATTATTAGAAGTAGTTATAAATAGTAAAAAATGAGGGTTTATAAATTTTTCCAAAAAATTTATATTTATGTAAATGATGCTTATTTATGGAAAATAAGAATATTAAGTCTATAAAAGAGGCACAAGAGCTTGTTAAAGCATTTGCTAATAGGAATGGATGGCAAGATAATCCAAATATTGATAAATTTGATCATTTACACGAAGAGTTAATAGAGATGAGTCAGTATTTAAGATATAAATCAGAAGAAGAAAAGATTAAAATTGTTTATGAGAATAAAGAAGTATTTCGGGATGGAATTGGAGATTTGTTTTTTGGATTATGCAGATTGGCTAATCAATTAAATGTAGATATTGAAGAAGCATTTAATGAAGTTAAAACTAAAATCCTAGATAAATATCAACCTGGAAAAGAAGATAATATAATTTCTATTGAAGAAGCTGAAAAATCTAATTAAATATACTCATGATTATAGCTATTATGAAGCCGAGTATTCCAATTGCAAGAATGCCAATTGCTGAAACTTTTAATATAGTTGAAAATTCTTTTTTATCTGGTTTTTTGAGTATATGCCACACTCTTTTGCATTTCACCAGAAATGATGTTAAATTTTGTTTAATTGTCATAAACTAAATAAAGAAATTTGGTTTTTAAATCTATTCTTCATAAAATTCAATCCCAAGCTCTTCTTCAATATCTTTTTGCCGCTTTTCTTCTGAAGTTTCACCTTTGCCAAGAATCTGACTTGATTTTACACCAGTTATTATTAACATTACTCTTATTGATTTTTCCATATCTTCAGAAATTTGTGCACCCCAGATCATTTTTGCGTCATCTCCCAATTTATTACCTACAAATTCTATTATACTCTTAGATTCATCTAGGCTTAAATCAGGGCCCCCAATAATATTTACTAAAGCTCCAGAAGCATTACTTACATCAACATCCAACAGAGGATTTTGTAAAGCTTTCTCAACTGCTTCAATTGCACGATTCTGAGAATCAGCCTCCCCCATACCAATAAGAGAAACTCCACCATCTACCATTACTGATTTTATATCTGCAAAATCCAGATTAACAAGTCCTGTTTTTGTTACTAGCTCAGTTGTTCCTTTTACTGCATTAGTTAAAATTTCATCTGCAACTTTGAATGCAGTATGGAGGGGTAATTCAGGAGCAAGTTCAAGTAATTTATCATTAGGTATTACTATTAAAGTATCAACAACAGACTCCATTCTTTCTAAACCATATACTGAATTTTCAATTCTTTTCCTTCCTTCAATTGTAAAAGGGAGAGTTACTATACCTATAGTAAGAGCTCCTTGTTTTTTCGCTGCTTCAGCAACTATCGGAGCCGCGCCAGTTCCTGTTCCCCCTCCAAGCCCACACGTTATAAATACCATATCGGCTCCTGAAATTCTTTTCTTGATTTCGTGCTCAGATTCACGGGCAGCTTCTTCTCCAACTTTAGGATTAGATCCTGCTCCAAGCCCTCTTGTTAATTCGCGACCAATTAATATTTTATAATCTGCAGAAGTATACAATAAATCTTGAGCATCTGTATTGATGGCTATAAGTTCACTACCTTTTATTCCAATTTCTTTCATCCTTGATAAAGTATTTCCACCACCACCACCTACCCCTACTACTTTAACTTTAGCGCTCTGTTTTTTCAAAAGTTCCTCTAATTCACGGTCAATTTCAAGAACTTCAGGATTGATGTCTGCTTCATCTCTTTTAATAAATTCTGCCATTTTAAAGGTTAATTTTAGAAGTATTTAAGGATTATTGTGAAATGGTGTATATATTTTTAGTTATTGCTTGCACTTTCTTGATTGGAAAGTTTAATTTCCTTAGTTTCTAGTTCCAAATCAAGAATTTCTTTAAATTTTTCATTAAACATTTGAACAAAACCAATGATGCTTTTTTCGCCTTCAATTATAAGTTTCTTTTCTTCAATTTTAAATGGGATGTCTTGCTTAAATAAAAAATTTATAATTGATTTAGTTTTTTCATTAATATCTTCAACTTTTCTTTTTACTTCTAAACTATAAGAAACTTCTTTTCCTGCTAGAGGATTATTGAAATCAACAATCACTCTTCCACCACTTACTGCGGATATTCTCCCCATCATAGTATCAAATTGGAATATCATTCCCGGTTTTGGAGCTACTTGCTGTTCCTTGAACACAGACATAGGCATTGTTTTAATCAATTCTCGATTTCTTGCACCAAATGCTTCTTCTGGTTTTAAATCAAGCTCATATTTTTTGTTTACTTCCTTTCCAACTAGAAATTTATCAATTGCCGGAAGAATCATATTCTGACCTAAACATGTTATAAGTGGGCGAGTATTTATATCAAGATCTATTTTTTTTGCTTCTTCTTTTATATTTGTATCAAAAATTTCCCCATTCTTAACTCTTCCAGTAAATTCTAACTCAATAAAATCTTTTTCCTTTAGCATAAAAAATTGATAAAGGGAAGCTTTATAAATGTATTTCTTCTTTTGAAAATATGACTTTTAAACTTATTGATGCAACAGAGGCGAAACCAGGTGTAAGTATAATTATAGACGGAAATCCTTGTACAGTTAAGTCTATGGATGTAAGTAAAACAGGAAAGCATGGGGCAAGTAAATGTAGGATTGAAGCCATAGGTATAATGGATGGTAAGAAAAGGATAGTTGCTGTACCTGGAAGTCAAAGATTTGAAGTTCCTATGATTGATAAAAATCGCGCGCAAATATTATCTATTTCAGAAAAAACTGCAAATGTTATGGATACTGATAGTTATGAAAACTTTGAAGTTAACATCCCAGAAGATATGAATGAAGAAATTAAAGAAGGAAATCAAGTAGAATACTGGGTTGTTGATGGGAAAAAAATAATCAAGAGGAAGATATAAAAACATGGCAAAGATACAAGCTGCGCAAGCTAGACTTTATAAAAATATGTTTGTCTGCAAGAAGTGTGGATCTAAACAGAGATCTGAACCTAGAAAAATAATTGAAAAAAAAGTGAAGTGTAGAAAGTGTAGGGCAAAAGCATTTAGACCTGCTAAGAGTAAAAAATAAAAAATGAGGAGTATCATATTTTATGATTTAACTTTTTTAGTAATATTTACCATAGCTATAGCTATATTTCTTATTATTAGAAGAAAGAAATTGGAAAGAGAGGGAATCCTCTATCTTTATAGGACAAAAGTGGGGATAAGATTTATTAATTATATTGGAACAAAATACCCTAAAGTTATTTCAAAACTGAGATATTTTGTAATATTCTTTGGATATATTATGATGATAGTTATGATCATTTTATTATTTCAAATACTCTATATTTATATTAAACTGCCTTTATTTGTAAAAGAAGTTAAGATACCACCTATTGCTCCTTTGATACCTTATCTTCCAAGTATCTTCAAAGTAGACTTTTTACCAATGTTTTATTTTACCTATTGGATAATTAGCATTGCTATAATCGCAGCTGTCCATGAATTCTCACATGGAATATTCGCTAAGTTCAGTAAACTAAAAATAAAATCCACTGGTTTTGGTTTTCTTGGGCCATTGTTAGCCGCATTTGTTGAGCCAGATGAGAAAAAAATGCAGAAAATAAGTATTAAAAATCAACTTGCCATTTTAGGGGCTGGAAGTTTTGCAAACCTAATTACAGGTTTTGTGTTTTTTATTTTATTATGGCTGTTCTTTGCTTCAACCGTCATATCATCAGGAGTTATTATCAATTCATACTCAGCTGATTTAATTAATACAGCTGATATAACTTCTATTATAGGTGAAACTGATTTTATAGTTGATGGGAATATCTCCTTAACTGAAATTGAAATTAGTGGAAAAAAATATTTTGTTGATGAAAATGAATACAATTTAAGTTCGAAACAAATCATAGCATATGAAGATACTCCAGCGTTAAGAAATAATTTAAGAGGAGTTATAGTAGAAATTGATGGCAAAAAAATAAGTAATACTGATGACTTAAGCTCTCAAATTTCAAAATATCAACCTAATGATAAAATTACTATTAAAACATTAATCAATGATTCTCTCAGTATTCATGAATTTAATATAACTCTTGAGGAGCACCCAAATAATTCAAGTATGCCTTATATTGGAATTGCTTTAATTAAAATTAATAGTGGGGGAATTTTTGGAAAATTGCGCGAAAAATTATCTTTCTTTAAAAATCCAAACATCAACTATACTCCAAAATTTAATCCTGATTTAGTTACATTTATTTATAATTTAATATGGTGGATTGTTTTGATTAATATATCAGTTGCACTAGTTAATATGCTTCCTGTTGGAATCTTCGATGGTGGAAGAGTTTTTTATCTCACTGTCTTGTTCTTGACTAAATCAGATGACAAAGCTAAAAAAGCATTCGCTGCAGCGACTTATTTGATTCTATTTTTAATCCTTGTCTTAATGTTTATTTGGGCGATTAACTTTTTTTGAATCTGGGCTGGTAAGCTAACGACAAACTTCTGCTTTTGCATAGCAGATATCTGGGTTCAATTCCCGGCCAGTCCATAAATTTTTGGAAAAAATTTTTGCAACAGAAAGATATTTAAATAAAAAAATCTTGAATTAATTAACATAAATTCAATAAAAGAGGTTAAAATGGCAAAAAAGAAAAAAGCAGCAAAGAAAAAGAAGAAGAGATAATTAATCTAACTTTTTTATTTTTTATTTTTTTATATTAAATTTAGTTTTTTATTAAGCTCTTCTTCAGAAAGGTTTAAATTTTTATTATTTTTTATTTTTTTATGAAATACAAAGATATACTAAAATCTCAGCATTATGCTTTAATTGGAAATCACTCAGCATTGCAAGTGTGCAGATGGACAAAAAAAAGTTTAATTGATGAGGGAGAATGCTATAAAGAAAAATTTTATGGGATAAAAAGTCATCAGTGCTGCCAGTGTAGTCCAGCAGTTATGTGGTGCCAAAATAAGTGTCTTCATTGCTGGCGAGCTATTGAATACACTTTAGGAGATAAAATAACACTTGAATTAGATGATCCGAAAAAAATTATAGAGGAACTGATTAGGGCTCAAAGAAAGATGATTTCTGGTTTTAAAGGAAATAAGAAAATTAACATGAAAAAATTTAGAGAAGCTCAAACTCCAAAAAATTTTGCTATTTCTCTTTCGGGCGAGCCAACTATATATTCTAAACTAGGGAAATTTATAGGGGAATTGAGGAAAAGAAAATTAACTAGCTTTCTTGTCACCAATGGTTTGCTTCCTGAAAAATTGAAATTATTGCAAAAAAATAAACAATTGCCTACTCAGATTTATATTTCCTTAAACTATCCTAATGAAAAAATATTTAGAAAATTAACTAGAAATAAAATTAAGAGTGCTTGGATGAAATTTAATGAGACTCTTGAACTACTTCCTAAATTAAAAACAAGAAAAGTTCTAAGAATGACTTTAGTTAGAAAACTTAATATGGAAAATGAAAAAGATTATGCAAAACTAATTTTAAAGGCATCTCCAGATTTTGTTGAAGTTAAAGGATTTATGAGTGTTGGATTTTCGAGGAAAAGACTAGGTTATGAAAGAATGCCCACTCATAAAGAAATTAAAGATTTTGCTGAAAAACTTGTGAATTTATTGCCAAAATATAAGATTCTCGACGAGAAAATTGAAAGCAGGGTAGTTTTAATTGGAAAAGACAAGAGAAAAATGAAGATTAAAAAGAATGAAATTTAAATTATGAAACTATCTTTTAAAAGTTTTGGAATTAAACAATCTTGATTTATTGATGCGACCACTATTCCTTCTTGAGCATAAGAGCTAGAAACCCACCTAATCTCATCAATCTCACTTGTTTTTACTGGATTCCCTTCAATTTCCACAAAATAAGTTTCCATTCTTACAATTTTATCTTGATCTTGGAAATGGGGAGCTTCCCAAACCCCGTAAGGGCGATTATCCATTGAAATTAATTTAACGTCAAGCTCTTCTTCTAACTCTCTTTCTAAGGCTTTTCTTATAGTCTCGCCTGATTTTAATTGACCTCCAGGCATAATAAAATGAGGTTCTCCATATTTTCTGACCATTAAAAGTCTTTTATCTCTTATAATAATTCCAGCTATTTTATTGTGTGATTTCATTTTAATTAAAGATTAAAGAAATATAAAAAATTTCCTATAAGTAGACTACACCATCTTTAGTTAAAGCTACAAATCTAATTCCTACAGGCAAAGATAATAAGGCAGATATCAAAGCCATATGCTCCTTCCCATCACCAGAAGCAATACTTAACCCAACTTCAGTTCCATTAATTTTTCCATTTAATTTTTTAGCTAAATCTTGTTTTAGTTCGACTAAACCTTGATTTGTATTGACTTTTATAAATTCGTGTTTTTTATCTAGTGAAAACTTCTCAGCAAAATCGCTTCCAATAAGAATTATATTATCCCATTCACCCCTATTTACTAAACCAGCAACTTGCCCCCATGTCCCTTTTCCAGACGATAATAATGCTACGAGTTCCATAACTTGAATAATTAGGATATATTTATAAGTATTTATGTGCTAAGAAAGATATGGCAAGAGATACACCTTTAGCAGAAATTATCTTAAGAAAATATGAAAAACCTTATCAAAAAGATAGAAGAGAAGTAATGAAAAAAATTTGCTTATCACTAGGTTTATTGCAACCAGGTGATGGAAGAGATGTGATTGTGGATATTCTTCTTGTTCTTGAAGATGCAAGAAAGCAGAAAAAGCAGCTTACTAGTGATAATATTAAAGAAGAAGTGGAAGGAAGTAGAAAAAAACATCATCTAGAACTAAAAGGAGTTGCAGAGAGTAATATAAGAAGACAGTTAAAAAGACTAAGAGATATGATGTTAATTGAAAAAAAGGAAAATCTTTACAATTTAGCTGAATTTGAATCTTTAAATGAAATTTTTCAAAATAAAATTGAAAAATTCCTAATCCCTCAAACTATAGACAGGATAAAAGAGTATCTTGGAGAATTGGAAAGAAATTAGTGATAAATAACTGCCTGGAGATTTATGGAATATTTCTTACTTAACAATTCAGCTTCTTTTTTTATTTGATTATAGTATTTATCACTGTTATTTTTAGCATATTCAATTTTTTTAAGGGTGCTGGGAAATTTTTTTCTTAATAAGGGGATTAATCTTTTCACACCATTAGATCTCGTATTTAACACTTCGACATAAACAAAATCGCAAAATTTTAATTCGCGGAAGATTTCATCTAAATTTGTAATTCCTGGCAAGACTGGAGATATGAAACCAAAAACTTTTATACCATATTCTTTTGCTTTCTTCAAAGTTTCAATTCTATCTAGTGGAGGGGGAGCGCCTGGTTCAATCAATTTAGATATATTTTTATCTAAATTATTTATAGACATGCCTAATTCAATGCCAATTTCTTTAATCAAATCAAAATCTCTTTCAACTAAAGTCGATTTTGAAAGAATCTCAAAACTAAATTTGTTTTTGTGAGGGGATTTAGAAATGACTTCTAAAATTTTCCTAGTCATTTTGTACTTTGACTCAACAGGGGAATAAGGATCAGTAACACTACTTATCCAAATATGACCTGGAGGATTTTTTTTAAGCTCTTTCTCTAATAATTCTGGACAGTTCTTTTTAACATAGATAAATTCCCCCCATTTATCCTTGATATTCTGGTATTTTTTCATAAAAATAGCGTAACAATACTTGCAACCATGCTCACAACCAGTATAAGGATTAATCACATAATCTTTTATTTTGCTTTTATTCATACAGGAAGATACAATAATTTCTTTTATTTTCATTTTAAATAAAAAAGCATTAAATTTATAAACCTTATTTTTTATGCTTATGTACCGGAAAACTACATAATTTGGAGATATTTTCTATGATCCAAGTTTATAATGTAGGAGGTAAGAATGAACAAAGAAGTTTTTTTGAAAGCTATTAAAGAGCTAAAAGATGAGAATAAAAGCAAGAAAAGAAAATTTAATCAATCTGTAGATTTAATTGTAAATTTAAGAAATTTTGATATAAGAAGAGAAAGTGTGAATTTAGTATTAATTCTTCCTTTCAAAATTAAAGACGCAAAAGTTGCTGGTTTTCTAAATAATAAAAGTAATCATATAGATAGCATAACTAAAGCTGAATTTGAAAAATATAAAGACAAAAAAGAAATCAAAAAACTTGTGAAAAAATATGATTTTTTCATAGCTTCTGCAAAACTCATGCCTGAAATTGCAACAAATTTTGGTAAATATTTAGGTCCTAGTGGAAAGATGCCTACTCCTCAGCTAGGAATTATCGCTCAAGATGATGAATCTTCAATAAAAGATGCTTTGAAAAAGTTCGATAAAATTTTAAAAGTAAGAAGTAAAGAGC
Organism: archaeon; assembly: GCA_043810775.1. Classification (GTDB taxonomy): domain Archaea; phylum Nanobdellota; class Nanobdellia; order Pacearchaeales; family GW2011-AR1; genus JBDRJD01. The sequence continues at coordinate 74,633 of JBDRNU010000015.1, read as the reverse complement.
CTAGTATTAAATTAAGTGTAGCTAATCAAAATATGAAAGATGAGGAAATTGTTGATAATTTAGTATTTGTATTTAACTCAATAATTAATGTCCTACCAAGAAAGAAAGAGAACATAAAAAATGTTATGATTAAACTGACAATGTCAAAACCAATAAAATTAGTTGGAGAGATAAAGCAATGAATAAACACAGATTAAAAGATATTCCTAAAAAAAAGATTAAAGAAATAGAAGACTTAGTTAAACTTATAAAAGAGAGTAATTGTTTTCTCATAGCTTCCATAAAAAGCCTGCCTGGAAAGCAGTTTCAGATAATTAAAAATAAGATAAAAGATCATGCAAAAGTCAAAGTTGTGAAAAAAAGTGCCATTTTAAGGGCTATAGATAGTATAGATATTGGGGCTATTAAGAATATTAAAGAATATATTAAGGAAGATGTTGCTTTATTATTTTCTGATATAGACCCTTTTGATTTATCCTCGACCCTTTCTGAAAATACTACTCCTGCAAAGGCAAAAATTGGGCAGGAAGCTCCTGAGGATATAGAAATAGAAGAAGGCCCAACTGAACTTACTCCAGGACCCGTAATAAGTGAGTTAGGTAGTTTAGGCATACAGATTGCAATTGAAGATGGCAAGATTAATATTAAAAAAGCAAAAATAATTGTAAAGAAAGGAGAAAAAATAAACACTTCTGCTGCAAGTATAATGGCTAAGCTTGATATTAAGCCCTTCCATGTTGGATTTGAACCTCTAGTTGCTTATGATAATAAAGAAAAAAAAGTTTATGTAGGAATCAAAATTGATAAAGAAAGTGCTCTTGAAGAAATTAAAAATACTTATGCGAAAGCTTTAGCTTTTGCTGTGGAAATAGTATACCCAAGCAAAGATACTATTTCTTTCTTAATACAAAAGGCAGGAATGCATGAGAGAGCCTTGGAAAAATTATCAGAAGTCGATAAAAAAGAAGATATTAAGGAAGAATCTAAACAAGAAAATGAAGCTGAGGAGAAAGCAGCTGAAGAAAATACTCAAGAAAATAAACCGGAGGAAAATTAAATGGAATACGTATATGGGGCTTTGCTATTGCATAAAACTGGACAAGCAGTAAATGAAACAAATTTAAAGAAAGTGATATCGGCGACTGGGTCAGAAGTTGATGAAGCAAAAGTAAAGACTTTAATTGCAAGCTTGAAAGATGTAGATATTGATAAAGAATTAGAATCTGCGTCATTAGTAGCTGTGGCACCTGCTTCTGGCGGACCGGCAGAAAAGACTGAAGAGAAGTCAGAAAAGACTGAAGAAAAAGCAGAAGAAGCAGCAGAAGGTTTGTCTGCACTATTTGGTTGAATTTTTTAATTATTAGCAGCAGGCAAACTTTCAAACCTAGTTCTTACAAGAAAGTTTAAAAAGATCTATAAAGTATAGAAGAAATGAAAAAAGTTATAGGTACAACAATAGTTGATGTGTGGATAAATGCTGTAAAAGCTATAATTAATGAAGGGAAAAATATAATTCACGAAGGGAAAAACACTAGAGAAATAAGTAACCTTATCTTGAATATAGAAAGCCCATTAGACTTAGGAGAACCATCTGAAGAAGATGCTGATTTTTTGTTTAGTTATCTCATTAATCCATTACCTGCTGATACATGGTTTTCTGAATACAGCAGAATTTTTGACTATTATGGTATGAATCAGATGGAATTAATTATAGAGAAACTAAAAAACAAACCTGATTCAAGGTCTGCAACTATCAGTCTTATTGAACCTAAGATAGATTTGGCTAATCATTTTACTTGCTTAAGCTTGATAAATTATAAGACTGAAAAAAATAGATTAAACGCAACATGTATTTATAGGAGCCATGACTATGGGGGAAAAGCTTATTCAAATTTAGCATTCCAAGGAAAATTAATGAGATGCTTATGTGAAGAACTTAAAATAAAACCAGGAACTCTTACTTGCCATTCTATTTCTGCTCATATTTATTTACCTCAGCTTAAGTAATATTTAAAAGCACTAGAGAATTCTCAATTTAAGCCCGCGTCGCATAATGGTATTGCACCGGCCTTGAGTTTAACACTAGAAAGCCGGGCCCTTTGGGCATCCAGGTTCGATTCCTGGCGCGGGCGTAGTTCTAAAATGAAGAAATTAATAATTAATGAAGAGAAATTCAAGATTTTCTTAGAAGCTGCTAAATTAATTAATAAAAAATTTAATATTTCACCAGTAATATATGGTTCTTTAGGTTTACAATTAAAAATAGGCGAATTTAGTGAGGCTAATGATATAGATATTTTAATAGCAGATGAATATATTGGTAAAAAATGGTTAAAACTAATTTCACTTATGAAAGAATTAAATTATAATATGATAGATGAGCATGAGCATGAATTCAAAAGAAAGAATCAAATAGTAGCTTTTGCAAAAGAGTCAATTCTGTTTGAATCAGGTACAAATCCTAATAAACTTGAAGAGACTAAAATTAAGGATATAAGTTTTCGGCAACTTAATGCTAAACAATATCTAAAAGCTTACGAAACAGTATATAATGATGATTACAGAAGAAAGAAACAGGGCCAAGCTGATGATGAAAAAATTAAATTAATAAAAAAATACTTGAACTCTAGCTGAACCACTTCTTTATCCTAGCCCAAAAACCAATTTTTACTTCACCCTCTTCACCAACAGATTCAACTTCATACTTAATTACAGGCTTTTCAATCATTTTAGGAGCTTCTTTTGCCATCTGCTCATTAGCTAGTCTTATTGCTCTATCAACTTCAGCCCTAGAATAACCTTGATTTAACAAGGCGAACCTTAAAGAATCAGAAGTATACTTTTTTTGAAGATTTTTTTTAATATAATTGGCTAACTGTTGAATATAATCTGTATCCCTAATTACCATTAAGATAATAATTATTGAAAGTTTAAAAACTTAATTATTCTTTCGTTTAGAAATAAACATTCTGCTCCTATATTCAAGAGCTCCAAATATGATTATGGTGATTATAATAACCACTATTATGATTCCTAAAATCCATATCCAGATACTGGTACTTTGCCCATCCTCACCAGATTCTTGGTCAGTTCCAACAGTAGTTGAATTAACATCTCCAGAAGAAGCATTACTAGCTGCTGAATCTGGTGTAGCAATCGCAAAAAAGCTGAAACTTTTAAGATTAACTTTGTAATAATAATTTCCTGAATCTGCAGTAGAATATGAAGCATTTAGATTATCCCATGAGGAGGTTGCAGAATTATATCTATATAATGAAATAGAGTTTTTATTAGTATTAGTATCTACCCAAGACTTATTAACTTGCAAAGTTAAAATGGATTTAGTCATATTATTATCTAGGTTTTCAGCAAATATTTGTATATACTTGTAAACCTTACCTAATTTCTCAGAAACTGCTCCTGGTTTTTCATCATATTTATATAATGTAATTTTTGCATTTGAGGTATTTGAACCAACTTCAATTTCTATTTTATCTAGTCCAAAAACACTACTATCAATGTTCATAGTATAACTTTTATCAGACTCCATTAGTGTCCAACTTTTTACTTTTTTATTAGATGTTGCTTGTTCATCATCTCCTCCACTTGAAGAAGAACTGCTTGAAGAGCTGTCATCATCTCCGCTTGCAGCTGAAGCAAGCACTGTGCCTGTAAGTCGGGGGCCTGTTCCAGAAAAATGAGGAAGTCTTATCCAAATTTTATTACTTGACGTGCTGATAAAACAAGGTGTTGTTGCATTGAATATAGCTACACTTGTTGTACAAGCTTTTGAAACCATAAGTTGTTGCCACTCATCTTGCCTTTCAGCATAATGGGTATCATTTGAGGCTAGATTTGAAGCATTAGTTCCATTAGTTGAAGTTAACCATATTGTATTCCAATCCTCATCATAAAATGTAGGAATACTCATGTTTACTGGTGCTGAATCATTTAAACCAGAACCAGCTGTTTCTGAATAAGGTATAGACATTAGGATATAATCATAAATTTTTGGACCTTTTGAACCAAATCTTAGTACTGAATTAAAAGATGTTCCTGAAGTGCCTGCCGTATTCGCAGAGTCATCAAATAATCCATCAGGAGGCCCTGAAGCAAGCATATCGACATTAACGTAGTGAATTTCGATTCCAGAACCACCCAAACCCATTCTAAAGCTAATTTGACCACCACCCATTACTGCTGAAATTGGATTAAAGTTAGATGCTCCTGTTGTTGAGGTGATTAAACAAGCTGCTGAAGGTTCTGGTACGTCACAAGTTGAGTTTGATTGATATATTTTAATGGTGAGGCTTGAGGAAATGTCTGCACCATCAATATCTGCAGGATTAAAAGCAGTCAGAGTTATATTATTATTAGCTGAAATTTGGGCTGCTGTTTTTGTGGGAATCCTTCTTGGAGCGAAAGTGCTACTAAAGATATTTATTTCCTTAATTCCTGTAACATTCAATAAAGGAATAGAAAAATTATTTGAAATTCCACTATCTCCTACATCTTCCATAAAAGTAAATTCTCTGGAACCATAAGCAGAGTAATCTACTTTAACATCTACAAAAACAGTAACACTATTATGGAATCCTGATGAATTAACAAAATAAAAAGATTGTTTCTTGGTGTTTACTGCAAGAGATCCTAATCCATCTCCTCTTGTCTGGTTTATAGTAGAATTAATACCTAATAAGCCATACATAGAAATATTAAAATTACCTTGGTGTGATGGATTGGTAATATTCTTAAAGCCCCCATAATAAGTCGAACCATTCCTTGCTGCTGCATAAAACATATATTCAACAGTTTCTGATGTAGAGTAGGGTACAGTTATGTTATAAAAACCTGTGTAGTTGTTATAATAATCTGATTGTGCTGAATTCCAAGAACTTGCATTAAAAGGAATAAACCCCATAGACATAAATATCATTCCTCCTGGTTCTTGTAAATAAGGTATGATTGAAAAGTCATCCCACCCCTCAATATTAGGTTCAGTAATATACCCAGAGATTCTTATGAAGCTTTCTGATACATTGAATTGCTTATGAAAAGTTCTTGTATTGGCAATATAATTAGATAGTCCAGTAGTATAATTTGAAGTAGAACTAAAATTATTCCAGTCAAAACTAACTGGAACAAAGTGCTCAGGAGATCCATCAGCAGGATAAATCATGATTGAATAATTTCTGTCTTTTTGAAGATAACAAACAACCTCTTTAGATCCTGAATTCATACAGTTTGAAATAGGATAACCTAATTTAGTGTCTTTTACACTATAAGTAAATTGACTATTTGGAATTAAATCTCCTGTCCTGTTCACTGCTGTGATATTTATTGTTCCTGCTTCAAATAAGTAAAAATTAACATTTCTAAGTTGTGAGAACTCTGAATAAGGAAGTGTAGGAAGAGGTTTAGCTACATAATCTACCATTGAGCCATTATGATGCCATAGTAAAAGCTGATACATATAAGTTATATCATCAGCAAGGCTTAGGTTAAAATTTCCTGTTGAATTAGAATTGGAGGTATTTACTGATATTTCTGTGAAAGTTTGATCTTGGACAGTTACAGAGATATTGGTATTATTGAGAGCAACCCTATTAAAAGTATAGGTGGTTCCGTTTAGGTCAAAAGCAAAGACACCACTAATACTTAATAATATAAATATACTTAGTAAAAATATAAATTTAGTTTTCACCATCTTTTATTAAAATTAATTAGTAAATGAGATTTATAAATTTAATTACACATGCTTTTCTATTTTTGGATGCTCTTGACCTTCCCCAAGCCTTTCTTTTAGATCTTTAATTTGTTTCTTTTTCTCTTTTTCATACTCTTTTTTATTATCTTTTGCTTTTTCTATAATATTGGCAATATACTCTCCTCCAAGAAAATGGGGTAAGATCACATAATTTGCTCCAGAAGAGTATAAATCAAATGCTTCTTGTATTTGACGCGCAGTAACTATTATTATAGCATTTTTATTAATTGATCTTACCTTGCTGAGTATTATCATATTTGTTTCTTGCTCCGGTATTGTAGAAGCTACTAGCTTTGCTTTTTCGAGTTTTAAGCTGTCTAAAAATTCAGAATTAGAAACGTCACCAAAAATGCAAGATACTTTTTCTGAACTAAGTTTATTGACTCTTGTAGGATTGTAGTCAACAATAAGATAATTTTTATTCAATTTTTTAAATGATTTCATAATTGAAAATCCAATCCTATTTTCTCCAAATAAAATATACTCATAGTTCTTTATGCTTTCTTTTTTCTCCTTGAGATTTTTTTTCTCAAAGATAGATAAATATGGATAAATATAGGTATAAATTTTTTCAGAATAAGTTATAAGATATGCTGAACCTGCAATAGTTATCAAACCTATAACAGTTACAAAAGAGAGTATCTCATTAGACAGATGACCTATTTTAACTCCTAACGCAATTAATATTAGTGAGAATTCACTGATTTGGGCAACAGTAAGTCCTGCCATAAAACCAGTATTACGACTGTATCCAAAAATTCCCATTAATACCATGATTATAAGAGGATTGCCTATTAAAACAAACAAAGAGAATATTAGTGCAGGAAAGATTAAGTTCGAGATTTCTTTAAATACTAACTGATGACCTAGAAGTATGAAAAATGAAATTATAAAAAAATCCCTTAAAGGTCTGAGCTTTGAACTTATCTCATAACTATAAGGGGAGATAGATAACATTACTCCTGCTATTAGTGCTCCAACTTCTACTGAAAAACCAGCATAAAAAAATAAGGAAGCTAATCCTAACCCCCAGGTAATTGCAAATACAAAAAGAAATTCTTGCGATTTTGCAAAAAATGAACTTAGCTTAGGCAAAACAAAATAACTTAAAGGTACAAGAAAAATAAGAATAATAACTCCTTTAAATGCAATCTGAGAAATTGAAGTTAAAATGTTACCTCCATTTGAAAAGGAAGAGATTATGATTAAAATAATAATTGCTATAATGTCCTGGACAAGCAAGAAACCTATTGAAATCTTTCCATAAAGCTTGTCAAGGGCATCTTTGTCAGATAAAAGCTTCATAATTATGATAGTAGAAGAAAATGTCAGTGCAATTGCAATATAAATAGAAGATATAACTGGAAAACCCAGTAATAAGGCAATAAAATAACCAATTACAGAAGTAAAAATAACTTGACCTATGCCTGTTATTAGTGAGATTTTTCCAACTTCTTTTATAACTCTAGGACTTAAATGCAGCCCAACTATAAATAAAAGAAATGCTATTCCAAGCTCAGAAAAAGTCTGGAGAGTAGTGCTTTCCTGAGGAAGTAAATCAAATAAGAATGGACCCACTAGTATACCTGTGAGAATATAACCTATTATTAAAGGCTGTTTTAAAAGCCTCATAATAAAAGAAATAGTCAAAGCTATAACTAGTATCAAACTTATTTGGAAAAATATATCTTGCACCATCTTTTTTTATCTTAGGTTTTATTAGTTTAAATAAGTTTTCTTTAGAATAATACAGGAGTGATAAATACCTCTATTAAAGCAGCTAAAAATAATATGACAACTGCCACAATTATTAGATTAAGTGCGTCTTGCAAAATATTCCAGAAATATTCACTTCTAGTATCATGTTTGATTATTGCTATACTTATTATTCCTCCGGCAAGCATTCCAATAAAATAAGCTGCAATTTCAGGAATACCATGAATCATATAACGGGCTATACCCATTGGAAGAGAAGCCAAGTTTGATCTTGTGAAGATACCAATAGCTGCAGCTATTACACTAGCATTCCAAGCTAGAACAAAAAATCCTCCTGCCCCAAAAATAAGAGAGAAAACTAAGGTAAAAATTAAGACATAAATATTATTGGCAAAAATCATGAAAAGTTTTTCTTTGGCTGTTAAAAAAGCAGTTGTTCTTGAGACCCCTTTTACACCATATTCTGCCACACAATCGTTAAAGTTTGCAGGCCTGTTAATTATACAATAAGTTTCAATCTGCGCCCTAAAACTCTGACTTGAATCCCCATAAATAGAAAAGACTATATATAAAAATGAAAAAGCCACAATTACCCCCATAAAAAGCCAAAGAAAAACATATAAAGCATGACTATGCTCTTTCAAAATTCTAAAAGCCCCACTATACTCCATGTCTTTTTCTTCTTCCCTTTTTAATACCCCATATACAAAAGGTATACAAAACATAACTGTAAAAGTTACAATAATCATTCCTGAATATTTAACTAGAACTGCGTCCTGTCCAAATATCCAATTAACTAAAAGAAAAGATAGGGAAGCATAAAAAACTCCTATAAAAAACATTTCCCAGGGTTCTCTTTCTGCTTTCTTAGGACTTAAAAGCATCTCTAACATAAGACTTAAAAGGTTGAGGTGTATTTAAAGTTTTATGAAAAAGCAAAAGAGGCAGATAAAATTCAATCAAATATGCAAGAATATTCAGTCAGTGAAAATTCAGGGAGCTAGAAATGTAGCAAAAGCTGCACTTCAAGCTTACCATATAATCCCTACTAAAGAAAACAAGAAAAAGCTTATGAATTTAAGACCAACAGAACCAATGCTAGAAAATGTTCTGAACTTAGCTGAAAGAAAACCTTATCAAGAAATATTAAATCATTTTGATTCAGCTCAGGAAAAAATAAATAAATATATTTTCAGATTAATTAAAAAAAATGATGTAATTTTCACGCACTGTCATTCAACTAATGTTTTAAATGCGTTGATTTATGCAAAAAAAAATGGTAAGATATTTGAAGTATATAATACTGAAACCAGACCTTTATTGCAAGGTAGAAAAACTGCTAAAGAACTAAGAAAAGCTGGGATTAAAGTAACTATATTTGTTGATTCTGCTTTAAGTATAGCTTTGTCTGGTGAACAAGGAAATAAAAAAGTTGATAAAGTATTTTTAGGAGCTGATGCTATTTTAAAAAAAGGAATTATAAATAAAGTGGGAAGTGAAGTAATTGCACAAGTGGCTAAAAACCAAGGAATATCATTATATGTTGTGGCTGATTCATGGAAATTTACAAAACAAAAAGTGCCTATTGAGCAAAGAAAATTAAATGAAGTTTGGGATAATGCTCCTAAAAATATAAAGATTAAAAATCCTGCTTTTGAATTTATTGATAAAAAATATATTAAATCAATTGTTTCTGAGTTAGGAATTCTTACTTATTTTAAATTTGTGAAGATAACTAATCTTTAGATTCTTGGGATTTCTCAGCTAAATCTATTAGTTTTATTAATTCGGCATTAATTTTACCCATATCTTCAAGAAGCTCAGATTTTGCTGCAGATAATTTATCAACTTGGTTTTCAACTATCTCTACTGCTTCTTTAGGAGTTTTCTTTACCACTATTCCAGAACCAATATTCATGAATAATTTTTTATCCTTAACTTCTGACTTTACAAATATACCTTTTCCAAATGGGGCAAGTATTTCTCCTTCACCATTAAATTTATCCAAGCTAATTGAAAGGTTTTGTAATTCATTTATTTGATGATCAATTAATTGAATCTGTTTTTCTATTTCTTGTGATTGTTGTTCTAGTAAGCTTAGCTGAATTATTAAATTTTCATTTGGCATTTTATACAACTTTTAAAATTTTTTTAAATATACTACTAAAGATTATGGCAAATATTAAATAAAACCAAAACCAGTTTAAAAATCCAAAAAACTCAGGGTTTCCTGCAAGTGTAAAAAAATCATGAAACCATCTGAAAAATAAAATAAAAGGAATGCCTGTAAAAATAATAGGTCTCATAGTAAGTTTCATAGTTTTGGGAACAAACTCAAATTGTTTTTTCTGAAGTTCTATTAGCTTTTCAGGATGATCTTTAAATTTCTTCATTTCTTCCTGGAGGATTTTTTGTTCTTTTCTTAACTCGCGAAGAGTTTCTTGGTCAGTAGTATACTTCTGAACTAATATAGTTATAAGGGATATGATGAGAACAATAATCATCATACCATAAGTTATATTCCACTCCAATAATGCTCCTGCACTAGGATCTAGCACTATATGCACAAAATCTTTAATGAATGTAAGTGTTTGGGAATCCCAATAAATTGCAATTATAAATGATAAAATTAAAACAATCATTACAGGTTTGAAACTTCCTTCTTTTCCTTCTTTATCCATTTTAACCCATCACCTTTTTCAAAGCAGGATGCATGTCAACTGCATGCTGCTGTGCAATATTTTGATAAAATTGATATGATATCATTACAGCTAAAAGTATTGCTGTACCGCTTGTAAGAGCCCCTAATAAATCAGCTGAAGCTGCTAATAAGCCTATAGCAGCCCCACCCATTATAGTAAGAGGCATTATATATCTTGAAAGTACAGATTCTAAAACGCGCTCATCTTTTCTGAAACCAGGTATTTGCAATCCTGAAGACATTATATTATGTGCTTGGCTTTGAGCATCCATACCAGAAGTTTTAACCCAAAAAACAGCAAAAATTGTTGAAAATACCATATAAAACAAAATATGGAATACTCCTTGAAATAGCATTCTTAATTGAAAACTACCAGTTATAAATGCTTCTACAAGATTAGAAGAACCTATCCAGTAAGCTAAACCAGCTATAGGAGTACCTTGGGAGAAAGTTCCTAAAAATGTTGAATGGCCTATCCAATTTTCAATTAAACCTGCAAATAATTGTAAATTCGCAGATAAAGCTGCTACTAAAATTACAGGTATTACTGAAGCATAAAAAAAAGCAAGAGGCCACTTTAATCCATATCCTCTTAATCTATCAAAACTAAGAGGTACCTCTACTTTTAAGCTTTGGGCCCAAACTACTGCTGCAAAAATTATCGCTGTAACTAGAATTATGGCAAAAGCCTTCAAAGCCTCATTCGGTGCATTATTAACTACACTTTGAATAATAACAAGTATTTTTCCTGCGCACGCAATACTTCCTTCTCCTGAAAAGCTGATTAAACAATTTCCACCTTGAATACCTATAAATTGAAATAATCCTGTAAATAATCTCCAACCAACACCTGCAAGAATGAATAAACTAACTCCACTACCAAAACCCCACTTAGTCACTAGTTCATCCATAAATACTATTGCAAGACCCCCTAAAATTAATTGAAATATTACAATAAACTCAAAACCAGGTTTGGCTTGCAATCCCCTCATAAGAACATAAACTATTGCTTCAAATAAAATGAAGAAAAATACAGAGATCTTTTGCAAACTTTGAAAATACTTTTTTCCTTCATCAGAAGTAAGATCAATATCAAGTATCTTACTACCTACTAGTAATTGTAAAATAATAGAAGCCATAACTATCGGTCCAATTCCCAGACTGATTATACTTCCAAAATCTGTACCTAAAACAATAGCTAAATACTCAAACCTTTCTAAAGAATTTGCTTCAAGGCCATAAAGTGCAACATTTGCCAATACAAAAAATGCAATAAGAACTATAAGAGTCCATTTGAGTTTTACATTAAAACTAAGTTTCTTCTCAATTGGGCCCTTTACTTCTGGTAAGTTTTTTAAAATGTCAAGTAAAGCCATTTTATCTTTTATTAATTATTATTTTCCCACCCGCTTTTTCTACTTTCTTAATAGCAGACTTTGAAGCTGAATTTGCAATTATAGTAACTTTATCTTTTATATCTCCGCGACCTAGTATTTTATATCTTTTAAAATTAAGTTCTTTTTCTCCAGATTTTAGATTTCCTTGAATTTGTTGAAGATTAATAGAATTAATCTTCTTTTTTTTATGCTTTTTTAGCTTTGCTGCTTTCTTACCAAAATAAGGATAATCATATTTAAGAACATATGTTTTTCTTTGGTCTGCTCTTTTACCAGTACCAGCCATTCCCTTCCCCCCCCTATTTCCACTTCCTTTATGCTTTTTAGCAGCCCAACCGTGCAATCTTGTTCCGCGCATTCTTACTGATTTTTTCTTTTTCTTTAGCTTCATTTTATAACATTCTCCTTATTAAGTCATTTATTTTTTCCTTATTATCTCCAAGCACCCCTTTAGGATAGTGTAATTTTGATTTTATGCCTCTTCTTGGAGGGTGCAATCTAAAAAAAGGTTTTAAGTTTAAAAATTCAAGCTTTTTATCCACCTTTGCATTAAGAATCTCTTCAGCAATTTTCTCAGGATCTAATTTCTTTTTTTTATCAAGTAGTTTTCCCCTCTGTTTGATTAAATCAGTCAGGGTTTGATTATCTATTTTACCATAAGCTACATGATTTCTAATTTTTTGAATCATCCCTCTTGTTTCAGGAGTTTCTTTTAAAATTACACAAGTATATTTATGCCTAAGTCTTAACCTGTATAAAGTATTCTTTATATCTTCACGTATATTTACTCTTCCACAAATTCTAATTATCGCTATCATTTTTTAATAAATTCATTAGTTTTCTTAAGGGCTTCAATAGTAGCTTTTGCTAGATTAATTGTTGTTTTAGTTTGGCCAAAAGTCTGGCTATAAACATCTTTAATTCCTGCTAGTTTCAAAATCTTTTTAATTTCATCTCCAACAACTAAACCAGTACCTTGTGGTGCGGGTAATAGTTTAATTCTTGAACTTCCACATTTACCTTCTACAATAAAAGGAATACTATGTGGCTCGTTACAAGAGCAATCAAAACTACCACATCCTCTTTGAACTTTAATTATATTTAGCTTAGCATTTCTTAAAGCTTTATTTCTTGAAGGAAGAGTTTCTTTTGCTCTCCCATACCCTATTCCAACATGCCCTTCTTCATCTCCAATAACAGCCATTGAAGCGAAAGTAGGAATATTTCCTTCTGCTGATTTCCTCTGAGTTTGACGCCAGATTCTCCTTTTTCCACCACCAAATTTACCTTTAGACTGACCAATTAATAGTAAATCAGATTTAGGTTTTATTAAAAATTCTACAATCTCAGATTCAAGAATCTTATATTTTTCAATTACTTCATCTAAATCAATAATTTGCTTGGATTTGACTAATTTTCCAATTTTTGTTTTAGGCTGCCATGAAGCAACTTCATCTTTTCTACGCTCTTCTTCCCTCTTAGCCAGAGCTGCTTTTCTATCTTCTTCTCTAAATTTTCCTTTATTAAATTGTCCAATATTTTTTTCACCCATGTTCAATTTTTTCCTTTACTTTTCCAAATATTTCTTTAATATTTTTTTTGAGATGATTTCCTTGAATCTTATCTTCTATAGGGAACATTTTTTCATTATGATTAATTATCACTCCAGAATCAATAACACCTTTAAGAAAAGCGTAAGCTCTTGATTTAGCAATATTTCTAAGCAAACCTATATCAAAAATTGCTCTTGATTCTCCTTCTTTATCAATTATTTTTCTCCCTAATAAAAATCCAGTAAGGTAAGATGCTGTAAGTGATTTTAAACTACCTCTTAATTCTATTGGCCAACCATAATCTAAAAGGTCCTTTGAAGTTGCCCCAGCAATTATAGAATCTTGTGCTTTCTCACTTTTAATATACTGGCCTATAATAAATTTATTTGACTTTCTAAATACTACTCTTGGAAGGCCTGACTTTAATAAATTAAGCCTAGATTTGTAATCTGTTACTCTTTCTTTTCTTCTTCTTTTATTCACTTTCATTTTACCTTAATTACTTCTTTTAAATGAGATTTACTTTTAAATTGTTTAGCCCTTATTTTCTTCCTTAAATCAACATATTCTTTTTTAGTTAATTTTCCTTGTTTTTTTAGTTCAGAAATATAATTTCTTAGTTTTCTAGTTAATTTAATATAATTTTGTTTTCTATTTTTAACTTTTTTTCTGATTTTTCCAGGACTCTTTTTAGGTTTTGTTTGTTTGTTTACTCTTCGACCTTTTTTTTCTTTGATTTTAATGACTCCACTTTTATTAAGATCTCTTATATCTTGAGCTGTAATTGCTTCTTTTATTTCATTGATCCTATTACTATCTAAAAATATCCTATCTTTTCCAACATTTAAGACTCTTGCAGATAATTCTTTTTTCTTTTTGAGGTTCATTTCTTTTTCTCCATTTTATCTTTAATTTTAGGTGAAATCTTCTCTTTATTCTTTGAGTTATATTTAATCAGTTTATTTATATTTAAATTAAGTATATTATACCCTTTTTCCTGAGCAATTTTTGATATTTCTATTTTTTTATTTTTACCCATTTTACACAATATGACATTTTTATTTTTTGATACTGTTTTGGCTTGTTTTATACTATTTACTCTTATCGCTTGATTTATTGAAACTCTTTTCTTAAGTCCTATTGAGGGCCTGCCTGGTCTCCCCCTTACTTTTTCTCTCATCTTAGCATGTCTTCCTTTAGGTCTTCTCCACTTTTGTTTTTTCTTTCTTCCTCTACCTAATCTTTTATATTCTCTCCAATTTCTCCTTAAAAATTTCTTTTTCACTATATTTCTCTCCCTGGTTTTTCAGTAATATAAATGCCATCTTGGAAAATACGTCTATCTCTTCCTTTAACTTTGGTGGCTTTTTCTATATTAGCCGCAGTCTGCCCAGCTGCCTCTATATTATTTGATTCGACAGTGATTATATCCTTTTCAACTTTTACTTCAACTTCTGGTAAGATTTTTGCTTTCCTAGGAGTTACTTCACCTAAAAAATTCTTAATTAGTAATTGATTACCTTCAATGCTAACTGTAACTGGAAAGTGCACTGAAGCTATCTGTAATTTATATACAAATTTTTCAGCCAACCCTTTAATCATATTATTTATATGAGCTTTAAAAGTCATTATTAACTTCTTCTCCCGCTTAGTGGCTTTTTCAGTATAAAGAATTATTTTATTGTTTTCTTGCTTTATTTTGAACCCCTCAAAGATTTTTCTAAGTTTAAAGGGACCTTTTGCTAATTCTATGATATTTTCTTCCATACTAACTGTAACTCCTTCAGGAATTCCTATTTCTTCTTGTATTTTGATTTTCATTTAGTAAAAATAAGCAATTAAGCTTCCCCCAATATTTTTTTCATATGCTTGCGAATTTGTTATTAGACCTTTATTAGTTGAGATAATTATTACTCCAAAAGTTCGAGATGGTAAATATCTCCTCACATACTTATCTATTCCTCCAATTTTTACATAAAATCTAGGTTTAATAGCCTTACAACAATTTAACTTACTAAACTCAATTCTTAAATTATTTCCTTTTATTTCATATCTATCAATATATCCTTCTTTTTGAGCCAAGTCTAGTAATTTTAATAATAAGTTTGAATATCTATTTACAACTACAAAATTCTTTCCTGCCTTTTTGGAATTCATAATTTGGTTTAAGGCGTCAGCCACAATATCTTGTCCCATTTTAACTATATTTTTTAAATCCTAACTCCTGAGCGGTTTCTCTAAAGCAGTGCCTACATAAATTCAAACCAAAAGACTTTATATGAGCCCCAAATCTCCCACATCTCTCACACTTCTTAGAGGCTATACCGAACTTCCTGTCTTTTGGTTTATTGTGTTTTAAAAACTTCTCCATAACAGCAGGTTTATTTCTTAATTGTTTAAGTAACTTCTTCCAATCACTTGCTGTCATTTTTCACCTCCAATTCAAAAAAGATTTTCATAAAATCAATAATTTCTTCCTTAGATACATTTTGTCTAGGGGGAATTTTTCCCCTCTTTATTTTTTTAATTTTCACTCTCTTACCTTTCCTTTCAAATACTACAGTCACATTAAATCCTAAAATACCTATGTCCCTTTGATACTCCAACCCCGGAACTTCAATATATTCCTCTATCCCAAAAGATAAATGATTTTCTTCAATTTGACTCTCCTTGATTTCATTTTTTACTCCTTGAAGCAATCTTTTTAATAAAGGAACTCCTTTTTTACCTCTTAAAGTGACTTTGCATCCTATTTCTAAACCTGGACGTATTCCAAAACCAGGTATTCTTTTATTAGATGATGTTTTTATTGTTTTCATTCCAGAAATGATATTTAACAACTTTACAGCCCTATCTAATTTTTCTCCAGTTGCACCAGCACTTAATACTATTTTTTCTATTTTTATTTCTTGCATTTTATTTTTCATTTTAGACTGCAATTAAATTATTAAGATTTACATTTATTTTTTTATCTTTTAATATTATAGTAGCCATACTCCTTTCTTCAATTATTTTTTCTATTTTTCCTGTTTTCCCCATATGTTTTCCACCAATAACTATAATATCAGAATTATCTTTTAATTCAATTTTTTTCAATATTTTATTGCTTATTAAATCTAGTAATACTGAATTTCCAACCTTAAGATCCTCCCTGCTCAGCAAAGATCTTCCATCATTAAAATTTAGTTGTATTTTATTTCCTTTTAGAATTCTTTTTCCGATAAGCTTAACTATTTTTTTATTTTGTTCTTCATTTTTAATTTCTTTTAATAAAAATTTTCTCTTGTCCGAGTAATTAAGCTGATAACTCATTCCATTCTTAAAAGAGATTGTATCAAAAAGCAGTACTGGATGTTTTTCATTTTTTATAATTTTGCAATTTAAGAACACTTGCCCTTCATTCATAATTTTTTTGAGTTCTTTTCGTGTACTTCCTAATTTCAACATATCCCTTAATACTAATAACAAAGGAACTCCACTTCTTTTTTGGTGTGAAGGCACTACTAAGTATTTGGTCCCTTTCCTGGTTATTGGCCATCTTCTAGGCGATTTTTGTCTTTTTAGATGCATTTCCTGTACCTATTTTTAATTTAATTGATTTTTCTCTATTCTTATCTCCTAGTAAAACTTCTTGAATTTGCAAAGTAGAAGGATTAAACCAGACATTAACTTTTGTTCCATCTTTCTTTTGTCTTTGTATTCCTTCAATATTTAATCTTAATCTGGATTTGTCTATATAATTTACTTTTCCAGACTTATTTTTAAACTGACCCCTCATAACTTTTACAGTATCTCCCTTTCTCAATGTAAAAGATCTCCTTAAATACTTCTTTCTTAGTTCTTTAGATAGGTTTGCTGAAATTAATTTATTTCTTAAATGTAATGGTGCATTAGCTAGGTATTTCCTTTGTTTTCTTCTTTGCTTACTTGATTTCCAACTTGTGCTAAATTTTTGTTTCATTTTAAACAACAATTGAAGCTATTTTAGATACTTCTTTCCATCTTTCTGAGATTTCTCTTGCGATTGGACCTTTAATTTGTGTCCCTTTTGGGTTTCCTTTCTCATCCTTTAATAATGCTACAGCATTATCTGTAAAGCATATTCTTTCACCAGTTTTCCTTCTATAAGGTTTTCTCTGCCTTACAATAACGGCATCAAATACTTGCCCCTTCATGTCTGGAAGGCCTTTTCTCACGCTTACTTTAACCCAATCAGCTATTTTTGCGAATTGCTGGCGGCCTTTTTTAGATTTACCCTTCTTTACTGATACTATCTTAACTATCCTAGCTCCTGAATTATCAGTTGCGATAACTAAACTTCCTATATTCAATCCACGAGTTGCTCTTGCACTTATTGACTTCATTTTTTAGTCTCTCCCTTTGCTGAACGGATTTTTTCAATAACTACGAAATGTATTAACTTACTCAAAGGACGGCATTCTTTAACCTTGATATAATCTCCAAGTTGGATCTCATCTTCCATGCAAGATGGCAATCTGACATGAATTCTTGTTTTCTTCTTAGCATACCTTTCATATTTCCCTATATAAAATGTTCTTTCAAATTCAATAGTTACCCTTCTTGGGAATTTTTCAATTACATATCCTTCAAAAGTTCTTCCCCGAGTTGAGAGAACCCCATGAAAAGGACATTGAGAATCTGCACAGCTAGCTTTTTCATCTACATTTTTCTTCTTATCTAGTTTTTTTGCCATTTTTCTTTACTCTGATATAGAGTCTTCTGAAAAACCTAACCTTACTAATGCTTGTTTTAGTTTCTTGGTATGGTCTCCTTGAAGTTCAATTACCCCTCCCTTCACTGTTCCACCACATGCAAATTCTCCTTTAAGTTCTTTTGCAATTTCTTTAATGTTAACTCCAGATCCAATGCCCCTTATAAGGGTCATGAACTTACCGAATCTTCTTTTCACTCGTTCTATAGTTATCTTCTGTTCACTCTTTGCGATATCTTCGCAAACACAAGCCTGTTTTGGTAGGCCACATTTTGGACATATATCCATTTTTAAGTTTTGGTGAGTATCCTGGCAATTGCTTTTTTTATTTCCTTTGCCTTTATTTTACTTGATTTATTGGCAGCTGCATTTTTTTTTATAAGTTCGATTCTTAAATCTTTTAATCTTTCCTTCCTTTCCTTTTCATTCATTTTTTCAATTTCTTTATTTTTTAACAGTGCCATTTTCCTTTGATTTATTCTTTTTTCTTGTCTTAATTTTTTTAACATCAGGCTTTACTTCTTCTTGCATTTTTAAATTGTTCGCTTTAATTTGGTTTTTAATCTCATCATTTATTTCAATCTGATCATGAATTTTTCTGCCAGGTGGTAAAATACTTACTTTTATCCCAGTTATTCCTGATAGAGTTAAGGAAGTTGCTTGTGCTCTGTCTACAATTTTTGCTGGTTCTCCAGTCTTCTTTAAGTAACCTGCAGCAAATCTCCAGGATTTTGCTCTTTCACTAGGTAATTTGCCAGACATTTTTATTTCTGAACCTAATGCTCCTGCTCTCATAATTCTTTCAAGCGCTTTATAAGCAATTATCTTAAATCTTAAGTTGCCTAACTTTTCTAATGAAAGCGCTATTTCATCTGCAATTGACTGAGCATCAAACTCAGGTTTAGTAATTTCTTGAATTTCAATATGGGGATTTTCCAATTTAAAGTTATTTTTGATTATAGATGTTAATTCAGCTATTCTTTCTCCTTTTCTCCCTATGATAAATCCGGGCTTGTTTGTTGAAATTATAATTTTTTCTCCTACAGGAGTATATTCTATTTTGACTGAACTTATTTTCCCTTTTCCAAGAAATTTTTTGATAAATTCTTTTACATTAAATTCATCTTTCTTAAATTGGACAAATTTCTTTTCTTCCATTTTATTTTTTTGATTTATTTACTTTATTTTCTCTTGCAATTAACAAAACATTTGTTCTTTTAAATCTCATGGATCCAAATCTTTTATAAGGTCTGCTCGCACGATCAGCCTTTGCGACCTTAATAATAGGATTTTCAAGTCCATTAATATTTGAATTAGCAGAAAGTTGTTTTAAAAGTTTAGTAAACTGCTTACACGCGTTAATAGGATATCTTCCTCTTTCAATACCTTTTCTATGAGGAATTTCACCCTTCATCGGGATTGCTATTTTTTTATTAATTACTTTTTTAAGATTTTCTGATGATTTTTCAGGAGAATGGTTTTTTATGAAATTGCATATAGCTATAGAGTGCTTTGTAGATATTTTTAAATCCTTCCCCCTTACTATTGCTTCTTCTTTTTTTTGAATTGCATCTTTCTTGTCAGTTTTTTTCTCTTTTTTTACTTCTTTTTTATCAGGTTCTTCAACTGACTCTTTAACATTTGAAGACTCAACTACTTTTAATTCTCCTTTTTCAATTACTTGATTTTTATTTTCTTCTGCCATTTTACTTTACAGACAAAGATGCTGAACTCCTTGTCGCCCCAATACCTGGTGATCCATGTTGGACTTTCCCCCTGGTTGGAACAAATTCTCCGAATTTATGACCTAACATTTCTTCTTTAATAATAACTTTTACGAACTCTTTACCATTATGCACAAATATAGTTAAACCGATCATTTTTGGAACTATTACAATATCCCTACTATGAGTTTTTATAGGTTTTCCCTTTTCAGCTTTCTTTTTATTTTTTGAGATAAATTTCTCAATTGTATCAAAATTTCTTAAAATATATCTTCTTTGAGTAGTTCCAACATATTTTGCAAACTCACGAGTATCTAATTGCTTCAATTCTTCTAAGGTTTTCCCCCTATAAGTAAATTCTCCAACTACCATTTTTGCTATTTCCTACCTTTCCTCCTTCCTGTTCTTCTAGGTCTGATGGTACCCACATTAGCTCCAGGTGGAGCGTTTCTTTTAGGTATTTTGCCTTTTGTTCCGTGAGTAATTCTCTTACCCCTACCAGACCCAAATGGATGATCTATAACATTCATTGCAACTGCAGAGGTTCTTGGCCATAGTTTACTTTTAGCTTTCATCATATGATATTTTTTCCCAGCTTTAAATATAGGTTTATCTAACCTTCCAGCTCCTGCTGTTTCTCCTACTGTGGCCCTACATTTTTCTAAAAATAATAATTCTTTCCTATTAGATAATGATATAGCCACCTTACCTAGTAGTTTTTTGGTTAAGATTCCATAAGATCCAGAGACTCTCATTATCTTGCCTCCATCTCCAGGATGTATCTCTATATTATGTAATTTTGTGCCTGTTGGAACATCTTTTAAATATACAATATTTCCTTCTTTTATACTACCACCAATTTCTATTTCTTGCCCTTCAAATAACCCTTTTGTTGCAGGATTATAAAAAATATTACTTCCAATTTTTATTTTAGATAGTGGAGCTGAGTGACCTGCAGAATTAAATAATTTTAAAACTATCCCCTTACCCTGAATATTTGGGTAACCTATCTTATGTTTAAAGGCTTTAGCCCTAACTCTATAAGTTAGGCTTCCTTTTCCCCGTGCTCTTTGTATAATTCTCTTCCCCATATTTATATCATCCCTAATTTAGTTGCAATATCAATTGCAGGATTTTTTTTGTTTAGTTTAACATAAACTTTTTTCTTATTCTCTTTTAATAATAAGTTAATTTTATCTACTTTTACATTAAATGTGTCTTCTATCTCTTTCCTTATATCTTTTTTTCTAAATTTTCGCTCTACGGAGAAAACTAAAGTATTTTCAAGTTCAATCAATTTCACAGCTTTTTCAGTAGTAATTGGTTTTAAGATCATTTTTCCACCACCTTATTTAATTCTTCTATGGCTTTTTCTGTATATATAGCCATTCTTCCAAGAGGCCAAAAATCAGATACTTCAAGCTCTGAAATCCTCTTTATATCAATTCCAATTAATTTTTTATTTTCTTCTGAGCCTATAATCATCAGTAACCCTGCATTACTCTTATATTTCCTTCCTCTCCTCTTTCCTTTACCGGCCCTCACCTTCTTCTTTTTTATTGATATACTATATAAATCTTGAAGTATATTTTTAAGTAGGTTATAAAATTCTTTTGTTTTAAGATTAAGAACATTACTCTCAAATACTATTGGTAATTTAATTTTAATCTCATCTATTGAAGAATATCTTTTTATAATATATTCAGGATATATTGTTGAGGATATTGCTGATTGAATTGCTATTTGTACTTCTTTTTTATTGATCTTTTTGTGAGTTGTGAAATGCTCTGGTTTAGGAGGATGAGCTTTTCTACCTCCCCTTGTACCTGAAATAGTTGCGCCTACCCAATGGAAGTGATCTCCTCTTCTCCATAAAATCTTTCTAGGTACACGTGAAATTCCATGACCATAAGTTGTCTTCCAGAGTCTTCTACCATGTCTCAATTTACCACTTGCTGAATATTTCATTCCCGCAAGTATATTGGGACCATAAGGTTGTATTCTTTTTGATGTTTCAAAATATTTTTGGCAAATATCCTCCCTTATTTTATTGGAAAACCATTTAGGAAGAAATATTTCTTTCTTACTCAATCCTTCGACAGATATTATTTTTGCTTTCATTTTACTAATTTAAATCTATTAACTCATAATTTTTTTTATCTTGTTTTTTAGTTTTCCTAAGTGACTTGGTGAGAAGTAATTGGCGCTTTGAGGGTCCTTGTACAGATCCTGAGAGAATAAGATATTCTGTTTTTATATTGCCAAAATGTTTAAACCCAGAAGAAGGATTTATGTTTTTTTCAGTTATTTTAGCTAATGAAATTATTTTATTATTATAATTTATTCTTGTGAACATGCCTAACTGCCCTGACATAGGTACTCTGAATGTAACTCTCGCAGGATGCCAAGGACCTAAGCTTCCTGGTCTTCTCCTACCTTTTTCAGATTTATGAGATTTGAGGCCTATTCCAAATCTTTTTACAGGACCACTAAGACCTCTTCCTTTTGTTAATCCTCTAACATCTACAAGCTCAGAATTTTTGAAGACTTCTAATATAGAAATTTCCTTTTTCGCATTTTCTTTTATAAAATTTATTTTCTCTTCTTTACTTCCCCCAATACCTATTTCCACTAAATCTGGGGTTTTCTTTATGTTAGTTGATTTGACTTGAGAATAGGCTATTACTTTAATGTTATCAAAACTATCTTTTTCTAAATCTTCAATTTTTCCAAGATTTTTAGGAAGCTTTAATATCTTTTTTAGCTCTGTATCTGAATTGAGAATAATTTCTTTTAATACTTTATTGTTTTTATATAATCTTACTGAAAATATTTTCATGAATGGAGCTTCAAGAATTGTTACTGGAAGCTCTATTCTCTTACCCTTTGTCATAGAATTAGGAGTATTATCTTTGACTATAGCAGATTTCATACCCACTTTATATACAATAAAACCGAGAATTTCAGAACCATTAATTACTTTCCAGTTTACACTAGGTAAAGCTTTTCTTGCCCTTTTTCTGGGCCAATATTGAAGACTACCAAATCTTGGACGACTTTTCTTTGGCATATTTTAAATTTCATATTATTCGCTAGCAACCCCTAGCTAATTTAATACATTTAGAGTCCCAAAATTAATCAGGATTTAGGCTTTATAAAGCTTATTATAAAGGGATTTATAATTTTCTAAGCTTTTAAAGGAGTATTTTAAAGTATTATAATTTGCTACTTAATCTTTTTCTTAAAAAGTGAAAGAATATTTCAAGAGTTAGATTGTGGATTTGAGTTGTCTTAAAGATTTGACAAATTTCCAAGCTGCGTTGGATTCATATTTTTCATTATCTATTTTATATTTTAAATATTTTTCCCATTAGTCATAAAAATATATTGGATAATTTGCCTTTAAAAATTTATAATTCTATATCTTTGGTCTTTTGAACAATTTTTCCATCAAATTCAATTTTTCTTATAATCCTTCCTTTTCTTTTGCTTAAAGTTCTTATTTTCTCAAAATCAGTTTCACCTTTTGGTTTAATTATATCTGTGATTTCGTACTTATGGAGAATCCTAGCTTTCTTACATTCTGCTAAATCCCAAAAAAATGCTTTTTTTATTGGATCTTTATATTTTAAATCAGCTTCCAACTGGCAATATTTATCATCTACTTTAGCCTCTCCTTTTCCAGAAGGACGTGGCAGTTTCTTTTTCATTTTAACACTGAAGCCTTGCCCTTCTATGTCAGCTAAAATATAATAAGAATTACTTACTAAGTCTACAAGCTCATTTCCAGAAATAGGTTTATCAATATTTTCTTTAACTATTTTGTTTCCTTCCTTTTTTATAATAATTCCTATAACCCTTCCTCCCCCTAACTCTCCAGCGAGCTTAACGAAGTCATTTGCGTACTCAAAAGTACTTTTCACTTTAATCTTTGAAGTAATATGTAAATTAATTACAGCCCTTGCCTCAAAAGTTCCTTTTGAAAATCTAATAAATTGAGAATGAACTCTTTCATCAATCTTATTTTCAAAAATTTTTTTGATAAAACATTCTACCATTTTACCTTTTTAATAAAGTCTACAAGAAGCTTTATAAATCTTACCAGTCTATTTAATTTATGATTAGTGAACAGGATTTTAAAAAAATAGCCGTTGTGGGTATATCTATTTTTTTAGGAGTTTTAGCTTTAATTATAGTTTGGCCAATAGTTACGGCTATCATATGGGGACTATTGTTAGCATATATTTTTTATCCAGTATATAATTTTATATTTAAATATATAAAAGAAAAGAATATATCTTCGTTTATTGTAGTTATTTTTACAGTAATAATTATATTTTTACCGCTTTGGTTTTTATTTCCCGTAGTTGCAAGAGAAATTTTTGAAATATATAAATTTAGCCAAGGGTTAGATCTTTATTCTATTATTAACACTATTCTTCCAAACTCAGGAGATGATGCTTTTACAAGAGAGATGGTGATTCAATTTAATAATTTTGTCTCTAAACTTGCAAATGTATTTATATCTAAGTTTTCAGAAATGCTACTTAATCTACCTAACTTATTACTCCAGATGTTTGTTGTTTTATTTGTTTATTTCTTTACTATGAGAGATGCAACTAATTTCAAAGAATATATTAAAAGTATGTCTCCATTTAATAAATCGGTTGAAACTGAAATTTCAAAAAAATTCAAAGATATAACTAATTCAGTTATATATGGATTTATTGTGGCTGGAGTAATTCAAGGGTTACTAACAGGAATTGCCCTATTTATATTAGGTGTTCCTAATGCTCTTATTCTTACAATAATAGCTATTTTTGCAGGAATATTTCCTGTCTTAGGTTCTTGGTTAGTGTGGCTACCTGTCTCAATATATTTACTTGTTATTGGCAGGACAGTTGCTGGAATAATTCTTATTTTGTATGGGGCTCTATTTGTCTCAACAATTGATAATTTTATCAGACCATATATAGTAGCTAAAAAAGTCCATTTATCTTCAGCACTAATCTTAGTTGGGATGATTGGAGGATTAATAGTATTTGGTATTTTAGGATTAATAATAGGTCCTCTAATAATTTCTTATTTAATTATTATATTAGATGCTTATAGAGATAAAAAATTTGGAAGATTTTTTTAAGATAAATAATCTTTATAAAATAAAGTGAAACTAAAAATTAAACTTCTAAAATGGAGTGCTGGTAGGCCTGTAGTAATATTGCATAATAAATTAGCTAAAAGAATGAGCCTACACCTTAGCGATAGAATTCTAATAAGAAAAAATTCACATAAAATTATTTCTATTGTTGATTTTTCTGAAGACTTGATAAAAGAGAGTGAAATTGCAGTGTCTACAGAAGTGATTAGTAGACTAAAGCTTAAAAAAGGAGATTTTGTGAGGATTTCATTGAGTAACATACCTGAAAGTATCCAATATATAAATAAAAAACTTAGATGTGGTGTGTTAAAAAAGAATGAACTTAAAGTAGTAATAAAAGATATAGTAAGCAATGCTTTAACTGAAGCGGAAATAGCTTATTTTGTTTCTTCAATATATAAATGTGGTATGAATTTAGAAGAAATAAAACACTTAATCGAAGCAATGGTATCTAGTGGTAGATTGTTAAAGATTGATAAAAGAATTATAGCAGATAAACATAGCATAGGAGGAGTTGCTGGAAGAACAACCCCTATAGTTGTAGCTATATGTGCTGCAGATGGTTTAGTTATGCCTAAAACTTCAAGCAGAGCAATTACAACCGCTGCTGGAACAGCGGACGCTCTTGAAACACTGTGCAAGGTAGAGTTTTCAATTAGTGAAATAAAAAAAATAATTAACAAGACAGACGCCTGTATCATCTGGGGAGGTAGCTTGGGTTTAGCTCCTGCAGATGATAAAATTATACAAGTTGAAAAATTACTAATGTTAGATCCCGAACCTCAACTTATAGCTAGTATTATGGCTAAAAAACTGGCAGTAAATGCAAAATATATAGTCATTCATATTCCTTATGGAAAAGATGCTAAAGTTGATAAAAAAGAAGCATTATCTTTACAAAATAAGTTCTTGAAACTAGGTAAGAAGTTCAAAATAAAAATATGTTGTATATTAACTAAAGCTGAGCAACCTATGGGAAATGGGATTGGACCTGTACTTGAAATGAATGATGTGATTAAGGTCTTAAAAAGAGAAGATTCCTGTTTTATGCTAGAAAAAAGAGCTTTGCTTTTATCAGGAACTTTGCTTGAACTTACAGGAAAAGTGAAAAAAGGAAAAGGTTTTGAGAGAGCATATAACTTACTCGATTCAGGAATGGCTTGGAAGAAATTCCAGCAAATTATTAAGGCCCAGAAAGGAAGGATTATAAACTTAAAACCTGGAAAGTTTAAGAAAGATATTTTAAGTGAAAAGGGGGGGAAAATTAGTGAAATGAGTAATAAGAAAATAAATCATATTGCAATAACTGCTGGATGCCCTCTTGATAAAATGGCAGGAATTTATCTTTACAAGCATATTGGAAACAAAACAAAGAAAGGGGAAAAAATACTCACTATATATTCAGAATCAAAGGCAGAGTTAGAAGATGCTGTTAAGTTATATAATAAATTAAAACCAATTAAAATAAACTGATATTTTATTCTATTAACCATAAATTTAAATATTAAATAAAACTGATAAAATCATGACAAAATATAGTTGTAAAAGCTGTAATTACAGATTTGATTTTCAGGGAAGTACGCCCAAAAAGTGTCCTTACTGTGATATGAAAGGTACAGTAGTTAAAGAACAGACAGCTGAAGAAATATTGGATGAAATAGGGAAGGATAAGTAGTATTTTTCTAAAATGGAAGAAGAAAAAAATTATAAAGAGGAAACTGTGGAACATAAAAGTGAGGAAGATAAGATAATTGAGGAAAGAAAGAAAAAATTTATGCAATTTATTAAGAACAAAAAATCAATATTAGCTATAGTTGGTTTAATCATACTTCTTTTTTTGGCATGGCATATTAGAACTGTAAATGTTGAAAATCTTAAAGATATAACTACAGGGGATTATACTTTGGGACCAGATTTAGACCCATTCTTGTTCTTAAGATATGCGAAATATATTGTTACTAATGGAGGGTTAATGGAATTAGATATGATGAGATATGTCCCTTTAGGCTATCCTACGGCTGGAGAAACTCAACTTTTACCTTATATGATTGCCTACTTCCATAAAGTATTGAATTTCTTCTCACCCGTTACAGTAAATTATTCTGCAGTGATTTTTCCAGTGTTTATGTTTCTGTTGACAGTTATTGCTTTTTTTCTTTTTATAAGAAAAGTTTTTGAAGATAATAAGTACTGTGATTTAATATCTTTAATTTCTACTGCATTTTTAATTGTGTCACCATCACTACTATCAAGAACTGTAGCTGGAATTCCTGAAAAAGAATCGGCTGGATTTTTATTTATGTTTGTGGCTTTTTACTTTTTTATATCTGCTTGGAAATCTAACAAGCTAAAAAGTAGTTTAACACTAGCAGGTTTGGCAGGATTGTCCACAGGGATAATGGGACTAATATGGGGTGGTTGGATTTATATTTTTGTAGTTATATCTTTATTTATGTTTGTGGCTTTTTTTCTTGAAAAAACTGGAAAAAAAGAGTTTTATATTTATTCTATTTGGTTAATATTATCAGTAGCAACAGTAATGATACTTTATGAAAGATATACTCTTAAAGGGCTTATTTACTCCACTTCTTCAGGATTGAGCTTTATAGTATTTGCATTTTTACTTGTAGATTTCTTGATTTTTAATACTAAACTAAAAGATATTAAATTTATAAAAGGGTTAAGTAAGAAGTATCCTAAGAAGCTTGTTTCAATTATTTTTTCAGCTATTTTGGCTTTTATGTTTTCTATAGTCTTTTTAGGTATATCATTTATCCCTAACTTTTTTGGAGATGTAATATCTCATTTATCAAATCCTTATTCAGACAGACTTTCTTTTACTGTTGCAGAAAATAGGCAGCCTTATTTTGGAGAGTGGGCCGGATCATTTGGACCAATTGTAAAAGGTTTTCCCTTGTTTTTTTGGCTTTTTTTTGTTGGAAGTATTTTACTTTTTTATGAATCAGTAAAAAAACTAAGAAAAGATGGGAAGTATCTATTAGTTATCTTGTATATTATATTTTTATTTGGATTGATATTCAGCAGATATGATCAAAATAGTTTAATGAATGGAGCGAATAATATTAGTAAACTAGTATACTATGGTAGTTTTATTTTATTGATGGCAGCTGGTGCTTATTTATATTATAAATATTATAAAGAAGATGCTCTTGATGAGTTTAAAAAAATAAATTTTAGTTACTTGTTTTTACTTGCTTTCTTTTTTACAAGTCTAATTGGAGCTAGGAGTGCAGTTAGGCTAATTATGGTTTTGGCACCTCCAGCGGCAGGGATTGTGGGCTTTTTTACTGTTTCAATAATTGAAAAAATAAAAAGTCAAAAAGATGAAACAATGAGAATGACACTTATAGTAATTGCTGTTTTAGTTGTCTTATCAGTAGTATATGGTTTTTATTTTAATTACAAATCTACAGAAGATCAAGCCATGAGCATGGTACCTTCTATTTACACCCAACAATGGCAAAAAGCAATGGAGTGGGTGAGATTAAATACACCTGAAGATGCTGTATTTGCTCACTGGTGGGATTACGGATATTGGATTCAAAGTATAGGGGATAGGGCCACGGTGTTGGATGGAGGTAATTCAATATCTTACTGGAATCATTTAATAGGGAGGCATGTATTGACTAGTCCTTCAGAAGAAGATGCTTTGGAATTTTTATACAGCCATAATACGACTCACTTTTTAATTGACTCGACAGATATAGGTAAATACCCTGCATATTCTATGATTGGCTCAGACCCTGATTATGATAGATCTAGTTATATTCCTGTAGTTACCTTGATTGATTATGAAGAAACTAGAAATGGAACAAGATATTTGTACAGTGGTAACATAGGGCTTGATGAAGATGTATTATGGGAAACTAATAATGGACAAATATTATTACCTGCGGGAATAGCTGGTATTGGAGGTATTGAACTAAAAACTGAGAATAATATAGTCCTTCAACCAGAGGCTATTTTAATTTATAAAGGACAGCAACAAAGAATTCCCTTAAGATATCTTTATATTAATAATATTTTATATGATTATGAACAAGGATTTGAAGCAGGGATAGTTATTTTCCAAAGATTAGATAGTGAAAGTGGAGGAGGTTTAAAAGTTAATGAACTAGGTGGTGCAATTTATTTAAGCCCAAGAACTGTTAATGGATTGATGGCTAGACTTTATTTGATGAATGATAATAGTAAAGGTTTTAAGTTAGTTCATGAAGAAAATAATTTAATAATTGAGAGTTTAAGATCTCAAGGTTTGAATCTTGGATCGTTTGTTCTATATCAAGGAAGTGTATTGGGACCAATTAAGATTTGGGAAATAGAGTATCCAGAAGGGATTAAAATTAATCCAGATTACCTCGATACTGCTTATCCTGATGATGTAAGATTGCATAAGCAATAATTTAAAAACACATAAACCATTGGAAGAAAATGAATGCTTTATCAATAATCCCAATAATTATAGGTTTTTTTATAACTTTCTTGGTTATTCCCCCCTGGATTAAAAAATCTGCTAAAATTGGCCTATTGTGGGAAGATATGCATAAACTTGATAAGAGAAAACTTGCTGGGAGCGGAGGAATAGGGGTTATTACAGGATTCTTATTAGGTACTTTGTTTTATATAGCTATACAAACCTTTTATAATAATAGCACAGAAAATATAATTGAAATACTAGCACTAACTACTTCTGTGCTTACATTGACTGGGATTGGAATAATTGACGACTTTTTAGGGTGGCAACATGGTGGTTTAAGTAGGAATTTTAGAATATTTATTTGTCTATTCGCAGCTATTCCTTTAGTAGTAATAAATGCTGGATATTCTATGGTATTCTTCCCTTTTTTGGGAGAAATCCAATTAGGTATACTTTATGCATTTGTTATAATTCCAATTGGAATAACTGGTGCTGCTACAACTTTTAATTTTTTAGCAGGATATAATGGTCTTGAGGCTGGTCAAGGAATTCTAATACTATTAGCATTATCTATTGTAACATACTATACTAATAACTCATGGTTGACTGTTATCTGCTTAACGATGGTAGCTTGTTTAGTTGCTTTCATATTTTTTAATAAGTATCCATCAAAAATATTCCCAGGGGATTCATTAACTTACTCTGTTGGAGGATTAATTGCAATAATAGCCATACTTGGAAATATAGAAAGAGTGAGTATTTTTTTCTTCATACCTTATATTTTAGAGACTGGCCTGAAAGTTAGGGGAAAATTAAAAAAGTATTCCTTTGGTAAAGTTAATGAAGATGGAAGTTTGGAAAAACCTTATAATAAAATTTACGGACTAGAACACTTTGCCATAATTTTACTTAAAAGATTAAAGAAAAATAAAAAGGTTTTTGAAAAAGATGTTGTTAGATTAATTTTTGTATTCCAGATATTAATCATAGTTCTAGGACTTTATATATTTAGAAAAAGTATATTTATAATATGATTAAGAGAATTATGTCAAATGAACTTGCAAAAGGAAGTTTTATTCTATTGATAATGATGAACTCTTTTAATCTAATTAATTACTTCTTCCATTTTGGAATGGCTAGGATGTTAGGACCTGAAGGATATGGGATTCTTGCAGCTATGATGTCCTTAGCTTATATTTTTACAATACCTTCTGAAGCTATACAAACTGTTATAACTAAATATACTTCAAAATTCAATGCTGAAAAAGATTTGGGAAGAATCAAAAATCTTTTGCTTAAGGCACTTCAAAAAGGATTTTTTGCATCCTTAATACTTTTCATCCTATACTCATTTCTTTCTTTTTTTATTGCGGATTTTTTAAAAATTGATTATTGGATAGTTGAAATGACAGGGGTCTTAATTTTTGGATATTTTTTAGTGCCAGTATCAAGAGGGGTTTTGCAGGGAAGAAAAAAATTTAAATTTCTGGGAACTAATATGATTGTTGAGTCATTATCTAAACTTATATTAGGTATTACATTTGTTTTAATAGGGTTTGGAGTTTATGGAGCTGTTGGAGCTGTTGTAACTTCAGTATTTATAGCTTTTTTAATTTCATTTCCCTTTATGAGAGATGTGCTTTCAAGTAAACAAACACAAGGTAAGGTTGAGGGTATTTATTCTTACAGTTTACCCGTATTTATTGTAGTTTTAGTAATAATTCTAATGTATAGTATTGATGTAATGCTTGCAAAAAGTTTTTTTTCAGCTGAGGAAGCAGGAGTTTATGCAGTTATATCTTTGCTTGGAAAAATGATATTGTTTGGAACAATTGCGATAAGTAAAGCTATGTTCCCTTTAAGTAGCGAAAGATTTGAAAGGGGAGGAGATGCAGGAATTATACTTAAAAGATCACTTTTGATTATAATTCCTATTTGTACTATAGCTTTAGTATTATTCGCGGCATTTCCTGAATTAATTATAACTCTTATGTTTGGAAAAGAATATATTAGTGCTAAGAATATTTTGGTTTACATAGGTTTAGCTTTTACATTTTTATCACTAACTAATCTAATTTTAATATACGGACTAGCGACACATAAAATAAAGTTAGATTCTATTTTCCTATTTTTATTTGTTATCTTAACATTAATTCTTTTTTTTATATTTAATAAAACACTCTTACAGTTCGCAATAGCTTTTTTAATTTCTAATTTTTTTATGTTTTTAGGAAGTTTAATAATAATTAATAAAAGTCCAAATAAAAGATGAAAATAAGTATTATCATTCCAGCATACAATGAAGAAAAAAGAATTGGCAAAACTCTGGAGGATTATACTAAATTTTTGAAAAATCAAAAAATTAATTTTGAGATTTTAGTGATAATAAATAATACAACTGATAATACTGAAAAAATTGTAAAGGAATTCTCTAAAAAGAGTAAAGAAGTTATGTATTTGAACCTTAAAAAGGGGGGGAAAGGATTTGCTGTAATAGAAGGTTTTAAAGATGCTTTAAAAAGAGATAATAACTTAATAGGATTTGTAGACGCAGATAATGCTACCCCTGTAAAAGCCTATTTTGATTTGGTTGAAAATTTAAAGGATAATGATGGAATTATTGCTAGCAGATGGATTAAAAAAAGTATAATACATAATAGGACATTAAAGAGAGACATTATGAGTTGGGGTTTTATCTTTGTTGTAAGATCATTGTTTTTAATGCCTTTTAAAGATACACAGTGCGGAGCTAAATTATTTAAAAGAGAGGTTATCAAAGCTATTTTGCCTGAAATAAAAATTAGTCAATGGGCATTTGATGTTAACTTACTATATGCTGCTTATAAAAAAGGTTTTAAGATAAAAGAATATCCCACAGAGTGGTATGATATAGGTGGGGGTTCAATAAATGGTATACAAACTAGTGTAAGAATGTTTCTTGCTATTATTAGATTGAGATTTATATACAGTCCTTTTGTTAAATTTACAAAAATACTTAGACCATTGGTATCTGTATTTTACAAGGTTACAAAATGAAAATTTTAATTATAAACTTATCCGGGATAGGAGATGTCCTTATGAGCATTCCTCTTGTAAAAGAAATAAAAAAAATAAAGCCTGATTCAAATATCGATTTTTTAGTTATGTGGCCTGGTGCAAAAAGTATTCTAGAGGGGGTAAAAGAAGTTAATAAAATACATCAAATTAACATGTTAAAAGAAGGTTTTATGAAAAGCTTGGCTTTTTGCTTAAAACTTAAAAAAGAAAATTATGATGTTTCAATAAATACTTGTATCCAAGCTAAGATTCATTATGACTTAGCTGCTTCTATTATCAAAGCTAAAAGGAAGATAGGATTTGTTTATTATAATTATGATAAATTATTTTTTAAAGATAGGGTAAATTTTAACTATGAAGATCATATTGTAAACCAAAATTTGAAAGCTCTTGAATTGCTTGAAAGTAATTATAAATTAAAAAAAATAAAGCCTGAAATTGAATTAAGTAAAAGAAATATAAAATTTGCAAATGAATTTATAAAAAATAATAAGTTAAATAATAAGAGATTAATAGGAATACATGTTGGATCGGGAACTACAAAAAATATGGCCTTGAAAAGATGGCCTATAAATAATTATAAAGATATTTTAGAGAAAGTTTTGATCAATAAAGGAGATATCATTCTTCTCTTTGGAAAGGAAGATGAAAATCAACAAATTAAGGAGCATTTTAAAAGTAAAAGAGTGATAATTGTTGAATCAAATGATATGAAAGACAGTGTAGCTTTAATAAAAAAATGTAGAATATTCTTAAGCGCAGATACAGTCTTTATGCATTTAGCGGCAATTAATAATATTAAACAAATAGTTATATCTGGACCTGGACTAAATAAAAATGTGATGCCTTTAAATAAAAAAGCAGTGATAATAAGCAAGCATCTCGAATGCCAACCATGTTATAGATATGGTAAATCAATTAAGTGTAAATTAGATGAAAAAATTAAATGCGTCAGGAGTATTAGTGTAAATGAAGTTTATGATGAAATTAAAAAAATTTTAAGATGAAAGCATCTATTATTTTACCAACTTATAATAGGGGAGTAAAACTTGCACAAGCTGTAGAAAGTATTCAAAATTCTAATTTTCCAAAAAAAGATTTTGAGATAATTATTATAAATGATAATAGTGAAGATAACACTGAGATTATAGTTAAAACTTTGAAAAAAAAGTATAAAAATATTAATTATATAAAAAATGAAAAAAACTTGGGTCCGGCAAGCTCTAGAAATGTTGGTATAAAACTTGCAAAGGGTAAATATATATTCTTTACAGATGATGATTGTATTGTACCAGATAATTGGATCAAAAAATATGTGGAATTTTTTGGTAAAAATAAAGATGTTGGAGGGATAGGAGGATTATTGGAACCTGCTGAAAAAAATGTTATATCTAAAATTGAATTATTAAAAGATAAAATCCTCAAAATAAAATCTAATAAAATGATTATTGGGAAGGAAGAAGTACCAGTAGGTTTTACAAACAACATGTCTTATAGGAAAGAGGTTTTTAGCAAAATAGGATTTTTTAATGAAAAATTTAAAGCGCCTGCGGGAGAAGATTCAGAATTTAAAAAAAGGGTTGCTAAAAAATTTAAACTAGCTTTTATTCCTATAAAAGTAATACATAATCATAATTATAATTTAGATTACTTATTAAGTATTTTATATAGACAAGGACTTGAAAAAAATCCTCCAAAAAATAAATTTATGAAACTAATAATATTAATCTTTAAATCACCTGTTTGGATTTATAATATTCTAAAAAAAACATTTATGTATAGAAGATACAAAAGATGAAAAAAATTATTATTATTTGGAATGGCATGACTTCGAAACAGATAAGTGGAGGGGATGTTCATATTATTAATCTTGTTAAAGAGCTGTCTAAAAATAATGAAGTGAGTATTATTTTACCTAAAGTTGGTGAAAAGTTAATTAATTTTAGCAATAAAAACTTAAAATTAATTAAAATTAAAGATAAGTATAGTATAGATAAAAAAAGTGATTTAGTCAAAACTTATTTTAATAGAGCTAAAAAAACTTCAAAAATATTGAAAAAAGAAAGATTTGATATAGTAATATCAGCTAATCCTTTTTTTTGTGATATACTTCCTCTGAAATCTATAAAACAAAATGTAAAAATTGTGAGTTATGTTTTACATGTTCTTCCAATTAGAAAGTCAAGTAATTTTAATGAAAAATTTCTTAATTTGCTTGCAAAAATTCAAGAGAGAATCTGTTTTAATATTATTAGAAAAAAAGCTAACTTAATTTTAACTTGTAATAGTATAGAAAGAGAGAAAATAATGGAAAAAATTAAAGGAGTTAGAGTAGAAATTGCAGGAATTGGAATTAATGCAAAAAAAATAGATAAATTAAATGTAAAAAGAAAGAAAAATACTGCAGTATTTGTTGGAAGAATAGTTAAACAAAAAGGTATATTTGACCTTTTAAAAATAATGGAAGAAATAAATGGAAAAAATAAAAAATTTAAATTAAATATAATAGGGGGGGGCCCTGAAAAAGAAAGACTTATTTATGAAATAAAAAAGAAAGGTATGCAAAAAAATGTTTTTGTATTAGGATATATAGAAAATGAAAATGATATTTATAAAAAATTAAAAGAATCTGAATTTTTTTTATTTCCAAGTTATGAAGAAGGATTTGGGATAGTCATAGCAGATGCATTATATGCTGGATGTAAAGTCATATGTTATGAATTAGAACACTACTATGAATTGTTTAAAGACTTTCCAGAGTATGTTAAATTAGGTGATATAAAAGCATTTGCTAGTAAATTAAATATAAAAAGAAACCTAAAATTACAGAAAAAATTTATGATAAATTATGACTATGCTCTCAAAATTAAAAAGGATGCTGAGTTAGTAGTAGCTTGAATTTACTCTGAATATTGTTGCTATAGGTAGAGTTTGTTTCTCATCTATATAAGGTCCATAAGCTTGGACTGGTTGGAATATATCTTGATTTGACAGTATATAACTTACAGGGGTCTGATTTTGACCTAGTGAATAATACAAAGACATAACTACATAAGGAGGATTGTGCTCTTTTATAAGTTTCATAATTGCTTCTCCATCAGAGTGCCCAATATGAATATAAGGTCTTTCAGAGTAATAAACTATTTCAGCTTGCTCTTCTAAAACAAAAACCTTTTCTCCAGGTTTAGTATTTTCTTTTATGTACTCGCCAGCCAATTTAAGCTGCAAAAATGAATCTTTTTTCAGCTTAATAGTATTATTAGCTTGAATAGAGTGCTGATAAAATGCAAATAATAATACAACTGATATAATTATTATTGCTAATATTTTATTGTATTTTTTAATTACTAGATAAGCTTTATCAAAACCAACCCCACAAATCAGAAATATCGCTGGATAAAATACAAAATAATATCTTTCATCCATGTAAGCCCCATAATTAATTTTTGCAAAAAAGCCAATTGAAAATAAAAGCCATATAAGTATAAAATAATAATTATTAGTTAGTGTTTTCTTTTTGAGAGTTATATCCCAAGATAAGAAGATATAAAATAAAGTTGTTATCAATCCAAAAATGAAAAATGCAAATAAAGCTGGAAAAATAAGTTCAAACATAAACTTTGATTGATCTATCAGTGACTGAAAGGTTGACCTAAGTTGTGAGCCAGTTTCCTGAACAGTTGCAAGAAATTGCAAGGGATGTCCAAACACTACATATTGGAAGATAAACAAAGGTAATATAGTTATAAGAGAGACTAGAAAAAAAGTTATTATTTTTTTATTTGTAAGTACTCTAAATTTTTCTGTTGTGATTAAGTAAAATCCTAACATAACTACAAGTGTAAATGAGGAGTATTTAAGCAAAAATGCAAGTCCTAGGAAAATTCCAGCTATTGCAAATTGCTTCCAGTTACGATTATTAAAATAAGCGTCAAAGAAAAAATAAATTGTGGCTAACCATAACATGGCGATTGGAACATCAACTAAAACCCTATAAGAATAAAAATTAAAACTCCAAAAAAATGCGAGAATTGATGCTGAAATAATAGCTACTCTTTTGTTGAAAAAAAGGTCTCCTAATTTATACAATAATAAAATTGAGACTATTGAAGACAGAAGAATAAAAAACTTAATAGAAAATTCTCCAAGTCCAATTAGCATAAACAAAGAGATTAGGCTTGGAAATAAAATAGGTCTTACAGGGCTATAATCCCATGGGACTTTACCTAACCAAGTTCTTGCCATATCCATATAATCTGCTTCATCCCACCATAAGGGTTGATTATAAGTCATAGAAAAATAGTAAATTCTAATAATAAAAAATAATACTAATAATATAACAAAAGCTAAATTGTATGGATCTTTAAGCCAAGGAAATTTATCTTTAATCTTTTGGGTTCTTTTATTGATTATCTCCTCTTCTTTAATCTCTTTTTTTTCATCAAATTCCATTTTTAATTTTTTTGATTATTTTTGACGTTGATTGCTCCTCAGTTAGAGCAATAAATTTTGTTTCTCCTTTATAACTTTCAATAGCTTTTCTTTCGTCTTGATTCATAATTTCAAGATTATAATCTGAGCCCTTGGCATATATATCAGGTTTTAAAGCTATTAAGTATTTTTCTACACTTGATTCTGGAAAGATGGTTATATAATCAACAAATTCTAGTGAAGATAGAATTTCAGCTCTTTCAAGTTCTGATTGTATTGGTCTGAATTGACCTTTTAAAGATTTTACAGAAGCATCTGAATTAAGTCCAACTATTAAAATGTCACCTAGTTTCTTTGCATCTTGCATATATCTCACATGCCCAATATGTATCAAGTCAAAACATCCATTTGTCCAAACTATTTTCTTGCCCTTTCTCTTATTATCTTCCACTATCCTTTTTAACTCATCCAAGTTTACTATTTTCATTTGTTGATATTCAAACTTACTTTTAAGCTCTTTGAGACTAACAGGATATGTTCCTTTTTTTCCTACTGCAATGCCTGCTGCATGATTTGATATAATTGCAGCCTCCTCAATAGAAGAACCTACAGAGAGTGCTAAAGCAAGAGCTGCAATAACAGTATCTCCTGCACCAGTTACATCATACACCTCCTTCGCATAAGTTGGAATCTCTGTTGTTTTATCTGAGAATAAAACCATACCCTTACCCCCCCTAGTAATTAAGATATTTGAATTAAGATTATCATTAAGAAACTGCCCGGCTTCATGCACATTCATTTTTGAAGACATTGTAAGAGACTCTTTTTCATTAGATTTTGTTAAAAAAACCCCTTTGAAAAGTTCTTTATTTTTAGGTTTTGCATCAACAATTATCTTATTTTTAAAATTAGATAGTAAATTCATTAAATCTAGAGTTATTGCTCCTTTAGCATAATCTGAAATTAAAATGATATTAGCTTCATTTGCTTTTTCTATAATCTTATTTTTTATCTCATTGCTAAACATCTTCTCACTTGCCTCTTCTTTATCAAATCTAACCAACTGCTGACCTTTTCCAACTACTCTTGTTTTTTGAATTGTGCTTGAAGTTGTGTCAAAAAAGTAAGTTATGCTTTTTTGGTCTAATAGTCTTTTCAAAATTTCAGCTTCAGGATCATTTCCAACAAAAGAAAAAATTGTTGCTTTTCCTCCAAGAGAGGCAATATTTGAAGCTACATTTCCTGCGCCACCAATTTCATGAAATTCTTCTTTAATGTGGACTACTGGAACTGGAGCTTCAGGAGAAATTCTTAAAACATCTCCTTCAAAGTACTTATCAAGCATGATATCTCCAATTACCAAAATATTTGCATCTTTAAACTTATTTATTCTTTCAATCATTTTTACTTAAAATAATCTCTACTGCTTCATATAAATCTTTTGCTGTTAATAGATTATTATCAGTTAATTTTTCAGTATAGCTAGATTTAATTAGTATTGATTTACAGCCAATTTTTTCTGCTGGTTTTACATCTGAAAATTTATCACCTATAATCCAACAATTATCAGGAACTAGATTAAATTTTTTGATTGCATCAAGAAATAATTTTGGGGAGGGTTTCCTGCAATCACAGTTTTCATCTGGACTATGGGGACAGTAAAGAATATCATCAAATTCTATATCTTGCTGTTTAAAAATTTTAATTATTTGCTCTGTTAGTTCTAAATAATCCTGCTCTGAATAGTATCCTCTACCTATGCCTGACTGATTTGTTACAATGACAAGTTTAAAATCTGATTGTTTAAGTTTTTTTAGTGCTTCAAAAACTCCGGGAAAAACTCTGAAATCTTCTATTTTATGAACATAGCCTTTATCTTCATTGATTACCCCATCTCTATCTAAAAATACAGCTTTAGATTTCACTTTAGTTAAGTTTATTTAGTATTAATTTATGCAAAGTTGGAATTGTTTCCTGATGCTTGCCAATTATGTTAAATCCCTTTCCTCCAAGAGAGGTTGGTCTTTCAACTACATTTACTCTTGGTCTGTAATGGTTAATCATATCAAGATTTGCTGCTATAAAATTCTTTACGCTAAAATCTAAATTTCTTGCAATAGACAGCGCTTTTAAGAATACTTCAGGAAGTATTACTGCTGAGCCTATATTTAGGATTACGCCATCTTGAAGTTTTGAAATGGAATCTGTAAATAATTTAAAATCATTGTAGCTGCATTTTCCAATTGCCTCCCCAGAGCATTCAGGATATTGATAGATAATTTCTGTTCCAATTGCAGTATGAATTGTTAGGGGAATGTTGTCCTTATAAGCATTGTATAAAACACTTAAATTTTTGTATTTTAAATTTGATTTATCCATTTTTCGGGCTATTGATTCTCCATAACCTAAATTATGTTCTGCGCCTTGTTTTGCTGCTTCATTAATAAATTCTAAAGTTTCTTTTGCAAATCCAAAAGTCCCGTTTTCAATTGTATTTTCCACTGATTCACTTGTTTTCCCGATTAAAGCAATTTCAAAGTCATGAATTGGAAATGCTCCATTAACTGCAAGATGAGTAATAATCCCTTTTTTTATTAAATCGATTAAAATTAGGGAAAGCCCTACTTTAAGTGAGTGAGCACCTAACATAAAGATAATTTGTTTGTTGTTTCTTCTTGCTTCTATAATTTTTTCAGAAAGTTCTTTTAGGTCTTCATTTTCTAAAAAAATGTTATTTTCCAAGGAAATAGAATCCTCTATAGAAAACTTGTTCTTTCTTTGACTAATAGGGATAAGTTTTATTTTTTTGAAATCAATCATTTTCCTTAAAATATTCAATTAGTAGTAAGAAAGGCGTCTTCAACCAGCTTGGCCAAGATATGAAGCACTAGTATATGCCCTTCTTGAATTCTTGCAGTATTTTTATCTGGCACGATTAAATCAATATCAGCCATTCCTTTCATTTTTCCACCATCCTTTCCTATTAAATTGATTATTTTCATATTTTTAGCTCTTGACTCTTCAATTGCTTTTATTATATTTTTTGAATTTCCTGAAGTAGATAAAGCAATTAAAACATCTCCTTCTCTGCCTAAAGCTTCTATTTGCTTTGAGAATATAAACTCAAAACCATAGTCATTTGCTATTGCTGTAATATTTGATGTATCTACAGTAAGGGAAATGCAACTTATCCCTTTTCGTTCAGCTTCAAATCTACCAACTAGTTCAGCTGCAAAATGCTGGGATTGAGAAGCTGAACCTCCGTTTCCACAAATAAGTATTTTGTTTCCATCTTTTAGAGAGAGTCTTAACAATTCTGCTGACTTTTCTATTTCAGGAATAATATTAAAAATAGCTTTTTTTGATTCGAGACTATCTTCAATTAGCTTTT
This sequence comes from archaeon, assembly GCA_043810775.1. Taxonomy (GTDB): domain Archaea; phylum Nanobdellota; class Nanobdellia; order Pacearchaeales; family GW2011-AR1; genus JBDRJD01. The sequence continues at coordinate 34,568 of JBDRNU010000015.1, read as the reverse complement.
TAATAATTTCGGACATTTTGCTGTACCTCTTCAACTGAAATGCTATTTGCTAGTTCATCTGAATATTTCATTGAAAAAAAATGCTTTTCTAATAAAGGAGAAACTATTTTTTTTGAATTTCCATAATCTTCAATTTCCCAAGGAGGTGTTGAAAAAAATAAAGAAATCGTTGGCTTTTTCAAAGCTAGGGAAAGGTGTAAAGATAATGAATCAGTGACTATTACTTTTTCACATAAATCTAGAATTGAAGCAAACTCCCATATAGAATTCTCAGGATTATTTGATAGTACATAAATCCCTTCTTTTTTTAACTCAGATATTATTTGAGGTATTTTTTCTCTTTCTTCAGGGCCACCTAAAAGAATAATTTTATAATCTTTTGAAAGAGTTTTTATTAGTTCTTTTAATTTTGAAGTAGACCACTCTTTTGTAGGCCATCTTTCACCTGCTGAAAAGTTTATCCCTATAAGTTTGTCTGAATCTAAAAGATTATTTTTCTGCTTAAATTCCTCAGCGAACTTTTTTTCTTTTTCAGATAGCTCAAAAATAATTTGCTCCTTATTAAAAGATAAATCACAAGCTTGAAATATTAGTTCTTGATAGGATTTCCTATTAGAAAGCTTTATATGGGTTAAAAAAGCTGTTTCAAGGTACTCTTCTGCACCTTTATTATAGCAGGATGTTGCTCCATTATTAAAATAATATCCATGCTTTTCCTTTGCATTTACTATATTTGACAAGATAGTCGCTGGAGTGGTAATCTCTAAAGAATATAATATATCGAATTCTTCTTGCTGTATTCTTAAGATATTTTCAGGATTATAAATTAATATTTTGTTAATATAGGGGTTGTTTTTAAGTAATTCTTTGCTGTTTTCCAAAGTAAGCCAGTAAATAGTAGTTTCATCCCCATACTTTTTCTTGATTGCCTCTAAAATAGGAGTGGTTCTTAGAACATCACCTAAAGCTCCTAATTTTATAATTAATATCTTTTTTGAATAAGGTGAAACAAATTTACACTCAGTACACGACTTGTAACCTTCAGTACTAAGAGTATCACAAGCATATTTCTCATTAAAAAACCTACATTTAGGATTCCACTTAGTCATGTGTTTACTAGAAACAGGGGATTTAAAAATTTATGGTAAAATAGATTTGGTTGTTTAGAAAAGTTTAAAATATAAGGGATTTCTATCTTTTAAATGAAAAAAATATATATTGCTGGAAAGATATGCTCAGAAGAAGAGAGAGTTATACTTGAAAAAATTGATAAATTATGCCAAAAATTAGGTTTTGAGACCTTCTTACCACATAGAGATGTAGGAATTGTGGCTTTTAAGGAAGAGTTAGAAGTGGCTTTTAAGGAAGATGTAATAGCCTTAGATGAGTGTAATTTTGTTCTAGCTTTACTAGATGGTAGGCCTGGGGCAGGAACAGCCTGGGAAATTGGATATGCTTATTCACTAAGAAAGAAGATCATAGGTATAAAGACAGACAAAAAAGCTGAAGATTCAATTCCTGAACTAAGCGCAATGCTTCTAGGAAGTGTTAAAATATTTGATTCATTTAAGGAGCTAGAAAAAGAGCTTAAAAAACTAGTCTAAAGGACTAGTTGACTTTGTTTTTTCAACGCGCCAACCATCTTGATAGCTTTTTTTCCTTAGTTTAAGATCATAAAAAGCCACTAAATATATATAAAATCTAGATAGGAAAAGCAGGATAGTCCAATAGTATTCTTTTACTTTCCTAGGATAAGATATTGCAAAAAAAGTGCCTTCTTTAATTTCCTTGAAAAAAGATTTTGTTCTAGGCATATCTGGAACTATTTTGCTTAGATTTTCGTGCCCTTTAATGTTTCTAATTTTTTGAGTTTTCCAATCTTTCCAGTTAGTTGGATTAAGTACATAAACTTCTGCTTCTGGAACATATTTAATTTTATAATTTTTCCCCCAGAATAAATAAGGAATTATACTATCTTCTGAAGATTCTAAAGGAAAGCCTTGCAAAACTCCGTTCCTAATTGCAAATAAATAACCAGAGCACTCAAAAAAAGACTTTTGCTTAGATAGTTTTTTTCTGACTCTGTGTATGCCTGCAAATAGTAAGTGGCTCCAATAACCATATTTATTATTTTTTTTATTTAAAGAAACCGGTTTGCCAGTTACGCATCCTATTTCTTTGTCTTTAAATGCATCTGTAATTAGATTTACTGAATTATCTGAAATATAGATATCACCATCTGTAAGAATTATTATATCTTCTGTATTCTTAGAATAAATCTGCTCAAATATAATATTTAAGGCATAGCTTTTTCCTTCTCCAGGGTCAAGAAAAAATTCTATATTCTCAGAATTTAGCTCTTTTCTAATATAATCTCCTGTTTTTGGAAATGGATCAACTAAAATGATTTTATATTTTTCCTTTATTTTTTGATTGAATATGGATTTGATTGCTTTAACAGTAGATTTTGGCTCGCCATAACTAGTAATAATTATATAATTCATTTTATAGTGTCAAGGAGTATTTACGTATTCTTCTGCAAGCCTGATAATTATTTTTTCTTCTTTGCTAGCAAGATTTTCAGTAACAACCCTACACTTAGTTTTACCTTGTTTTAGTCCTTTTTCAGACAGCTCTATGTTTTTAATTGAAAATATATCTCCAAATAATACTATTTTGTCACCTTGTTTTAGATCTTTAAACTGTTTCCTTGCCATAATTTGTTGAAATTGGGAATGTATTTAAAGTTTTTTATACTATAAAATAGATGAATAGTGTTGTTTTGCTAGCTTCAGGTGGTTTGGATAGTTATGTAACTGCTCATTATATTAAAAATAAGGCTAGAAAAATCAAGATTTTATTTTTCAATTATGGGCAAAAATGCCTTGAAGAGGAGTTGTTCTGTGTTAAGAAACTTGCAAAGGAAATAAAAGCTGAATTGGAAGTCATAGATATTAAGTGGCTTGGGAAGATAAGTACAAGTTTAATTAATAAAAATAAGGTTAGTGGGAAAGAAGAGATAATAAAGTGGTATGTGCCTTGTAGAAATACTATATTTCTGAGCATAGCTCTGGCTCATGTTGAGTCTGAATTTTTATCAAAAAGTGATAAATATGATATTTACCTAGGTATCAAACATGAAGGGGATATCCAGTTTAATGATACAACTAATGAATTTTTAAAAAGAATGAATAAACTGGCAGAAAAAGCCATTCAAAAAGGAGATTATAAAATAATTGCTCCTTTTTTGAATAAGGACAAAGAAGAGATTATAGAACTTGGAGAAAAACTAAAACTTCACCTTGAAAATACTTATAGCTGTTATCTGGGAAAGGGATTTGCTAAAATTAATAATAAAAAAATTCCTATTCATTGTGGTAAGTGCTCGGCTTGTCTTGCCAGGAAAAAAGGGTTTAAGTTTTCCAGTGTTAGAGACCCAAGTATTTATGAAAGCTAGGCTCTGTATCTGACTTTATCATACCATACTTTAAAAGATACTGGCAGGCTTCTGTAAGTTGGTTTGAGTATTTTTTCCCTTATTAAATCAGAAAAGGAAACTAAATATAAAACTAGATAAGATAATAGGGGATTTTTTAAGTTTCTTTTAATTCTTTTTTCTTCAAGTAGATAATTTAAAATAAAATTAGGCATTAATCCAAACCTAGAATCAGTTGCTGGTCCACGCATTAGATTAAGAATAAGGTTAAGATAGATGTTTTTCCTCCTAAGAAGAATATGTTTACTTCTGTCCCAGTAGTTTAAAAGATAGGCTGCATCTTTTTCTGATTTTATAGTTCCATCTTCTACTGCTTGTCTATATAATTGGGAACCTGGGAAAAAAACAAGATTATTTACAGAAAGATAATAAGGCTTGGATATTTTTTGAAGTAAACTTATTAAATTAGTAATATCTTCTGGTTTTTCGTAAGGGTTGTTTGTTATGACATCATACATTACACAGAGCCTAGATTTATATTTACTAAGGATTTTTCCAGTATTAATAGCATAAGCATCTTTTTGGTTTCTATGATAAAGCTCAAGATTAGTTCGCTCGCAGCCCTGAATTCCTATGATAATATCGGTGCAACCTGCATCAACTAGTAGCTTGATTTTTTCTTCAGATATGGTTTTCGGGTCTGCAAGGCATTTGAATCTCATTTTAATTTTTTCTTTGTATAAATCACAGAATTTTTTAATATCTTGAATTGGACGCAAAGAAAAAGTATCATCGCGAATATCAAAATAGCTTAAAGAAGAAAATTTCTTTTTATAAGATAGTATTCCATTAATAATATATTCAGGAGAGTGCCATCTTAGTATTTTTTTTCTTTTTCCTTCATATAATTTATTAAAAAAACTGTTACTACAGTAGTCACAACCATAAGGACATCCTCTTCCTGTTAGAAAAAAAATCTGCCCAGATAAATCAGATTCCTGGAGTTTTTTGATTTTTCCTCTTTTTAAAATAAAATGGTCTTGAGTATTATAGTCTGGAAGAGGTAAGCTGTCTAAGTTATCAATTAAAGGTCTTACTGGATTTTTCTTAATCTCACCACTAGGAAGCTTTATCCATAGATTTTTTATGCGGGAAATTTTCTTGCTTTTTTCTATTGCTTTTGCAAATTCTACTACTGCTTGTTCACCTTCACCAACACATACAATATCTGAATGTTTTATACAATCTTCAGGAGAAATTGTTGCATGAACTCCACCATAAATTAAAGGTATTTTTGTTTTTTTTCTGAGAAAAGTGATGATTTTGGCCGCTCTTTTAGATGTTGAGGCAAATGAGCTGATACCTATAAAACTGCTTCCAGTGCATAATTTAGCTAGTTGTTGCAATTCAGAGAGCGAATAATTTCTGTTATAATCTTCACTTAAGGTCATAAAAACAGTTTTCACATGATATCCTTGCTTTTTTAAGACAGATGATATTGTCCTTATACCCTGGTCAGAAGGATAAGTTGATGTTGATATTAGGGTAATTTTCATACTACTAGCTAGAAACAGTTTTTTTAAACATTTATATAATGTAAAGAAATAAAGCTTTAACGTAAACTATTTAAATACTCAGAAGATTCTTATCAAAACAAGGGGTGAGGGAGAAAATGAATGAAAGCACTTATTTTGGCTGGTGGAAGGGGCTCTAGGTTGAATGATTTTACTAAAGATCAAAGCAAGAGTTTAGTAAAAATATATGAAAAGCCATTAATTGAGTATAATCTTGATCAAGCAATTGAAGCTGGAGTAAGTGAGATATTAATTACTGTTTGTTATAAACAAGAGCAGATAATGAAAGCTTTAGGAAAGGAGTATAAAGGAGTAAAGATTACTTATATTAAAGAAGGATTTTCAATTAAAGCTCTTGCAAAAAAAGGATTAGTAGATGCTATTGAGACTGCGAGAAAAGCTATTGGCAATGATGATTTTATTCTAATGTTGGGTGATGAGATTGTTGTAGATGCTAAAATAAAAGAAATGGTTAAAAAATTTAGAGATGAAGATCTTTTTGCTATTTGTGGAATTATATTTGAAGAAGATAGACTAAGTATAAGAAAAACTTATTCTGCGATGGTTAATGAAAAAGGAAGAGCTTTTAGAATGATAGAAAAACCTAAAGTTAAAATTAATAATATAAAAGGGACAGGTCATTGTATTTTCAAAAATGAGATCTTAGATTACCTAGAAAGAACTCCCATTAATGCTTATCGTGGACAAAAAGAAATGGTAGATATGATTCAAGTAGCAATAGATGATGCCAAAAAAGTATATGTATATCCTATTACAAAAGATTATGTTAATGTTAATATAAAAGAAGATTATGACTTAGCTAAAGATATGATTAAGAAAAACAATCCAAAAGTTTTGATTGTGCATAATCAGATGAAGTATTATGGGGGAGCAGAATTATTAATAGTTGAACTAGCAAATTGGCTTACAAAAAGAGGTATAAAAAATGATATTCTTGCTTTGTCTAAATCTAGAAAAGTTGAAAATGATTTAATTAATACCGAAATCATCACACCATATCATGATATAGATTTAAGGCCTCCTGGATATAAAAATATGCGAGATATTTTTAAGGCAATTAAAGTCTTTAGGAAGAAACTAAAAGAAATAAAAGATAATTATGATATTATTAATTTTCATGATTTTCCAGTTACGTGGACTTTATGGCCAAGAAGAAAACCCACTGTTTGGTTTATGAACCAGCCCCCAAATTTATGGAGTAAGCCTGATGCTGGATTGTTTTTAAAAGGGCTAAATAAATTAAGAATCTTAGCAGATTGGTTTATGATTAGAAAAAGTATGGATGAAATTTGTGTATTAGATGAATTTAATAAAAAAAGAGCCTTTCAAAGGTATGGAAGAGACTCAACAGTAGTTTATTGTGGAGTTAATTATGATTTTTTCTCAAAAGGAGATCGTCAAAAAGCCATAAAAGACTATGGTCTTAAAGGAAAATTCATAGTAATGCAATCAGGGCAGATATCTGGAATAAAAAACCAGATGGCAAGTATAAAGGCTGTTGAAAAAATTAAAGATAAGATCCCAAATATTTTATTAGTTCTTACTGGAAAAGAAGATCCAGAATATAAGAAACAACTTGATGAATATATCAAAGAAAAAAAACTTGAAAAATATGTTAAATATATTATTATGTTTGGGGAAAGGGATAAATTAAGAAATCTCTATAAAGTAGCAGATATAGGTTTATTTCCAATTGGTAAGCAGGGAGGATGGATTGCTCCTTTTGAAATGTTATCTGCAGGAATTCCTATTATTGTTTCAAGTGATATGGGAAGCTCACCCATAATTAAGAAAAATAATTTAGGGATTGTTACTAAAGAGTATGATAAAGCTATACTTGAGATCTATGAAAATCAGAAAGAGTATAAAAAACAAGCTGAAAAAAACAGGATTTTTATTAAAAAGAATTTGACTTGGGAAAATTATGCAGAGAAAATGATTGAATCTTATAAAAAAGCTTGGAAAAAATACAAATAATTATTCATAAGCAGGACATAAAGTACATTCTTTAGGGCATTTGTCTTTTCTTATCATTGTTCTTATTCTTTTATATTGTGGAGAATACCATATATCATAAAGATTTTTTTCAAATAAGTTGCCAGGAGAGTTTTTCTTAAGCAACTCGCGTTCATTGGCTTCATTAATGCCACAGCAGGGGCTTACATGCCCTGTAACAAAAACAAATGGCATAATATACTCCTTGCAATAGCTAAATTTAGGCTTTCTTGAAAGGCCTTCTGCTTCTGCCATTGCTGTTAGATTAATAGTTGTAGCAATACCTAATTTTTTGGCTTTTTGCCTTACTTTAGTTATATACTGCTCATCAAGTTTGACAGCATACCCTTTAGCTTCCTTGAAATCATGAAGCATAGGGGTTACTAAAACTTCCCCTATTTCTGTATTTAGGGATTTGACAAAGTCTAAAAACTGGAATATTTCATCCTTAGACTGCCTGGTTACAATAAAATGAAAATTTAGTATTGGAAATCTCTTGCTCATTTGTTTTTTTAGCTTAACAAAAGACTTTATATTTTTTATAACTTTATCAAAGTCACTCCCAATACATATGCTGTCAGAGGTTTTTTTAGTTGCTCCGTACATTGAGACAAATTGAAAGTCAGGCCCGATTTCAAGTAATTCACGAATTTGAGCTTCATTTTTAAAATGTGCAAAATGGTCCATTAGCTCGACAATTGTGCCTTTTGATTTACAATAGCGAACAATTTTATGAAAATCAGGATTTAGGTATGAGGAACCAATTCCTGTAAGCCCTATCCATTTAGGGCGTTTAAACTGGTCAAAAATGTGCTTAAACTGAGAAAAAGACATATTTTTAGACTCTTCTTTCCAGTAAGTATGCTCACAAATCTTGCATCTGAAACTACAGACGGTGGTATGCTCTATTTCTAAAAATAAAGGAGGCATATCTATTCCTAATTTAGGAAGAAACTTGTTTAATAAAAATGCTGAGAGGCTATGATTCCACCAAAAAGTATATACCCAGAATATATTATAAATTTCCTTGAGCTTGCCAGTAACTATATAGTTGGAAAATAGCTTTAGTTTATGTGTTAAGGGTATTGAAGGCATTTTTGATTAATAAAAATTTAATAAGTTTAGTCTGTTAGGAATGTTTATAAATATTATTGTGCGCTTTATGATACTTTAATAAAGGAAAATGACTAAGGAAAAAATATTATTTTTACGAGCAGGCAGTGGATGGAAAGACCCTTCACCGCCAATGGCATTTGCATATCTGGGAGCTATTGCTAAAAAAAACGGATTTGATGTAATGGTGGAAAACTTGAATGCTCAGTATAATACTAAGACTATAAAAGACATTGTTGAACTTGTAAAAAAAGAAAAGCCAATTATTGTGGGTATAAGCATATTCACAAATTATGTTAAGTATTCTTATGAATTAATTAAAGAGATTAGACCTTATTGTAAAATAATTATTGCTGGAGGACCTCATGTAACTATTTATCCAGAGGAAGCGCTTGAAAATAGCATAGATATAGCTTATGTGGGAGAAGGAGAGGTTTCTTTTGCTGAACTAATAAAAGCTATTTCTAAAGGTGAGAAGTTTGATAAGATAAAAAATTTAGTTTACAAAGAAAAAGGTAAAATAAAGAAAACTGAAGAAGAGGCTATATTTAATTTGGATAAGCTTCCTATGCCAGACAAAGATGTTTTCAGAAAAAGTGACTATATTAAGATTAAGAGTGAAATTAATAATTTTGGTGGAATATTATCAAGCAGAGGCTGTCCTGGAAGATGCACTTATTGTTATCACTCTTTATTTGGAAGAAAGTTCAGATATAGATCTGCTAAAAATGTTTTTGAAGAAGTAAAGCACTTGCATAAAAAATACGGAATTAATCATATTAATTTTATAGATGATGCTTTTACAATAAACAAGCCAAGACTATTAGAATTATGTGATTTATTTATTAGAGAGAGCTTGCCAATTGAATGGGTGTGCGCTACAAGAATAGACTTCTTGGATAAAGAAATAATTTCAAAAATGAAAAATGCAGGATGTGTAATGATGAGTCTTGGTGTTGAAAGCTGCATCCCTGAATCCTTGATAAAAATGAAAAAAACAAGCAACCCAGAATGGTATGTGAAGCATGTTGATAATATACTCAAGTGGTGCTATGATGAAGATATTAGAGTAGGTGTTAATATTTTGACTGGTTTTCCATGGGATAGTGTAAAGGATATTCAAAACCTTCAGAAATATGTCAGAAGAATTAGAAAGTATGTAACACAAGGATTTTGTGGGGGGATTTTGCAGCCAATGCCAAATACAGAGATATATGAAGAATATGCTAAGAAGTATGATTTTGAAAAATGGTGGCTTACAAAAAAACCAGTTTTTAGTGAAGATTATCATCCTTTTTTTATGCTTTATTACCATGTTTTCTGGGAACAGCTTGAAAATAATTTTTTTAATCTAAGTAAAGAAGTTTATAGAGAGATTGACAAGCTTTACAGGATAATGGGAAAATGGAATTTGAAAGTTTTAGTTAAGAGAAGGTTCAAAAATCCTTTTTCTATATTTATAGTCTATAGTGGTTTTTTGATTTTAAGCAATTTATCTCTTATTTTATTTAAGATATCTAGAAAGCTGGAAAAAATAGTTATGAAACCAATTGGAGAGTTTAGTTATAAATTCAAATACAGAAAATGAACTTTAAAATAATTCAAATCAGTTCAAGTTCGCATTCTTTTGCAATGGAAAACTATGAACAGGATATTTTTAGAGGATGGTATGCTCAAGTTGCTTATCAGCTTAAAAAATTCTACCCTAAAATAGAAGTTGAGTGCTGGACTCCTGAAAGAAAATACAAAAAAGAAAAAACAAGAAATTATGAAAATATTAAGTTTAGAATTTTTCCTTCAACATTTTCCTTGAGGCACGGAATGGATATTTCAATACAGATGATAAAAGCCTTGAAAAAGGAAATTATAAAAGCAAAAATAGAAAAGAAGAAACTAATACTCCATATACATGAATATCATTCCTGGCAAGCATACCTTATATTATTTTTAAAGAAAAATGGATTTAAAATTATTGCACAGCATCATGGTGGAAGAAGTCCTTTTAAAAACTTGGGAAAATTTAAGAAACTTTTTTTCTTCTTGCCAGCCATACTTATAATGCAGGCAATTGAAAATAATTTTTTGAGAAAAGTTGAGGTATTCTATGCTCTAAGCAATGAAGAAATTAGTTATTTGAAAAGAACTGCCCCAAATTCTAAGATAAAATTCCAGACAATGGGTATTGATGATGAATTTTTTAAAAAAGGTGATAAAATTAAGGCAAGAAAAAAACTTGGATTTGAAAAAAACAAAAAATATGTGCTTTATATAGGCAGAATAAGCAAAAACAAAGGAGTGCTTGAACTTGTTGAAGCAATGAAAAGCCTTGGCGAGAGTGTTAATTTATTGTTAATCGGTGAAGGGAGTATTGAGAGGTATAAGAAATTTACAGAAGAAAATAATATCAAAAATATCAGATTTGTTGGGGCAGTATATGGTAAGGAAAAATTTCTTTATTTTGATGCTTGCGATGTTTTTGTCTTGCCTAGCTATACAGAAGGAGCACCTGTAACTCTAATGGAGGCAATTGCAAAGAACTTGAAAGTAATAGCTACAAATGTTGGAGGAGTTAGTAAGATGATGGAAAATGGGAGGGAGGGATTAATTATAAGTCCAAAAAGCAGCAAGGACATTGAGAAAGCATTAAAAGAGGTTTTAATTTGGAAAAAGAAAGACATCAGAAAAAACTCAGAGAGATATAAATGGGATAAGATAATTAGGGATACATTCGATGATTATAATTGAGTAAATATAAGCTTTTATATTCTTATAATTAAATGCATTCATGAAAGTGCAGTTCGTGACTTTAAACAGGAAAGAGAACTATAAAAATGATAGTGGAAGAGGATATCACCTGCCTTATAATCTGATAAAAAAAGGCCATAAACTGAAATATAATTTTAAAGAAAATTCCTGGAGATTTTACTATGATTACCTGGCTTTTAAACCAGATATAGTGATTACTACAGGATTAATAGCTGCTGTTGTAGGATTTTTTAAAAAAATAAAATTAATCAAAAAACCAGTAATACTGGACTGGAATGACTATTATACTGAATCTATGGGTAAAAAATATGGAATTGGCAAAGTTGGTGCGTTGGAATATCTAGGAGTAAGCTTTGCTGACTTAATTACAACTCCAAGCCCTTATCTTAAGTCTATTTGCGAAAATGTTGGGAAAAAATGCGTTGTTATTCCGCATGGAGTTGCAAAAGAGATAGATATTTCTAAAAAAGCAAACCTTCCTGGAAAAAATAAGATTAAGATTCTATATGTTGGAGAGATTTCTAGGTACAAGCGAGTTAGGGAACTAATTGAAGCTGTGAAAGGCCTTAAATGTGATTTGATACTGGTTGGAGGAGTGACAGATAAGAATATAGAAAATGCCAAACTTCCTGAAAATGTTCATCTTCTTGGGAAAATGCCACGGGCAAAAGTTGTTGAATATCTAAATGCTGTAGATATTTGTGTTGATACGCAAGACCAAGACAGCTCGCTAAAAGCTTCAGAATATGTGTATAAGAGAAAGATTATTTTATGCAGGGCTGGAAGAAAATCTTACTTATTTGAACATAAAAAAAATGCCTATCTTACTGATAATTTTAGAGAGGGGATTAAGGAACTTATAAATAATAGGAAATTAAGAGAAGATATTAAAAATAATGTTTCAAAGCTCAAAGTTTATAGCTGGGAAGAGATAGCAGAAAAATATATTTCTTTAATAAATAATGAGTTTTATTTTTAAAAATGTGCGGGATTGTAGGAATTTTAGGATTTGGTGATAAAAAACTAGTGAGAAAAATGAATAATATACTTGTGCATAGGGGACCAGATGACTGCGGATATTATTCTGATAAAAATATTGAACTTGGGCACAGAAGACTGGCAATAATTGACTTGTCAAAAGCAGGAAAACAGCCAATGAGCAACGAAGATGAAACCTTGTGGATTGTTTTTAATGGCGAGATTTATAACTTCGCAAATTTAAGACAAGAGTTAGAGGAAAAAGGCCATAAATTTAAAAGTGACTCTGACACAGAGGTTATAATCCATAGTTATGAAGAGTATGGTTCAAGCTGCTTGGAAAAGTTCAATGGTATTTTTGCTTTTGCAATATATGATTCAAAAAAAAAGGAACTGTTTATTGCAAGAGACAGGGTGGGAGTAAAACCATTATATTATTATCAAGAAGGCAAGAAATTGCTTTTTGCTTCTGAAATTAAGGCTATACTTGAATATCCTGAAATAAAGAGGGAAATTGACTTAGAGGGATTTTATAGTTATTTTATTTCAGGGAGTTATTCGCCTGCTCCTTTAACTATGATTAAAAATGTAAAACAATTGCCGCCTGGTTATTTTGGTGTTTATAAAGATAATAAGCTTAAACTTGAGAAATACTGGGATTTAAATTTTACAAAAAGTGGAGAGATTAACTGGGAAAAAGAGCTTGAAAAAAGGTTTTATAGCTCTGTAAAAGCACAGATGATAAGTGACGTGCCAATTGGGGCTTATCTTTCAGGAGGAATAGATTCAAGCAGTATTGTTGCAGGTATGTCTAGATATAGTGACAAGGTGAGGACTTTTTCTGTGGGCTTTGATTCAGGTGAGGTTATAAATGAATTAGAGTATGCTAGGCAAGTTTCTCAAAAATTCAGCACAGAGCATAAGGAAATTGTCGTTGGGCAGGAAGGTGTGAAGATTATCCCAGAGTTAGTGTGGCATCAGGATGCCCCACTAACTGCTATGGCTGTTGTGCCTTTGCACTATATGGCAAAAGAAGCAAGTAAAAGCGTAAAAGTCATACTAAATGGCAATGGCTCTGATGAGCTTTTAGGAGGATACAGACAGCAGCTTATTTTAAAGGTTTTAAATGAAAAATATTTTATCAAAAGAATTTACAAAAATAAGCTAAATTCAAGCTTATTAAACTCGCTTTCAAAAAGCAGCTTAGTTCCAGAAAAAGGAAAAAGAGGAGCAAGATACTTGAAAAATATACTAGATTCAGAAAATGATTTCTGTGAAGAGTATTTGCAGGTAGTTAACCAGAATTTAAACAATATAAAAAACAAAAAAATATTTTCAGAGAATTTAAAGCAAGATAAATTTGACTATAAAAAGTATTTTGATTATTCCTCGAGAGAATATGATGCTGTTCAAAATGCAACAAAAATGGATTTTAAGCTACTTCTTGCCAACAATTTCCTGCTAAGCGACGATAAAATATCAATGGCTCACTCAATAGAATCCAGGGTGCCTTTTTTAGATAATGAGATGCTTGATTTTGCATCAATTTTGCCTTCAAAATATAAAATTAACTTTTTTGAAAAAAAGTTTTTATTGAGAAAAACAATGAAAAATATCCTGCCTAAGGAGGTTATTAAAAGAAAAAAATACGGCTTTACAGCGCCATTAAGATACTGGTATAATGAATATTTATATGATGTTGCCTGCCAGTTGCTGGACAGCAAGGAAATAAAAAAGCAGGATTTATTTAGTGAAAGATATACTGCAAGATTATTAAAGGGAAGTAAAGAGAGCAATGAAAAAATTAATATTATTACTGGAATCTTGAGCTTCCAGATATGGCATAAGATATTTATTGAAGGGGAGAAAGTGAGGATTTAGTTGTTTTTCTTGCTAAAATCAAGTTATAAAGCCCTAAATGAGATTTGTTAAAAATCCTATCAATTATTTTATAAAGTCTAAGTTTGATATAAAATAAACCATAAACTAAGCTTAGTGATTTATATTTTCTAAAAATTATTGGAAAAAACATAGCAGTTCTAAAATCAATAATGCTAAAGTTTTCTTTTAATAAACTCTTCAAATCCTGGAAGGATAAGTAGTTTTCAAGAGGTTGTTTTTCATAGTCGTTAAGAACCTTGAGTAATTTGTCTGCTTTCTTCTTGTTGGGAGTTGTCAATATGAGACAGCCAGTACTAGTTAGTGAATTGTTTATTATTTTAATAAATTTTTTCTGGTCTTTTTGAGAAAGATGCTCAATTACTTCACTGCTTACAATTAAATCATACTTGCTTTTAATCTTATTTTTAGATATGTTAAATTCAAAAAAATTAATTTCAGGGTATAATTTATTAGCTTGCTCTATGCACTGGTCTGCACCTTCTGCTTCACCATATTTTGAGAGCTCTTTGGTTAGCCAACCTCTTCCACAACCTAAATCAAGGATTTTTATTTTGTTTTTGCTGATTTTTTTGATAAAAACCTCTATCAAACTTAACCTAGCTAGTTCATCTACAACTAAATTATGAGAGGATTTGCCCCAAAGCTTTTTATAGTATCCCTTAGATTCAGCCATTGAGACTAGAGTAAATAAATATTTAAATATCTTTGGTAGATTTTAGACTTATGAGAAAAAATGTTTTGTTAATTACAAATAATTTTCCTGATAAAGACAACAAATTTATAAATGGAATATTTATAAAAGAACAGTTAAAAGGGTTGTCAGATAAGTTTTATGTTTATATTATTGTTCCTAAACCATTTTTCCCAAAATTCTTGACAAAATATAAAATATTTTCAAAATATCAATACCAAACATCGTGTGAAAATTATGAAATGCCTAATGCAAGAATTTTTTATGCTAGATATCCTATATTTATACCTAAAATTTTCAATAGTCTAAAAATATATTTTGCTGCCAGGGCTATAAAAAAAGTTATTAAAAAAAATAAACTTAATTTTAGTTTAATTCATGCTCATTTTGCGTATCCTTGCGGAACTATGGCATTAAATGTGAAAAAGATTTATCCAAGACCTCTTATTATAACTGCCCATGGTTTTGATGTATACAAAGAGCAGTCAACTAAGAAAAAAATGGCTCAATCTAGTAAGACTATGAGGAAGGCTGATTTTATCATTGCTGTGAGCAAGAAAAACCGAGAAATAATTAAAAATGAAATGAAAGTTAACAAGAAAGTGCAAGTTATTCCTAATGGGTATGATGAATCTATATTCAGAATCATGAGTAAAACTAGTTTAAGAAAAAAGCTAAAACTTAATTTAAAAAAGAAGATAATTATTTGTGTTGGCTCACTGGATGAAATAAAAGGGCATAAGTATTTAATAAAATCTTTAAGTTATTTGAAAGAAGATTTTCATTTACTAATGGCTGGCTCAGGCCCACTACTGCAAGAACTTGAAAAACTCGGGAAGAGTTTAAATGTAAATAAAAAAATCAGTTTTCTTGGCAAAGTTAAGCATGAAGAGCTTCCTTTTTGGCTAAATTCAAGTGACTTATATGTAATGCCCAGTTTAAGCGAAGGGCTCCCTGTTTCTCTAATAGAAGCTTTAAGCTGTGGACTGCCTTGTGTATGTAGTGCGGTTGGAGGAATACCAGAATTTGTAAGTAAAGATACAGGATATTTGGTAGAACCAAAAAACCCTAAGCAATTAGCTGAAAAAATATCAATAGCTCTTAATAAAAAATGGAATAAAGAGAAAATAATAAAAGCTGTAAAAGGATGTACTTGGAAAGAGATTTCAAATAGTGTTGAAAAAGTTTACCTAGAAGCTATACATTCTTAATTTCCTTTGAAAATAGTGCTGGCTTGTTTAGTTTTACTTTTCTTTTGGCAACTCCTGAAATAATTTTCAGGGTATTTAGGCTAAATGGGAAATATTTATCCTGCTTTCCACTAAAATAGTCACCAGCTGAATTAAGTGTGCAGTCCTTACAAAAGGGCACGTTGTTTTTGCCTTTTAGTATCATTTTTCTTAGATTTACAAATCTTTTATTATTCCAAATATTCTTGATGTCATCTGTAAGGATATTTCCGTAGGGCTCTCCTTCATACATGCAACAAGGAAAAACATCACCATTATACAAAATATCCATACCTAACCACGGAAGAATGCAATAAGAGGACTCTCTCACAATTTTTTTGTTGAGGTTTTGAACAAATTGCTTGCTGTCTATCTGGCCTGCCCAGTCATGTAAGGGGTCAATTTGAACATAATCTACTCCCGGCATAGAAGACCATTTCTTAATAAATGCAGGAATTTTATCTCGTGTAAGATTCATTTCAGTTATTCTTATTATCACCCTTACTTTGCTTTTCAGTTCTCTTTTTAATCTTAAAAAATCAAGTATGTTCTTCTGGACAATTTCAAAATTTGAGCCTCTTCTTATTTTCTCATATATTTCCTTATTAATACCATCAAAACTAAAATGAATATTATAAAGCTTGGATTTTAGCAATTTCCTAGACATATCTTCAGTTAAAGCTAGAGCATTTGTAGTAATTGCAGATTTAATCCCATATTTATTTAACAGACTCACAAAATAAGGGAGATTTTTATTAAGCAGAGGTTCACCATGATAAAATAGTGAAGCACTTAACATATATGGGTGAACTTTCTTAACAATAGCTTCAAAATCCTCTTTTTTCATAAGTCCTTGTTTTCTCTTAACAGTTTCCCTAGGGCAGAAAGCACAATGCAAATTACACATATTAGTTGTTTCAATATAGGAAAAAATAGGCACATTATCCAGCACAACTTTTGACTGATTGAAATTCTTAATTGCCTTGTATTTGTTTTTCCAAATCCTTATTTTTTTTAATTTATCTTTCATTTTATTTTTTTAAACAAGTATTTTGCAATAATATCCAGAGTGTTTAGGCTGAAGGGGAAATATTTATCTCTTTTTCCATTTAAAGGCAGGCCTTCAAGCTTGTGGTCACATGTTCCGCAATAATCAAGAGTTTTTTTATTGCCTTTTGACAGGTTATATCTAAGATTTTGATATTTTTCGTTGTTCCAGATTTTTAACAAATCCTGGTTCAAGATATTTCCAAAAGGCGCTCCTTCATAATTATTGCAAGGAACCACGCTTCCATCCCATAATATAATCAGTGAAAACCACGGCTGAATGCACGTTTCTCCTTCACCAACAATTCCGCGATTATAATCTGACTTAACAAAAGCTTTTCTGTCAACCTGGCCAGCCCATGAATTAAAAGAGTCAATATGCACACGATTTACACCAGGAAGGCTTCCCCAGTATTTTTTAAATTTAGAAAGTTCAGGCCTGGTGAGGTCCATATCTGTTCCCCTAATCTCAACACTGATATTACTCTTTAATTTATTTTTAAGACTTAGAAAATCCATAACATTTTTTTTTGTTTTTTCAAAATCTGAGCCTCTTCTTATTTTCTCGTACAATTTCTTGTCTATTCCTTCTATGCTAAAAACAATTGAATCTAGTTCGGCAAGAATAATTTTTTCTGAAAGATTCCTGTTTAGGATGGTGGCATTTGTTGTTAAAGTCACATAAACTCCTTTGTCTTTAAACATTTTAATAAACTCCGCAATTTGAGGATGAAGAAGTGATTCCCCATGATGAGATATGCAAACACTTTCCATTAGGTGAGAATATTTAACAAGAATTAGTGAGAGAGTTTCTTTTTTCATAAGGCCTTTTTTTCTTTTCATTTTGTCTCTTGGACAGTAAATACAGTTTGAATTGCAGGAATTTGTCAGCTCTATGTTAATGATTCTGGGCTTGTTCTTGAGCTTGGTTTTTTGGTGATAGAAAGCATAGTACCCTTTAAACCGGTTACCTGCTTTTTTTATTTCTGACTCTAGTCTTGACATTTTATAGTTTAGCTTTATGAGTATAAGTTTTTAAATACTTTGCTAATTTATCTTGCTAATTAGACAATTATAATAGTGATGCTTAGAAATATATGGGACTGAGCAATTTTTGCATAATCCTATATTAGAAAGCTTGCCTTGTAAAATACTTTTCCTAAGTAGGCTATATTTTTCATTGTTCCAGATTTTTTTTAAGGGCTCATTTTTTGCATTACCAACTGGAACAAATCCTTCATAATCCAAGCAACAAAATACAACATCACCATTCCAGTTAATAGTCATATAATTCCAGGGCTCAGTGCAAAAAGTCTTTATATTAAATTTCGCCTTTAGATTTCCTTTACCCCAATTATGCAACTGTTGAAAGACTATTCCATCATAATACTTAATCCATTCTTTCTTGAATTTTTTAGCTATTTTTTTGTATTTTTTTTCATAAACTACATTTAAGATTAGTTGAGGATTTTTTGTATTTAATTTTCTTTTTAGATAATAAAAATTTTTAATATTTGATGAGACCTTATCATAATCTAAACCTATTCTAGAGCTATTGTATATTTCTTTACTATATCCTTCAAATGAGATAAATAAAGTATCAAGGCCTGACTGTATTATTTCCTGAGATTTTTTATCACTTAACAAACTTGCATTTGTGAACAGGACTACTTTAGGAATATTCTTTGATTTGGCGTATTTTATTCTTTTTCCAAGATTTTTATCCATAAGAGGCTCGCCAAAATTTTGCAAATGAACCTCCTTTACTCGCCAGTCTGCAGCTTGGTCAATTACTGCTTTAAATAAATTTTCTGCTATTACTCCTTTTTTTCGCTTCATTGACTTATGTGGGCAAAAAGTACATTTTGAATTGCAAAAATTGGTTGTTTCTATTCTTATAAAATTAGGTTTATTGCTATAAGAAGAGTACTTTTTATGAATATACTTAAAAAATATCTTATTTCCAAAACTAGTCTTAAGAAACATTTCTAGGATATCCTTTGCAATGTTTTTTGATTCTCTGAGAAGAGGGATTTTATTTATTTTTTGAATCATTACCAAAAGTATAATTTTGTTCTTTTAAGTATTGTTATATATTATAATAATGTTTTTATATTAAGGTTGCAAGATAGAGCCATGGTTAACTTTGCAATAGTTGGATGTGGAAGAGTTTCTGGAAAGCATATTAGCTCACTAAAGCAGATTCCAAAAGCTAAAATTGTGGCTGTTTGTGACACAAAGGAAAGCAGAGCTATTGAGGTAGCCAAAGACTGCCAGTGCAAGTGCTATTTTGACTATGATGAAATGCTTAGAAACCCTGAAATTGAGGTTGTAAATATATGCGCCCCTACAGGGATGCATGCTGAAATGACTGTTAAAGCAGCTAAAGCTGACAAACATATTGTTTGTGAAAAACCAATAGCACTAACTATGAAAGATGCTACAGAGATGATAAAGGCTTGCAAGGAAAATAATGTTAAGCTGTTTATTGTTAAGCAGAACAGGTATAATCCTCCGATTATGCATTTAAAAAAAGCAATTGAAGTGGGGAGGTTTGGCAAAATATATATTGCTAATACAACAATACGCTGGAGCAGAAACCAGCAGTATTATGACCAGGATGAGTGGAGAGGCACTATTTTACAAGATGGGGGAGTTTTAATGAATCAGACAGCGCATCATACTGACATGCTTAGGTGGCTGGTTGGAGATGTTGAGAGTGTTTTTTGCAAAAAAGATACATTCGCTCACAAGATTGAAACAGAAGATTCTGCTGTTGCTGTCTTGAAATTTAAAAATGGAGCAATTGGAACTTATGAGGGAACAACCTGTACTTTTCCAAAAGACTTGAAAGGCTCAATAAGTGTTTTGGGAGAAAGAGGAAGTGTTGAGATAGGAGGATTTGCAATGAATAAAATGGATATTTGGCAGTTTAGTGAAACTTTGCCAGAAGATGCTGAAATTGTACATACTATTACTAATCCTCCAAATGTATATGGATATGGGCATCTTCCATTGCTGCAGGAAGTTGTAGAGTGCATACATAAGGGCGTTCCTGAAAAAATTTCAGGAGATGATGCTAAGGAAACCTTGAGATTAATAGTTGCAATGCTAAAAAGCGCAAAAGAAAATAAAGAGGTTAGACTTGATGAAATTAGCAATGAAGATGATAACTACTACTAAAATTTTTAATAATGTAAAGTTAGGTGAAAATTGCATAATTGAAGAATTTTGCATTATAGGTGGAGAAAAAGAGATAATTATAGGGGATAATTGTAAAATAAGAAGCCACACTGTTATTTATGGAGGAAATAAAATTGGAACTAACTTTCAGACAGGGCATAAAGTTAATATAAGAGATAATAATGATATAGGAGATAATGTTTCAATTGGAACTCACTCTATTGTTGAACATCATGTTAAGATTGAAGATAATGTAAGAATTCATTCTGATGTTTTTGTACCTGAATTTTCAATATTGAAAAAAGGATGCTGGTTAGGTCCTAAAGTTTGCTTGACTAATGCAAAATATCCTAGTTATCCTGAAGTAAAAGATAATTTAAAAGGACCAATTATAGAAGAAGAAGCAAAAATAGGGGCAAATTCCATTATTCTTCCAGGAGTAAGAGTTGGGAAAAATGCATTAGTTGGAGCTGGGAGCGTTGTAACTAGAGATGTTCCAGATGGAGAGATTTGGACTGGAAATCCAGCCAGATTTATTAAAAAATCTGAAGAGGTGGGCTATAAATGAAAATTCCAATGGTTGATTTAAATGCCCAGTATTATAGTATAAAAGAAGATATTGATTCTGCAGTTAAAAAGGTAATAGAAAGCTCAGCTTTTATTCAGGGCGAGTTTCTTGAAGAATTTGAAAAGAGTTTTGCACAATACTTGGGAAAGAATCACTGCATAGGCACAAGCAGTGGAACTAGTGCATTATTTGTGGCACTAAAGATTTTAGATATAAAAGAAGGAGATGAGGTTATTACAGTTCCTAATAGTTTTATTGCAACAGCAAGCCAAATTAAGGCAGTCAATGCCAGATCAGTATTTGTGGATATTGATGAAAATACTGGTTTAATTAATGCAGATAAAATTGAGGGGAAAATTACAGCTAAAACCAAGGCAATAATTCCAGTGCACTTATATGGAAATGTCTGCAATATGGAAAGAATAATTGAAATTGCGCAGAAGAATAATTTAAAAATAGTTGAGGACTGCTGTCAGGCGCATGGCTCAGAATATACTGGAAAGAAAGTTCCTGTAAGTGATATTGGATGCTTTAGCTTTTTTCCAGGAAAGACATTGGGAGCATATGGCGATGCTGGATGCATTGTTACAGATAATGAAGAGCTTGCAAAAAAAATGAAGATGTTTGTAAACCACGGTAGGGAAACTAAATATGAACATACTTATGAAGGGGGAAATTTCAGGATGCATGCATTGCAAGCTGCTATTTTAAGCGCAAAATTAAAATATTTGAATCAGTGGATTGAAAAAAGAAAAAATCTAGCTGAAATATATAATAACCAACTAAAAGAAATAAAAGAATTGGGTTTTTTTAAATCAAATGAAGCAATAAACCAAGCACCATATATGTATACAATTAGAGTTTTAAATGGCAAGAGGAATGAATTAATAGAAAATCTTGCACAAAAAGAGATTGCTTCCCAGATATACTATCCTATTACATTGAATAAGCAGCCTATATACTTAAAAGAGTATGAAAATGAGGCTTATCCTGTTGCAGAAAAACTTGCAGAAGAAATTGTTTCTATTCCTTTGTATCCTGAAATGACTCAAGAACAGCAAGATAAAGTGATTAGCTCTATTAAAGAATTTTTTTGTTAATTTCTTAAAGGAGGATCAATAATCTGGTACATTAACCTAAGATAATGAAAAGAGGGAAACCTCTCCATAGTTTCTAGACTGTCGAAATCAAATTTAGCTTGTTTTATATGGTGTGCACCAGTTCTTATATCATTATCTCTCCAAGAAGTAACTAGTTCTGGGCGTTGACTGTAAATAATATCTATGACTAACAGGCACCCATTAACACTTAAGGAATATCCTGTAACAAGTGCAATTAAGCTTATCTGATTTAGTGATGTATAGTCAGGAACAGACCCATTAGAACGAACTAAAATTCTTCCTTTATCAAAAGCTTCTTCCATGTCTTGTGTACTAATTTTATGAACTTCTACTTTGGCTGGATCCATAATACAGCCGAAAAAATAAGGTTTATAAATTTTTGGTTAGTTAGCTTTATAAGTTAGAAAAAGTTTTCTAAATAATGAAAAACACAAAAGTTTCAGTTGTAATTCCTACTTATAACGAGGAAAAAGATATTCCAAAAGCTATAGAAAGCCTGAGAAAACAGAGTTATAAAAATATTGAGATTATAATTGTGGATGATGGCTCTAGTGATAATACTATAAATAAAATAAAGAAATTTGAGAATATTAGGTTATTGAGGCAAAATCACAAAGGACCTGGTGAGGCAAGAAATCTTGGGGCAAAAAATGCAAAAGGGAAGATTCTTGCTTTTGCAGATTCTGACATGACTTTTGATAAAAACTATATTAAAAACTTAATTAAGCCAATATTAGATAATAAAAAAATAGTTGGAACCACCCATGATTATGAAGTTGTAGAAAATCCAGAAAATATCTGGAGCAGATGCTGGGGAAAGGTAAGAATAGATAGGAGAAAGGTTGACTTAAATGGGGGCAAACTTAAAACTGCTTTTAGGGCAATAAGAAAAGATAAGTTTCTTGAGCTTGGAGGATTTGATTCCAGATATGGATATGCAGATGACCTAACTTTGTGGTTTAAGCACAAGGAAGGGCCTGTTGTAGCAAAAAATACCACATGCTATCATAAAAATCCTGAAACATTCAAGGAAGTATACAAGCAGAGCAGATGGATAGGTGCTTCACTAGAAAGCTGGTGGTTTAAAGCACAAATAATCAAGTATATATCGCCAATTGTATTAATTATTGCTTCTCCTGCTGTGATTCCATTGCTGGCACTTGAGAGGTGCTATAAAAATAGTAGCTTTAGATTATTAGGGATGATGATATTATTTATGATTGCTAGGTATTTTGGCACTATTGAAGGAATAATCAGAAAAAGCTATCTTGGGAAAAATACTAGATAATTATTTTATTGACTCTGCTAGATAACCAGATGTCCATTTTTTTTCTTTGTCCAAAAAATCCAGGTGAAATAATATAAATATTATAATCATAGATATTACTCTTTCAATAATGAATAAAGGATAGTAAATAAACCAGTATTTTTTGTATTGGTTAAGTATATTATTAAAACGAATTGCATCTCCAAGAAATTTGAAATACCCTCCTTTGGGCTGGATTTTAATATTCTTGAAATTAGTATTTTTAAGAATTAAGTTCAAGCCATACTTTGTAAAGTAAAAATAGTTATGGGGCTCTTGGTGAATTGCCCTTCCCTGAGGAACTGTCAAAAACAACTTGCCCCCTACTTTTAATACTCGGTAAAATTCGTTAACCACTTCCTGAGGATTAGGAACATGCTCTAATACTTCTGTGCAAATAACTGCATCATAATAGCCCTCTTTTTTTGGAATCTTATCAAGGGAGCATATAAAATCAAGGTTTCCAAAATTATTATTAAAATCTGCTGCCTCATATTTTGTATGATTAAAAAAACATTTGTAAGGAGAGAGTCCAGCTCCTGCATCCAGGATTTTAGAGTCTTTTTTTGTTTTCTTAGAGGCTTGAACAACAAACTTTTCAACAGCATACCTGTCTGGATTAAATCTTAACCTTAGTTCCTTAGGAATAAGATTAATTAAGTCCTGAATGATAATATTCCTTCCAGTAAGCTTGGCTTTTTTCATTTTTTTAAAACTAGTGGATTTAGTGATTTTAATACTAGGAAATCATTTTTATCTAGGCTTCTTGTTAAAAAGATTAGAACTAGATATGTTAAAATAAAGAAAACTGAAAGGATAATAAGGGATAAAAATTTAATTTCAACTAACTTTCTAAAATACATAAGAAGAATTGTAGGAATAATTGCTGCGACTATTATATTTATCATTTTCCTTCTTAAAGGCACAATAGACAAGTAGTGCCTTGCTTGCAAAAAGAATAAGGTATTGAGGAATATTATGGAAATCATAGTTGATAATGCTGCACCAGTTATACCTGTGCTATTTTCTAAAAAAAGTATTTTTTGCATTGGAACTAAAAAGTAATTTAAGACTATATTTATCAAGGAAGCTAGAATTATATTTAATAAAATAAGTTTTGACCTTCCAGTCATTGAAACTAGCTGATGAGATACAAGAAAAACACTTGCAAATAAAGTGCTAATTGAGAGTATTCTTAAGGCATCTATAGCAACTAAATATTCTGGGCCAAATAAAATATTTATGGCAGCTCCAGGAAATAAGAAAATTAAAATAAATAAAGGTAAATTAAGAATAAACACCCACTTTGCTACCTGCTTGCTTAGCTCTTTAATTATATTGAGATTTTTCTTGGAGTACTCCTTAGTTATTAAAGGGAAAAAAAGCTGGAAAAACAGCTCCGGAGCTAATGAGATTAAAAGTGCTATTGGAACAGCAGCATTATAATATCCTACTTCAAGAGCACCCTTAAAGAATCCAATAGAAAATGAATCAATCCAAGTAAAGACTATATAAACCACTCCAAAAAACATTATTGGAATTGAGTAATCAAGGAGCTTCTTAGATACTATTTTTTTATCTTGGATACTTAGCTTTACAGGAAAGAATATCTCTGGTAGCTTGTACTTACATACAAAATATGAAAATAAAAACATGAAAACCATTCCTAGAACATAAGAGAAAATAATTGAGTCGCTTTTCAAACCAATAAATATCAACAATGCTATAAAAAGCACTTTTGTTGCATTTTGAACTATATTATAAATAAATGAGTACCACCCAATTTCTTCATATGCTCTTAAATAAGACAAGAAAATATAAGATAATATACTGAAAGGTATCGAGATACTGAAAAATTTCAAAAAAACTGACAACTCAATATTCCTGAAAATATTTACTGAAATAAAATCAGCTAAGATAAATAATAAAACTCCAGATATAATACCTGAAACAACAAGAAATTTCAGCGTATATCTAAAGATGTATCTAATTTTATTTTTATTGCCTTCGCCACGATATAAGGAGATATACCTTACAATTCCTTCAGACAAACCTAGGGCAGAAAAAATAGTAAACCATCCTACAATCATCAGTGCAAGGGAAAAAATTCCATAAACTTCTGGGCCAAAATATCTTGCAATGATAATTCTATATATATAAGCTAGAAGTTTGGATAAAAAAATTCCTATAAATACAATTACAGAGGACTTTGCTAAGAGATTCAATGACTTATTTAGCTCTTTATTTTCAGTTTTATTTTTCTTCATATAGTGACAAGACTTGGTATTTTTTTAATAGTCTGAAATTATCAATCTCAAGAGGCTCTTGAAAGCTGATAGCCAGTGAAATATTTTGAAACTTAGTAGAATCATTTTCATTTCTTTTCATGCCTCCTGTAATCCATATGACTCTCCTATCCTGTATGTTTGGAATAGGCATGAATGTCTTTTCAAATAAAATAGAATTATTTTCAGTAAAAGAATTATAGTCTTGGATACTTACTAACTCTGTAATCTGATAACCCCAATATAAATGGGCAAGAGTCTGGTAAGAATCAGGATTATTCCCAACAATAAAAGTTTCATTTGGAAAATCATTCGCAATTAAATTAATATCACTTAAAACTCTATCAGAAACTGAGCCATTATTTATATTAACTAGGAATTTACTACTTAGAATATATTGAAAATCAGCATCATAATAAGTTTCATCAACAGAGTATTTAGTTTGAATAATATAAGGCGAGATAAAAAGAATTAAAACTATAATTGAAAAAATCACCTGGATTTTAAACTGCTTTTTAGTTATTTGTTTTGATAGGAGCAGAATCATTATTGGTGCAATTGAGATAATATACCTTATCTGGGGATTAAATAAGATAAGCATCAAGCAAAGTGATAAGAAAACTATTTCTCTTTTATATTTTTTAAAATTAGATGGCTTATAAAGTGTCCAGTACATAAGTGGAATAGCTAAAAATAAGGAAATCAGGCTGAAAATATTAAGTGAAGAGTGCCCCTGACCTAGATAAATTCCTCCAGAAAGATTAGCTAGTGTTCCGAAAAAGCTCTTTAAAATTGAGTAAAAAGCAAAATTAAAAATTAGCTGATCGAGAATTAATCGTGGAAGTAATCCTAGAAGCACAAATGCTGAATAATAAGCAAAATTAATCAGCTTTTTATCATATAAATAAACAATGGCTAAAAAAAATCCAAAAAATAATATAGTATCCCAAAAAGCCCACCCTAGCCCCAGTAGTAATCCTGAATAAAACAAGTAGGATACTTTTCCAGAATCCTGGTATTTATCAATGAAATAAAAAGACCATAGCAATAAAAGTCCTGCAAGCTGAAGAGGATTAATCCATGGAGCCATATACCATACTATTGGAGCAAGAATCATTAGCCATGCGGCTCGCTTATTTTTATTAGTAATTAGATAAACTGAAAAAACAGTAAGAAATAAAAAGATTAAACTTGAAATCTTAAAAGCTACAAAGCTATTGGTGAGATAAACAAACGAAGAGTGAATAAAACCATAAAGATATGAGTGTGATGAACGTATGTCAGCAGGATATTTTTCTGCAAAAAATTTTGCAGTGTCTGCATAATCTCCAATATCCGCTGATCCATAATATTTTGTTGAAAAAGTCATTAAAATAAGAACTAAAGCTATAAGTAAGAAAAAGTAGGGGTTTTCTAGTTTAAACTTGGATTTTTTCATTTTCTATAAACTGCTTATACCAGATTTGAAAAACAATTAAGCTCCAAAGCTGTCTTGAATAAAACAGTCTTGATTTGCTAAAATTTTTGTTAACTTTTTCTATATAATTGTAGTTAAATATTTTCTGTTTATTAATATATTGTTTTGAAAGAAGTTCTGACCTTAATGTAGATAACTCATGCTTAAACCAGCTATCAATTGGCACAAAAAAGTGTTTTTTTGGTCGATTTCTGGTTTGTTCGGGAATTAATCCTTTTACTGACTTTCTTAGTATAAATTTGTCTTTTGTAAATCCTCTAAGCTTAAGACTTGATGGAATTTTTGCTGCTAGTTCAACTATTCTGTAATCTAAAAATGGAACTCTTCCTTCAATTGCAAAAGCCATGGTATTTTTATCAACTTTCATTAGCAAGTCATCAACAAGAGGCTCGCTAAAGTCAAAATACTGGCATGCTGTAAGAAGTTTATCAGAAGTTATATTCTTAAAATAAATTTGCCTATATTTCTCGTAAAGATTTATTTTTTGGTTGAGGAGCTCAGACTGTTCTTCTTCATTAAATATTGATATTTGATTTAAATATTGGCTGGAATAATTATCTGAATTTACAAAATTAGAGAATCTTTGAATGCCTTTATCTCCTAGAGCTGATGAAAATTTAAATACTTTATCAATAATGAAATTTGGGGAGGATTTAACTAAAACAGGCAAGGCTGCTCTTAGTGGATTGGGGATTTTTCTAATTAAAGAATGGTGGATTTTCATGAATTTATACTGGGGATATCCTGCGAAAAGCTCATCAGAACCCTCACCAGTTAGAATAACTGTGCAGTATTTTTTAGTGTATTTAGAAAGAAGGTAAAGCGGAATTGAGGTGGGGTCTGACACTGGTTCGTCGGCATGATAAATAATAGAAGGTAGATTTTTTACAGAATCTTCTTTAATTAAAAGCTCGTGGTGGTCTGTTTCAAGATTCTCAGCAATAAATCTTGCTTCTTCTGCTTCAGAGTGCTGTTCTTGCTCAAAGCCTACTGAGAATGTCTTTATTGGCTGAGAAGAAAACCGCCCCATTAAAGAAACTAGTGTTCCAGAATCAACTCCTCCTGAAAGATAGGATCCATAAGGGACATCTGACATTAATCTTGATTTCACTGCATCGTTTAACAAAATAATTAACTCTTTTTCGGGATTAATTTTTTTATTGCTGAAATTAAGGATCCAGTATTTGCTTATCTTGAATTTATTTGCTTTTAGATTATAAATTAAAAAGTGAGATGGCATAAGTTTTTTTATGCCTTTAAACATGGAATTTTCCAGAGTATTTGCCCTAAATGTCAAAAAAGAGGATAGTGCATCTGAATTAACCTCTCTTTTAATTGATTTTTCTTGTAAGATAGCTTTAATTTCAGAAGCGAAAATAAATTTCTTGCCTTCTTTATAATAATATAAGGGTTTTATTCCAACTCTATCTCTTGCAATAAACAGTTCCTTTTTTTTTGAATCATATATTGCAAAGGCAAACATGCCTTGAAGCTTAGAAAGCATTTCAAAGCCATACTCTTCATACAAATGAAGAAGAATTTCAGTATCTGAATTTGATTTAAATGTGTGCTTATTTTTTAACTCAGCTTTTAACTCCTGAAAATTATAAATCTCACCATTAAAAACAATCCACAAGGTTTCATCTTCATTGCTCATTGGCTGTTTTCCTGCTTTTGACAGGTCCATTATTGAAAGTCTTCTGTGCCCAAGAGAGATATATTTATCCTCATAGGTTCCAGAGTCATCAGGACCACGATGATATATCTTCTTTAAAGCCTTTCTTAAAAGAGGCTTATCCTGCCAATTAAAACCAATTATTCCACACATGTCAAATTATAGTATTTTTTTAATAGAGTATATTTCTTGCTGTTGAAAGTAGTTTCTTGAAATCATTTCAGACAGAAATCCAAATATAATGAACAACAGTCCTAAAATTCCAAGAGTAGAAGCAAGAACTAACAAGGGACCTAGCTCAAGTGCTTGGATAATATATGCTTTTATTATTTGCTCAACTAAAATTAAAAAAGAAGCTAACCATAAATAAAACCCTATTCTGCCGAAAAAATGCAAGGGCCTGTGAGAATAAGATGCCCAGAATTTTAGATAAAATAAGTCAAGCAATCCGTTTATTCCTCTTCCAAATTTATATTTTGTTGTTCCTGATTTTCTGGGGCGATGATTTACTATTACTTCGCCTATTTTATATCCCTTAATATATAGATAAGCCGTAATATATCTGTGCAGCTCTCCAAATAATTCCAAATCTTTTAAACACTCTTTTTTATATATTTTCAGGGAACAGCCATAGTCATGAAGATTGTCTCCAATCATATTCCTTCTTAAATTATTAATTATTTTTGAAAATATACGCTTCGAGAATTTATCTTTTCGGTTATGACGCCAGCCTGACACTACATCATATCCTTGCTCAAGTTTTTCAATTAAACGAGGAATGTCGCGAGGGTTATTTTGCAAGTCGCCGTCCATTGTTACAATTAACTCCCCTTTTGAGTGCTTAAAGCCGGCTTTTAGCGCTGGAGTCTGACCAAAGTTTTTTCTGAACTGAATAATTTTTAGGTTTGCTTTTTCAGTTTTCTTTAAAGATTCAAGAACTTGCTGAGTGCTATCTCGAGAGCCGTCATTTACAAAAATTACTTCAAAGTTTTTTATTGACTTATTGGCAACTAAACCAGATAAAACCTCTTTTATCTCAAAATAAAGCTGGTTAACATTTCCCTGCTCATTATACACTGGAACAACTATACTTAACATTCCCCTAGTCATACCCTAGCTTACTTTAGTGATTATTTAAATATTCTGGTTAAAGCATGAGAATATTTTAGGGAAAATGTAATGTTTAATTTTCATTTATTAGATTTAAATCTTCCTAGAAAATTTATAAAAAATAATAGACCAGAGATTAAAAATATTGTGCCCCCAACTATATCTCCTTTAATAAAATAATTAATACTGGGAAATAAAAAAGCAACAGCAGATAATAACCAAGGATAAGGTCCTATAATCCAAGATTCTTTTTTTGGTTTTTTATTTACTTTTTTGGCCATTTATTTTTATTTTTTCCTCCAATTACCATATATACTATTCCTAAAGTAATAAATGCAGCTCCTAATCCTTTATTGACTGAAGAAAAAAATGTAATTCCCACACCGAAAAAAATAATTCCCACTGCAAAAAATGCCTGATAGTTTATTTGTTTTTTCATTTTTTAATTTTTTCAACAATAAGAATAGAATTTACTTTTGCTCCATAAAATAAAAAGAATGATTTTACATCCGGAATTATTGCTACAACTTCTCCTTTTAAATTGTTAAGGAAATTTTCTAATCTATCAGATTCTCTAACAATTTTAATATCTAATTTGTGTACTCTGTATTTCATTTTTCTCTCTCCTTTAAGTAGGTTATTAAAAGGCCCAATCCAAATCCGATTAAGGCAAATGCGATGATTGCTGTGGGAAATTCATCTACTAAAAGTAAACCAATACCAATACCCATAAATAAACAAGCAGGTATAGGCCATTTACCCATATCATGTTTTTTCTTTTGTTGTTTCATAATATCCAGTCTAAAATATATTATAAAAACTTATTTGTTTTGAAAACTCCAAATAATTATCACACTTTTATTAAAGTTATTTAAATATTATTGTGAATAAGGGAAATCTATTTAAACCACTTAAAAAGAAAGAAATTATGGGGAATATACAGGCAGTTGTTTTTGACTGGAACGGCACTTTGCTTGCAGATGCTCATGCATGCTGGGAAACTGATAATGAGGTTCTAAAGAAATTTGGAGGAAAGCCAATCAGCTTTAAAACATTCAGAGATACCTTTATTATTCCTTCCTGGGAATTTTACAAGAAGCATGGAATACCTATAAAAAAACAAGAAGAAGTGCATGAAGAGATGACAAAAACATTTCATGAGTTTTATGAAAAAAGGGCTAAAGGGTGCAGAACCAGAAGGCATGCAAAATGTGTTTTAGAGTATATACAAAAAAGAGGGGCTGAAACCTCAATATTAAGCAATCATACTGTGGCTGGAATTGAATTTCAGCTAGAGAGATTGGGATTAGAGGAAAATATAGATTTATTAATTGCTAATTCTGAAAAAGGCGCCTCATTTAAAGCCAGAAATAAGGGGGATAAAATGAAGGATTATTTAGAACAAAGAGGGTATGATCCTGGAAAAGTTATAATTGTTGGCGATGCTCCTGAAGAGGTTGAAATTGGAAAAAGTTTGAAGGTAAGAACAGTTGCAATTACAGATGGTTATTATTCAACAAAGAGATTAAAAGAAGCAAAGCCAGACAAGCTAATTACTAATCTTGAAGAGATAAAATATATTTTTGATAAATGGAATAGCTAAACATAATTCTTGTTTTTCCTATTTTTCAGCCATCTAAAAAAGAAATATTCCCTTAGCCCTGTATAGTCCTTAACAGTCATATAAATCAAATCAACAAGAGAGTGAAATAAAAATCCTACAAATATAAGCAATATATAGTAATTAAAAAAAGAGAGTATTCCCAAGATTATTGTGAATTCAAGAGTATGAAGAACATTTAGAGGAAGTTTGATTCCTTTTTTACCTGATTTTTTATATTTTTCAAATTTCATATAAAAATTATATGCTTTTTTCAAGCTTAATCCTTTTTTCCTATAAACATATACAGTATAGTGGTCAAAATCAATTAAAACTGAAGCTAAATAGACAATCAGAGCTGAAAGTGCTCCAATAAAAGGAATTAAAAATAAGAAAAATACTGCTCCAATTAAAATATGCCATTTAGGATACATCTTCTTATAACAAGCTCATTGCCCCTTTAATTAATAGATAGAGAATGACTAGTATTCCAAGAACCTTGGGAAGATGCCAGTTTAGAGCTGCAAAGATTATTAGGCTTGCAAATATATCTCCAAGACTTAGTATGTCCAGGCTTATTAGGAATACAGATCCTTTTATAAGAAGATAAAAGCCAACTAGCAATAATAGTGAAGAGCCTAAATTAAAAAATACGAAAATCCAGACAAATATTGCTGCTAGTATATCAAGTGCGCCTAATATTTTTACTATCATATGCCTGACAACCTATTATTTATTAAAAATCCAATCAGCTAGATTCAATTTTCTTGATTATATCAGCGAAAGCAGGTCTAGTTATTAATACTCCAATAGTTACTCCAACTATAGTAGTAAAAGCAAAACCCCTTAATAGCCCTGCACCTGCCCAGTATATTGGAAGCAAAGAGGCCAGTGCTGTGAAATAAACTCCTACAATTACAAACAAGGCTCTTTTCATTCTTTCAACTATACTATATTTTTCTCTACCTATACGAGACTCATCTAAAATTATAATCTGCTGGTCTACTCCTGTACCAATTGCAATAAGAATTCCTGCAATTGAAGGCAAGTCAAGATTCCAAGAAACAAAAGCAGCAAATCCTAAGATAATAAATATTTCTGAAAAGCTTGTCAAAATTAAGGCAAGTGAGGATTTGATATTTCTATATCTGACAAGAACAATAAGTGCAACAACTAAAATAGAGGCAATGCCTGCAAAAAGTAAATACTGGATAAAGCTTCTTCCAAGAACAGGTGAAATAGAGTCTAGCTTGACAATTTCTAGCTTGAATGGCAAGCTTCCTGTAATTAATACTGTCTGAAGGTGATTCATATCTTTTAAAGCTGCATTAAAAGCTTCTTCCCGAGTACTGCCTGAACCAGAACCTTGAATAGATATTTGAGTTGTGACTTGCCCTTGTAAATCCTCAGATATATAAAGAGAATCAACTAGAGTGTCATCAATAAATAACTCTAGTTTCTTGTCAAGATATCTGCCTGATTCAGTTGTATTTACTCCAAGCTTGGATGTTATGTCTGCATGTCTTTTGGCTGCCTGCTCGCTTAAATAAATAGTAAATCTAAACCTGCAAAGCTCTGCACCCTCAATGGCATAGCAGCTTTCAATTCCTGCACAAGAAGCATCATTTCTACATACTGAAGTAATATCTTTATTACCACCTATAAAAGCTGTTTCATTTCCTATTTTTGCTTCAAATTTGCCCTGCTTGGCTACAAGCTCTTCTAAATCAGAAGGAGTTGCTCCTGCAACTTCTATTAGCATATAATTATTGCCACCCAAATCTGCAACTGGACGTATTACTACATCTGAAATTCCAAATACATTCAGCCTATTGCTTGTAACAGCAATTAAATCTGACATTTCTGCAGCAGACAAATCCTCTTCAGGAGCCACTAAAGCACGAGCTCCTCCCTGCAAGTCTAAACCAGTTTTGATTTTTGAACGCGGCTGATTGCCTACTGTAATTTTAGGCGGCTGGTCTATAAAAAGTACAAATGTTGAATCAGTTGTTTGAATAGTGAGTTTAGTTTTATTCAGCAATAAGGAATTATTAGGAAATATTTCATTTAGGGCAACAGTATAATCTATAATTGTTTCAACTGGCTGGTTATTGACTCCAATAATAACCATTCCAGGACGAAGACCCTCTTCATAAGATGTAGTGTTTCTATCAACAGTTTTAATCATTACTCCTGTATTAAAATACTGCCAGGGAGCAATTGCTAAAAGAGAAAGAGCTAAAGCTATTATTAATATCCAGAGCCTAAATGAGAGTTTTACCATTTTAGAGTCTTTTTTTCTCAGCATACCATTTAATTATTCCTAAATTTCCAAGATAGGTTACGAATATATCTATTATTAACCCTATTGAGATTATCATAAAAATCTGGGTAAGAGTTTCAGAAAGTTGTGAAACTATGAATAAGGAAACAAGAACTGCTGCTAAAGAGGTTAGAGTCATTGTCAGGCCTGTTTTAAATGCAGAAAGAAGCCTTGAGTTTAGTGTAGAATCTCTACTTCTAATTGCTCTTGTTGTAAGCAAGATATCAGAGTCTACACTATAACCAATAAGCATTAAAAAAGCAACTATTCCTGCTGAAGATATATTCACACCCATAAGATTCACTATGGCTAGGGAGATAACTATATCTGAAAATGCTGCAAAAATTACTGCTATACTTGGAATAAAAGTTCTGAAAATTATAAAAACTACAAAGGACATTAGAATAAAAGATACTATAATGGCTAGTCTTAGCTGCTTATAAAAAGATGAGCTTAGGGTTGAACCAGTAAATTCTGTGCTTGAATTTTCTTCTGTCAGCTCAAAGCCCAGATATTCTTCTAAAATTGATTTTGACTGGGCTGAGTCTAATGAAGTTTCTACAATGAAAGCGAGCTGTTTGCCTGTTCTTAGGTCTGAGATTTCCCTTACAGTCAGGCCTGGCAGTTGTGAGGATAGGTCTGCCTTAAGCTGAAGAATATCAGTTTCAGACTGGACAGTTATAGAAGTTCCTCCTGTCAGGGAGATATCTTTTTTCATAATATCTCCATTTGCCTGATAAAATACAAATAAGTAAATAAGTGCTATAATTAAAACTGCTGCTGGCAAAATCAAGAGCTTTTTATAGTGTTTATCATGCCAGTTTTTTTTAGTTTCTTCAGTCATTTTGATTAAAAATAGAATTTAAACTTAGTTTAAAAAACTATGCTAATAACATTTATAAATGCGTGTTTAGTAGAATAATAATTGCACATGGGGATTCCTATCCACATACGCCTTTATAGGCAAGAAGAAAAAGAGGAAAGAGCAGCTGTATTAAAACCAAGCCAGCCACTAAGGGAGTTTAGTAGCTATGTTAGAAGTAATGCTTACAGCGGAGAAACATCAATAGAGCTTGACAGCGAAAGTTTCCTTGAGCAGATTGTATAATTTTTTCTTCTTTTAAAATCAAATCTAATTTAACTATTTGGAAATAAAATTAAATGCGCC